>DASWEO010000001.1:0-2036 GCA_036394715.1 Steroidobacteraceae bacterium
GCATGTGGTCATCGGCGTCGGCGGCTGCGTCGCAAGCCAGGAAGGCGAGGGGATCACGGCGCGGGCGCCGTTCGTCGATCTGGTGTTCGGCCCGCAAACCTTGCATCGCCTGCCGGCCATGCTGCGGGGGCTGAAGCAGTCGGGCCGGCCGCAGATCGACATCAGCTTTCCGGAGATCGAGAAATTCGACCGGCTGCCGGAGCCGCGCGCGACAGGAGCAACCGCATTCGTCTCGATCATGGAAGGCTGCAGCAAGTACTGCAGCTTCTGCGTCGTACCCTATACGCGCGGTGAAGAAATCAGCCGTCCCTTCGAGCAGGTGATCGAGGAAGTGAAGCGCCTGAGCCTGCAGGGCGTGCGCGAGATAACGCTGCTCGGCCAGAATGTGAACGCCTATGCCGGGCCTATGGCGGACGGCACGCCGGCCGATTTGGCGACATTGATTCATTTCGTCGCCGCGGTCGACGGCGTGGAGCGCATTCGCTTCACCACCTCGCACCCGCTCGATTTCAACGACAGCCTGATCGAGGCGTATGCCAACGTGCCCAAGCTCAATAATTTTCTGCATCTACCGGTGCAGAGCGGCTCAGATCGTATACTGGCTGCGATGAAGCGCGGACATACGGTGCTCGAGTACAAGCAGAAGCTGCGCAAGCTTCGGGCGGTGCGGCCCGATATTTGCATTTCAACCGATCTCATCATCGGATTTCCCGGCGAGACGGACGAAGATTTCATCGCGACCATGAATCTCGTGGCGGAAGTGGGCTTCGATCAGTCGTTCAGCTTCATCTACAGCCGCCGGCCGGGCACTCCGGCCGCGGCGCTGCCGGACGAGGTGCCGCATGAGGTCAAACAGCAGCGGCTCGAGCTTCTGCAACGGCGCCTGAACGGCCAGGCGCGCGCCATTTCCGAGCGCATGGTGGGCAGCCGGCAGCGCGTGCTCGTCGAGCGGCCCGCCAAGCGCGACCCAAGGCAGGTCGCCGGCCGTACCGACAACAATCGCTGGGTCAATTTCGACGGCCCGTCGGACGATCCGATGGCTCTCATCAACAACTTTGCGGACGTGATCATTACCGAGGCTATGCCGAATTCCCTGCGCGGACGACTGGACGACCTCCACCGACGGGCGTCGTGAGCGTCAGTGCGATGACGCGCGACGTGCTGCTCGCTCCGGCGGATAACGTCCGATTGGTGGAGCTGTGCGGGCCTCTCGACGAGCATCTGCATCAGATCGAGGCCAGGCTTGGCGTCGAAGTCAGGAGGCGCGGCAATCGATTTCAAATTGTCGGCTTGAGCGAAGCGGTCAAGCGCGCCGAAGCGGTGCTGCTCGATTTGTACGCACGCGCGCAGCGCGAGCCGGTGGATTCCGAGCGCGTGCACATTGCGCTGCAGGAATTGGATATGGACAGCAACACGACCGACCCCAACGCAGATTCGGACGAGCTCAAGGTGCACACTGTGCGCGGCGCGGTGCGCGCCCGCGGCGCCAATCAAACCGAATACCTCAGCAATATCCGTACTCACGACCTGACGTTCGGCATCGGCCCGGCGGGCACGGGCAAGACCTATCTTGCCGTGGCCTGTGCGGTTGAGGCGCTGCAATCGGAAAAAGTCAGGCGCATCGTGCTGGTGCGCCCGGCCGTGGAAGCGGGCGAGCGCTTGGGTTTTCTTCCCGGCGATTTGTCGCAGAAGGTCGATCCGTACCTCCGCCCCATGTATGACGCGCTGTACGAAATGATGGGGTTCGAGCGCGTGGCCAAACTCATCGAGCGCAATGTGATCGAAGTGGCGCCGTTGGCTTTCATGCGCGGCCGGTCGCTCAACGATTCGTTCGTGATTCTGGACGAGGCGCAGAACACGACCAACGAACAGATGAAAATGTTCCTGACCCGCATCGGCTTCGGCTCCAAGGCCGTCGTCACCGGCGACATCACGCAAGTCGATTTGCCGAATTCCAAGCAATCCGGCCTGCGGACGGTCATCGATATATTGCGTGGTGTGCGCGGCATCGCCTTCACCATGTTCAGCTCGCGAGA
>DASWEO010000002.1:0-2835 GCA_036394715.1 Steroidobacteraceae bacterium
GCTGCCCTTGCCGAGCACCCGCACGGTGCGATCCGCGAGGTCCACGGAGGCCAGGCTCAAGCTCACGAGTTCGGCCAACCGCAATCCCGAGGAGTAGAACAATTCCATGATGGCCTTGTCGCGCGCGGACAGGGAATCGTCGACCCTGAACGCCAGAAGCCGGCCCATCTGATCGGCATCCAGAGTGGCCGGCAGCCGCTTCTTGGGCTTGGGCGCACGCACATCGAGCGCCGGATTGCGAGCGCAATGACCTTCGCGCATCAGGAATTCGTAGAACGTCCGCGCCGCCGACAGATGCCGCTGGATGCTGCGGGGGGAGAGGCCCGCGCCATGCAGGGCGGCGGCAAACGTCCGCAGTTGAGCGTTATCGAAACTGTTCCACGCGGTCAATTTTCGGCGTCCGCCGAATTCCGCCAAGCTGAGCAAATCGCGCCGATAGGCGGTGATGGTGTGCCCGCTCATGCGCCGCTCGTGCGCGAGGTGGGATAAAAACCGATCGATCCATTCGCGCTCGCTCGAGTCCACGAGATCAACGCTTCAGCGCATCAGCGCGTAAGTCACGAGCTCGCCGATGCGGGACAGAAATTCCGTGCTCATGGCGGGATGAAAGCGTTCCGCATCGCTGGCGCCGATCGCCAGAATTCCCAGCTCCCCCTTGGGCCCGAGGGGCGTGAGGGCCACCGACCCGATCTCGACCGAGTCCTTGCCGAAGAGATAATCGCGCTGCGCATCGCGGATTTGTCCACAGCGAGGCTTGCCGGACTCACGCAGCGATTCGAAGGTCTTGACGTCGGCGTCGCCGGGATTCCCGGAACGCAAGAACCGGCCCGCGGCCGCTTCCAAGGACGGCGCCTGCTCGAGGAACAGCACCAGCACCGAATGCATGGCATCGAAATCCTCGCGCAGCGAGGCCTCGACGGCACTGATGGTCTCGGGCAATGTGCGCACGCGAATCAGGCGCTGGCTCAAGCGATGGATGCGATCAGCCAGTGCGTCATTGGCGCGGGCCACGTCGACGAGTTCTTTCAGCTTGCGTTCCAGCGATTGGTTGCGCTCGCGCAGGACTTCGACCTGACGCTCGACCAGACTCACCGTGGCGCCCACGTCGCGCAGATGCGGCAGGCGCAATTTGATCAACAGCGGAGAATTGCGCTCGAAGAAGTCCGGATAGGTCTGCAGATATTCCGCGACACTGGTGTCGTTCAGACTCTCATGCTTGATCCCGCGTGCCTGACTGGTGGTCATAGTTCAGCTCCCCTACATCACGTTAAATATCGATCGATCCGGTAAACACGGTAGTTGCCGGCCCCGTGAGCCACAGATGCTCACCCGCCGCGGTCCAGGAAACCACTGCGGTACCGCCCGGCAGGTCGACTCGTACCTCCTCATCCAGAAGCCCTTGCTGCCTGCCGACGGCGACGGCGGCGCAGGCCCCCGTGCCGCAAGCCAAGGTCTCACCCGCTCCGCGCTCGAAGACCCGTAATCGAAGATGGCCGCGATCCACGATTTGCATGAAGCCCACGTTGGTGCGTTTCGGAAAACGCGGGTGATGCTCGATACTAGGCCCAAACCGCGCGACCGGCGCGGTTTTCACATCGGACACCCGCAGCACCGCGTGCGGATTGCCCATGGAGACCGCTCCGATCTCGACATCCACGCCGTCGACCTTCAAAGAATACATGAGCGCCGGAGCGGCCGCGCCTGCGCCGTCGGCCGCGTTCATCGGCAGCGCGCGCGGATCGAAGTTCGGCACTCCCATGTCCACCGACACCAGACCGTCGTCTCGGATGCGTGCGTGCACGACGCCGCCAACGCTCCCCATCACGAGGTCGCGCCCCAAATCCGGCGCGCGCGCGTGCAAGAGAGCCGCAATACAGCGCGCGCCATTGCCGCATTGTTCGACTTCCGTGCCGTCGGAATTGAAGATCCGATAGTACACGCGGCTGCCGGCATCACGGGGAGGCTCGAGCATCAGCGCTTGATCGAAGCCGATGCCGGTGTGCCGATCGGCGAGGGCGCGCAGTCTGCTCGAGTCCAAGTGAGTGTCGGCGGCGGCCGGGGCGTCGAATACCAGGAAATCGTTGCCTAACCCCTGCATCTTCAAAAACTCGATGCGCATACCGCCGAAGCATAGCCCATGCGGCAATTTGTCGCGAGCGGGGGTTGCGCAAACTACCTTCGAGTTTTACCTTACTGAAAACAACAAAGCCGGGGATGTATGCGACACGTGATGGTTTTGAACGCGAAGGGCGGCTGCGGCAAGAGTACTTTAGCTACCAATATTGCAGTGTTTTTCGCCCGCGAGGGTCACCAGGTTTGCATCGCGGACTATGACCCGCAGCGTTCCAGCCTCGATTGGCTGGCGCAACGCCCCGCCGATTTGCCCGCCATCAGCGGCGTTGCGGCCTACGACGAGGGTCTGCGCAATGTAACGCGCGCAACCGACATCCTGGTGATCGATGCGCCTGCCCGCGTCCATGGCACCGAGCTCAATGAGCTGGTGCGCCGCGCCGAAACCATCATCGTGCCGGTGCTGCCTTCCAGTATCGACATGAAGGCCTGCGGACACTTCATGGCGGAATTGCTCGAAATCGGCAAGGTGTCGCGCAAGCAAGCGCGGTTGGCCGTCCTCGCCAATCGAGTCCGCGAATACACGCTGATCTACGAAGAATTGGATCAGTATCTGAGCAAGCTCAAAGTGCCCTATCTGGGCAGCCTGCGGGAGGCTCAGAATTACGTGCGCGCCTACGCGCGCGGAATGGGCGTGCTGGAACTGCCTGAATATCTCGCATGGCCGGATTGGAAGCAGTGGGAACCGATCGGCGAATGGCTGGA
>DASWEO010000003.1:0-3806 GCA_036394715.1 Steroidobacteraceae bacterium
GGTGGATCACCCCACTTTTCTTCCGGCTGTGCCGGATCAACAACCCGGACGGGCTCGCGGCCACCCGATGAGGGCGAGCCCGACAGCGTCCTTCACGCCGGCAAGGTCACGATGAAGCAACTTCGACCGTCGTCCATCACCTTGCAGCGAGCATCGCCTCCATGGCGGCGCGCGATTTGCCGTACCAATGCCAGACCCAGCCCGGTTCCGCCGCGGTCGGGAGCATCCTTGGGGCGATAGAAGGGCCGGAATACGTTTTCAAATTCCGACGGCGGCACGCCGGGACCGCTGTCCCATACCGTGATGATGGCGGCGGCGGCATCGCGCGCGATCCGCACCCGGGTGGGCGGGGAACCATGCCGGCGGGCGTTTTCCAGAAGATTGCGCAACAGTCGGCGCAGCAAGCGGGCATCGCCATGGATGCTGATCATTGCGCCCTCGAGCTGGGCATCGTCATAGCGGGCGCACACCTCGGCGGCAAGCGCCAAGAGATCGAGCTCTTCGGTCGCCACAGCTTCGGTCACGGTGTCGAGCCTGCTGGCCAGCAGGATCTCGTCCACCAGCCAGTCGAGCTCGGCGATGTCCTGCTCGAGGCCAATCTTGCGCTTCGCGTCGGCGGAATCCTTCATCAGCTCCACGGCCAATCGGATGCGCGCCACCGGGGTGCGCAACTCGTGCGAAGCGTTGGCCAGCAGAGCCTTGTGGCCTTGCACCAGCTGCTCGATCTGACCAGCGGCGCGGTTGAAGCTCGCGGCCAGCCGCGCCACTTCATCGCGGCCTTCCACTGCGACGCGTGCCGCGAGGTCGCCGGCGCCGAGCGATTCGACACCACGCTGCAAGCGCTCCAGACGCCGGGTGATCTGCCGCACGATGGGAAAGGCGCCGACACCGATCGCCAGCGCGAGCACCACCAACATGATATGGAATATGAATCTCCGGTGTCCGTACCCGATCGGCACGCTCGCGGCCAACCATCGGCCGTCGGTCAGTCGGACGTAAGAGACGGGTCCCCGGTCCGAATGAGCCATGGACGTCCCGCGGCGCTTGGGCCCGGGCGGGGGCAGGGGGCGGCCGATTGCGGCGACGGTTGATTCGTCGCGGTCAAACAAGGTCACATCGCCATTGAGTCCCGTCGCCAGCCGCCGCAGCGCCTCTTGCTGTTCGGCAACCGGTGAATCGGCCGGCGGGAGCACACTCTGCACCAGCCTGCCCAGCGTGATGCTTGCTTGCTCCACGGGACCGCCGGTGAAATTCCACAATGCCACGATCGCGACGACGAACAGGAGGAGACTCGCGACCAGTGCGACGTAAAATCGCAGGTACAGGCGCAACATCAGTCTTGCACTTTGGCAAACACGTAGCCCGTCCCCCGTACCGTGATGACGCGCCGCGGCTTCTTCGGATCGTCCTCGATCGCCGCGCGGATGCGCGACATGTGCACGTCGATCGAGCGGTCGAAGGCTTCCAGGCGCTCCCCTTTTACCAGGTCCATGAGCGCTTCGCGCGATAGCACGCGGCCGGCCTTCTCTGCGAGCGCCACCAATAAATTGAACTGATAACCGGTGAGCTCACACGGTACGCCGTCCAGGCGCACGGCGCGCGCGGCGATGTCGATTTCCAACCGGCCGAAGTGCAGCGATGGTTCGGCGGATCTTGGCCCGCGGACACGGCGCCGCAGGATGGCCCGCAGCCGCGCGAGCAGTTCGCGCGGCTGGAAGGGTTTCGGCACGTAGTCGTCGGCACCGAGTTCCAACCCGACTATGCGGTCGATCGCGTCGCCTCGCCCGGTCAGCATCAGCACCGGCGTGTCGGATGTGGCGCGCAGCTGCCGGCACACATCCAGGCCATCCATGTCGGGCAACATCAAGTCGAGCACGACGGCGTCGTACTCCGCCCCGGACAAAAGCTCCAGGGCTTTGGCGCCGAGCGGGGCGATCGTTATGCGAAATCCCGCCTGGCCGAGATACTCAGAGAGCATTTCGCCCAGGCGGGGATCGTCTTCGACCAACAGGATGCGCTCGGCCATCTAGGCAACGACTGTAGAGCCTGTGGGACGAGTACACCAGAGCATGTCACGAATGCGGCATTCCGTGCATGCGTTCCAGGTGGTCGGCCAGTGCCTTGCGTTGCGTCGGCGTGAGCACGTCGCCCACATCCGCGATGAGCTGCGTCATGCGCTTGGAGGCCCGGTCGGCCAGCTGCAGATGTTCCACGCGCGCGGCTTCCAGCGAACCGCGGTCGATGGCGGTCTGCGTCAGGGCCTGCATGGCATGGGTATGCGCGGTGTGGAGCTGCGCATGCAGCGGCATCAGGTCGTCCACGGCTTGTTTCACCAGCGGACCGATCTGCGCCTTCTGCGCATCGGTGGCGTCGATTTCCACATAGAAATGCTTGAGCATGTGATCGACGTGGGCGGATACCTCGGCGGCGCTGTGCGTACCGTCCATGATCATTCCGTGATGGCAGCCGCCCATGCCGCTGAGAGCGGAGGCGCCGACGCCGGCGGCCAGGACGGCACCGGCGACGAATGCAACCAGGGTGTAACGGTTGAACAGGAGACGACGCAACGAGGGCCCGCCGGGGGTCGGCAATGGGGTAGTCATGGTCAATCCTCTCATCGTGGTGGGAACACGATGAATAGTCTGCGCGGCCTCGGTTAGCCGCAGTTGTGCGGCACGTAAAGTTATGTGAAGCGCCACCGTGTGGAACGCCACTGGGGAGAGTGGAGACTGCGGCGCTGCAGTCGCTGAGGTGTTTACCTGATGATTTTGTCGCCGGTCGCTGAGGTGTTTACCTGATGATTTCTTCCCGCGAAACGCGCATTTTTTAATCAACAAAAACACGGGGGAACACGAGAAACCGCCATGGGCCAGCCTCCAAGAATGACTTCAGGCTCACCCAGGGTTTTGCTGATCGGTCCCTACGATCCGCATTGCGGTGAATATACCTTCCTCGCCCCGCCGCTGGGTGTCTGGCGGCTTGCGGGTGTACTCGAATCGTCCGGAATCGAGACCAAGGTCTTCGATCCGAACTGCTGCCGCGAGCCGCCGCAACGCGCGCTCGAGTGCGAGCTCCTCGGCGGTCCATGGAACATCGTGGGTGTCTCTACCACGGGGATGACGTTGCGATTCGATTTGGAGCTTGCGCACATCGTACGCCGGGTGCGGCCCGAAGCGCTGATTGTTGCGGGCGGCATGGAAGCAACCTTTCGTCCGGATCTGATGTTCGAGCTCGGCCCATTCGACTTGATCGTTCTCGGCGAAGGCGAACGGCCGCTGCTGGAGTTGGTGGCGCGTCTGCGCGCGGGTCAGCCGGCAGGCGGCATCGCCGGAACGGCATCGCGGAGCAAGGACGGCAATATCCTTTCCATACCGCAGCGTGCCCTGAATCGGGGCGAGCTTCGCGATGCGATCTACAGCACACCCTACGACGAGATGCCGTATTCGGCCTACTGGGAGCGCCTGGAGTCGGCGTATCGCATTGGGGCGCTGCCGAGCAAGGCCGCGCGCGAAGCGCACCTTGCCGAAATTCGCTCGGTGCGGCTGATCACGCTCAATTATTGCCCGATGGGCTGCACGTTCTGTTCCGCCACCAACTTCTTGCACGAGGCGGAGGGGAGTGTTGCATCCATCGCGCGTCTGGAGGCGGACGAATGTCTGACCATGATCGAGCGCATCATGGCGGCGCATCCGCGCGCACGCACGATCATATTTCAGGACGATATATTCACATTCACGCGGGATCGGCGAATTCTGCCGCTGTGCGAGGGAATCATTGCGGCGAAGCAGAATGGCCGGATTCCGGCG
>DASWEO010000004.1:0-14486 GCA_036394715.1 Steroidobacteraceae bacterium
TCGCGACACCCCCGCCGGTGCGCTCCCGAGCGAGATACAGGATCCGTGGGGGATGGTGGCGGTGGATCCGCACTGGAGCCAAGTCCAGGTGTACGAGATGCCGATTCCCCTGTGGCCGACGCAATTGCGGCCCGGCTGGCAAACTCACATCAGCACCAAATACAAGACACCGGCCGATCAAGACGGGTTGCCCTGGGAACAGACGATGAAAGCGCATGCCTGGGAGACGATCAGCGTGCCTGCCGGGCAATTCAGGGCGCTTCGGTACTCCAACATGATTCAATTTCGGAGCGGCGACTTCTCGCGGACGGATTCGGTGCGTCAGGAGACGCTTTGGTTCGCGCCGGAGGTGGGCCGCTGGGTCGCCCGCGAGAGCACCGGCAGCTATTATTTGGACGATTCATTGGTGGATCAGCCCTACAATGAAAGCGGCTTCCGATGGGAACTCCTGGAGTGGTCATAGCGGTGGGGACCAGACACACCGCCGTCTGAGCGCCGTCGCTTAGGCAGCCTCATTACTACGCGCAGCGCTCTGCGCTCGCGCAGCGTCAATCATGTTCATTCGCCAGCTCGAATATCTCGTCACTCTCGCCCGCGAAAAGCATTTCGCCAAGGCTGCCGAGGCTTGCCACGTGTCGCAGCCGGCGCTCTCCTCGGCGATCCGCGGTTTGGAGAAGGAGCTGGGCGTGATGATCGTCCAACGCGGACGGCGGTATTTGGGCCTGACGATCGAGGGCGAACGAGTCCTGACCTGGGCGCAGCAGACGTTGGCCTCGCTGTCCAACATGCGCGAGGACGCGACCGTCGCGAAATCGACCATGACCGGGACGCTGCGCATCGGAGCCATACCGACAACCTTGCCGGTCGCTGCCTACTTGACGGCGCCGTGTCTCTCCGCGTATCCGAATATTCGCTACACGCTGTCCTCCTTGACCGCCGACGCCATCGCCGGTCAGCTGGATCAGTTCGAGCTCGATCTCGGCCTGACATACTTGGATGACAAGGTGATCGAGGGATTTGAAAAGCTGCCTCTGTTCGATGAGCGATACGTATTGCTGGCCGACCGCAAAGTTCCGCTCGAGCCCGCGTTGACGTGGGAACAGGCGGCACGGCTGCCGCTGTGCCTGCTGACCGGAAAGATGCGCAATCGGCAGGTCATCGAGGCCGCCTTTCGGCGAGCCGGCGTACAGCCGACGGTCATTCTCGAGACCGATTCGTTGTTTTCGCTGTATGCCCACGTGAGCGAAGCCGGGCTGTTCAGCATCGTTCCCCACAGCCTGCTCAATTTTTTCGATCTCAAGAACCGGGTACGGGCGCGGCCGCTGCTGCCGCAGCTGACCCGTGCCATCGGTCTGATCGCGCGCAACCAGCCGGCGCTCGCGCCTATAACGGGCGCGGTGTGGGAAATTGCGCGCAGTCTCAATCTGCAGTCCCGATTCGACTTGGCGCTCGTTGATTCGCCGCCTACGCGTGATTGATCGCGCTTATCGCCGTATTCGCGCAAACGATTAGAAGAATCTCTCCCTTGCATCCACACTGAAATCCCCCGATTTCGGTTGGAGATGCCGCGTTCGAGGCGGCGCCCAAGCGAGGAGAAAGTTTTATGGATCGCAGAGTTGATCTTGATCACTACGAATTGTTCATCGACGGCAAGCACGTTGCTCCGGGCAGCGGCGAGTATTCCATCGACATCAATCCCGCCACCGAGCAGCCCATTGCCGAGGTGGCCCAGGGCGGCAAAGCCGATGTCGATCTTGCCGTGAGCGCGGCCCGGGCGGCGCTCAAAGTCTGGGGCGGGATGCGGGCCGCCGAACGCGGCCGCATTCTGCAGCGCGCCGCAGCGCTTCTCGAACAGCATCAAGAAGAGCTCATCGAGCTGGAGAGCTTGGACGCCGGCAAGCCGCTGGCGGCGGTACGGCGGCAGGACATGGCCGCAGTCATCGATACGGTTCGCTACTACGCGGGCTGGTGCGACAAGATCACGGGGCAGGTAATACCGGCGCGGCCCGACGCCCTGACGTACACCGTGCGTGAACCGGTCGGCGTGGTCGCGGCCATCGTGCCGTGGAATTTCCCGCTCATGATCGGGATGTGGAAAATCGCGCCGGCGCTGGCGTGCGGCTGCACCTTGGTGGTCAAACCCGCAGACCTCACGCCGCTCTCGATGCTGCGCGCCGCCGAATTGTTTCTGGAAGCGGGCCTGCCGCCGGGCGCGCTCAACGTGGTATGCGGCAAGGGGAGTGTGGTCGGCGAGGCGCTGGTGCAGCACCCCGGCGTCGACAAGGTGACTTTCACCGGCTCGCCAAGAGTCGGTCGGGGAATTCTGCAAGGCGCCGCCGGCAACTTCAAAAAGGTAACCCTGGAACTCGGCGGAAAATCCGCCAACGTGATTTTCGCGGATGCCAATCTGGACCGGGCGGCGCGCTCCGCGGCGTCGGGAATATTCTTCAACGCCGGGCAGGTGTGCTCCGCCGGCTCGCGCGTCTTGGTTCAGCGTCCGGTGTATGACGAAGTGGTGCAACGCCTGGCGGAGCGCGCCCGCGCCATCCGCGTCGGCGATCCGAGCGCACCCGGAACCACGATGGGGCCGGTGATTTCGGCCGGTCAGATGAAGACGGTGCTGGACTACATCAAGATCGGCAAGGCGGAAGGCGCATCGGCGGTGACGGGGGGTGCGCGCCTCGGCGACGAGGGCTACTTCATCGAGCCCACGGTGTTTGCGAACGTCGAGCACGAAATGCGGATCTCGCAGGAAGAAATCTTCGGTCCGGTGCTCGCCGTGATTCCCTTCGATGACGAGGCGGACGCCCTGCGCATTGCCAACGGCACCGCGTACAGCCTTGCAGCGGGCGTGTGGAGCTCCGACACCGGCCGCGTGCATCGCATGGCGGCCGGCCTGAAAGCGGGAACCGTATGGATCAACACCTACGGATATACCGACGTGCGCCTGCCCTGGGGCGGATCCGGGGAGTCCGGCTTCGGCCGAGAGCACGGCGAGTCCGCGATCGAGAATTTCACCGAGCCGAAGTCGGTTTGGCTGGCGCTGGAGCAGTGAGCCCCTAGCCGCCCGTCTATTCGGATGTATCATCGGCGCCATCGAGGGTAGAATTGCCGTATGACGACAGCCTATATCACCCATCCCGATTGTCTGCGGCATGAGATGGGCGCGGGCCACCCCGAGTGTCCGGCCCGCTTGAATGCCATCAATGAACACATGCACTCGTCCGGAATGCTCGATGAGGTGCGCAGCCTGGAGGCGCCCATGGCTCTGGCCGAGGACCTGAAGCGAGTGCATCGTCCGGCCTACGTCGATCTGATATTCGAGAATGCGCCCACCGAAGGGTACGTGCAGCTCGATCCCGATACCGCGATGAACCCCCATAGCTTGAGCGCGGCGCGGCGCGCGGCAGGGGCGGGATTGTTGGCGATCGATGAGGTGATGGCGGGGCGGTCCGTGAATGCGTTCTGCGCGGTGCGGCCCTGCGGCCATCATGCGACGCAGGTGCGATCGATGGGCTTTTGCATTTTCAACAATATCGGCGTCGCCGCCGCGTACGCTCTCGAGAAAAAAGGCCTGGAGCGGATTGCGATCATCGACTTCGACGTTCACCACGGCAACGGCACCGAGGATATGTTCAGTCCGCCGCAATGGCGGGACCGCGTGCTGATGGCGAGTTTCTTCCAGCACCCCTTTTATCCCTACAGCGGCACGGCCAATCCGGCGCCCAACATGATCAACGTGCCGCTGGCCGAAGGCAGCGGCGGCGCCGCGGCGAAGCAAGCCGTGGAAGCGCACTGGCTGCCGGCGCTGGAGAGTTTCAAGCCGCAGATGATGCTCATCTCCGCAGGATTCGACGCCCACCGCGAGGATTTATTGGGTGGTATGGCGCTGGTCGAGGCCGACTATGCGTGGATCACCGGTGAATTGATGGCGCTGGCGGCGCGGCATTCACAGCGGCGCATCGTCTCCATGCTCGAGGGCGGCTACAACCTGTCGGCCCTCGGCCGCAGCGCGGTGGCGCATGTGAAGACTCTGAGCGCGCATTGATGCAACGACGCCTGCCGATTGCTTCAGGTCCGCGCGGTCGATCCCTTCAAGTCCGGACGTAATGTCTCGCCACCGATTCGGCCACGCACACCGGCTTTGAGTGACCCTCGCGTTCCGACGTCACTTCGACGACGACCTGCGCGCCGCCGGGAATGGGCTCGAAAGTCAGAAGTTTGAAATGGCCCCGCAAGCGGCTTCCCGTGGGCACGGGCGCCGGAAACCGCACTCGATTGAGACCGTAGTTGACGGTCATGCGCACATCGGCGACCGTGAATGCGCTCCTGACCATGACGGGCAGCAAACTGAGCGTCAAATGCCCGTGGGCCACCGTCGAACGGAAGGGCCCGGCCGCTGCGCGCACCGGATCGACGTGAATCCACTGGTCGTCGCCGGTCACCGCCGCAAACTGATCGATGCGTGATTGATCGATGTGGAACCAGTCGCTGGTCCCCAGGGTTGAACCGATGAGCGCCTGTAGTTCAGATAAATTTTGATATGTGTTCATCGCCGGCCTGAAAGTGATGCACCCCGGGCACTATGCAAGCGGTTCTCGAGCAACGCAAACTCGAGAATTTCCGACCGGCCGCCGCCTTTGAGATATGAGGGCCCGGTGCTATGCTCAAGCCTAAGGGGTTGCAGCAGTGAACAACGTGGCTCGCGGATTTCTCGACCCATGGCATCACCGGAGGCCGCGGTGCGGTGGTGGTGGCGGCGTCGCGCTGATCGCCACGCTTGCTCTAGGGCCGCAATGGGCGAGCGGCACGGTCCCCGAAGTTTCGCCGCCGGACGCCGCCGCCATCGAAGAACTCACGGAAATCATGGTCGAGGCGCCCGAACCGCGCTACGTGTCGCCCACCCGACGCGATCAAATCGGGCGCATCTGGGCGCCGGTGATGATCAACGGGCACGGGCCGTTCCGGCTGGTGCTCGACACCGGCGCAAGTCATAGCGCCGTCACTGCGCTCGTTGCGCTCGCGCTCGGAATTCCGTTGGATCAGTCGCCGCCCGTGATACTGCGCGGGGTTACGGGCTTCGCCACGGTGCCGACCATTCGTGTGAATACCCTGACCGTCGGGGATCTCGCGGTGGATTCCCCCATCTTGCCGATCGTGCCGGATGCCCTGGGCGGCGCGCAGGGGATACTCGGCGCCGAAGGTCTGGCCGGCAAGCGCATTTTCATCGACTTTCGTCACGACAGGATCGTCATCACCTATTCGCGCAACGAGAGATCCCCTCGAGATTTCGTGGACGTGCCGTTTCACGCCATCCGCCAAACCCTGGTGGTCGTCAACGCGCGCATCGGCGATGTGCCTGTCAAGGCCATCATCGATACGGGCGGGCAGACCACCATCGCGAATCTTGCGCTGCGGGCCGCGCTGAATCGGCGCAGTATGCAGGGCAGGGGGAAGCCCGACCAGATCATCGGGGCGACCAAGGACATTCAGGACGGCGTCATCATACCCATGCCCGCGATTGAAATCGGCTCCATCCAGATTCGCGATTCCGGCGTCACGTTCGCCGACATGTATATCTTCAAGCAGTGGAAACTGTTGAACGAGCCTGCGATATTGATCGGCATGGATGCCCTGGGGCTGCTCGACACGCTGGTCATCGACTATCGCCGACACGAACTGCAAATGCGCATGCCAAGGGCGGGTGCGGGCTAGCTGAATGGAGTATGGATGATCAATAAGCCGGTTATCGGAGTGGCGGTCGCGGTGGTCGTGGTCGCCGCGGGGACTTGGTACTACCTGCAAAGCCGACATGCGGAGCCCGCGCGCCCGCCCGAGGCGGCGCAGACGCCGCCGCCCGCCGAGCCGCCGGCGGAACCCGCCATCCAGCATCCATTGCCCGGAGGCCAGGCGCCGGCCTCGACGGCCCCGCTGCCGTCGCTCGCCGACAGCGACCCGGCGTTGGGCGACGCTCTTCGCCAGGTCGTTGGACCCGCGGCGGTGAAGGACTACCTGCTGCCCGAGAGCATCATCCGTCACTTGGTGGTCACGATCGACAATTTGCCGCGCCAGAAAGTTGCGGTACAAAAGCGGCCGACCGCCGCCGCCGGCGGCTCGTTCGTCGCCGACGGCGATGAATTGCACGCGACCCTCAATCCGCAAAACTTCGCGCGCTACCAGCCCATGGTCGCGGTGATCGGCAAGCTCGACATGCGGCAGGTCGCCGCCGTCTATATCCGCTTCTATCCGCTGTTTCAGCAGGCGTATCAAGATCTGGGGTATCCGAACGGCTACTTCAACGACAGGCTGGTGCAGGTCATCGACATGCTGCTGGAGACACCGCAGCCTGCGGGACCCATCGCGCTGGCTCGGCCGAACGTCATGTATGTCTTTGCCGATCCGGCGCTCGAGGCGCGTCCCGCCGGGCAGAAACTGCTGATCCGAATGGGTCCGGATAACGCGGCGGTGATCAAAACGAAACTGGACGAGCTGCGGACGGCCATCACCGCGGCGCCGCCCAAGCGATAGACTCGGGGTTGACGGCGTAATCGATCTTAACCAGGGGGATTGTATGGCTAGCACGTCTGCGACCGCAGCTTTGCCCGACGACCTAGGGGCGACGCGCGATGCGTGGTTGGTGATCGGGGCATCATCGCTCGGCACGGTGTTCGAATGGTATGACTTTTACCTCTACGGCCTGCTGGCGACCATCATCAGCGCCCAATTCTTCTCGGGCGTCAATGACACCACCGGCTTCATCTTCGCTCTGGCGGCCTTTGCGGCCGGCTTCGCGGTACGGCCGTTCGGCGCGTTGGTATTCGGACGACTGGGCGACCTGGTGGGGCGGAAGTACACTTTCTTGATCACCATGAGCATCATGGGCGGCGCCACGTTCGCGGTCGGTCTGCTGCCGAATTACGCCGCCGCCGGCGTCGCCGCACCGATCATGTTGGTGGTGTTGCGCCTGCTGCAAGGACTGGCGCTGGGCGGCGAATACGGCGGAGCCGCGACCTATATCGCCGAGCATGCGCCGCACGGCAAGCGCGGGCTATTCACCAGCTGGATTCAGACCACAGCGACACTCGGGCTGTTTGCCGCGCTGCTGGTGGTCATCGGTACCCGCACCCTGGTCGGCGAGGACGCGTTCAAAGTGTGGGGCTGGCGCATACCCTTTCTGGTATCCGTCTTGCTGCTCGCCATTTCGCTGTGGATTCGCATGCAGCTGGCGGAGAGCCCGGTGTTTCTCAAGATGAAAGGCACCGGCGGCGCTTCGAAGGCGCCGCTGACGGAAGCCTTCGCGCGGTGGGGCAACCTCAAGATAGTGATCATCTGCCTGCTCGGAGCAGTGATGGGCCAGGCCGTGGTGTGGTACACGGGGCAGTTCTACGCCTTGTTCTTTCTGGAGAGAATGCTGCGCGTCGACGGTGCGACCACGAACATACTCACGGCGATCGCACTGGTGCTGGCCACCCCCGGGTTCATATTCTTTGGCTGGCTGTCGGACAAGATCGGCAGAAAACCCATCATACTGGCGGGCTGCCTGCTGGCATTGCTGACTTATTTCCCGCTGTTCGAAGCGCTCACGCGGTATGCGAATCCGGCCCTGTACGCGGCGCAAGCCTCGTCGCCGGTCACGGTGATTGCCGATCCGGCGCAGTGCTCGTTCCAGTTCGACCCCATCGGCAAGAACAAATTCGATTCGACGTCCTGCGATATCGCGAAGAGCTATCTGGCGAAGGCCGGAGTGTCTTACCGCAGAGTGGATGCGCCCGCCGGGACGGTGGCGCAAATTCGCAGCGGCGCGACCACCTTGACCGCGCCCGATCCGAAAGTCGTGACGGGCGCGGAGCGCAAGGCGGCGATTGCGGCGTTCCAAAAGGAGACGAAGGCTGCGCTGTCGGCGGTGGGATACCCGGACAAGGCCGATCCGGCGACCATCAACAAACCGATGGTGGTTTTGATTTTGTTCATTCTGGTGCTGTACGTGACCATGGTGTACGGACCGATCGCCGCTCTCTTGGTTGAGCTGTTCCCGACCCGAATTCGTTACAGCGCCATGTCGCTGCCGTATCACATCGGCAACGGCTGGTTCGGAGGATTCCTCCCGACCACGGCGTTCGCGATGGTGGCTGCGACCGGCGATATCTATTACGGGCTTTGGTACCCCATCGTCGTGGCGGGTGCGACCTTGATCGTGGGTCTGTTTCTTCTGCCCGAAACCTTCAAGCGCAACATCGACGGATAGGAGCCTGTCTGACTAATGATCGCCGTCGCGAGGGTGCGACGCATGCGTCGCACGGGCGACCATGGATGGTCGCCCAGGGCTTGCGCGGAGCAGGGACTGCGCAGCGCAATGACCCACAGCGAGCAGATTTTTGCGATCGTTTCGCGCGCATAGTGAGCACTATGTAAGCGAAAGGATCGCAAAAAGATGCCGCTGTGGGGCGGCCGCAGCAGGCGCATCATTAGTCAGACAGGCTCCTGGCTCGAGGCGGCATGGCCCGGTATCCCTGTGATACCGGGCGGTCTAGCTGAGAAGTGATTTCCTTAGTCTTGCCTGCCCGCCCCGGGCAGTTACGGGACGGGGTGTCCTCACCCCGTCAATAGGGCGCGTTAGCGCTAAGAAGATGTCGCCAAGCGCAGACATGCCCACCCGGCGCGTTACAAACGCTTCACGGAACTAGCTGACCCTCATAGTGTGACGTTATACGCCTATGGACGGCGTACGCCCGGGTACGCTGTGGCTACAACCTCAATTTGGCGGGGCACTATGAGCACATCACGGAACAGTCCTATTCACGTCGCGCTGCCGCTGGCCGCGCTGGCATTGTCGGCGGCAACCCTGCTCGGCGGCTGCGTCGTCGCGACTCCGCCGCCACGGGTTTATGCACCTCCTCCGCGTGTTTATGAGCCACCCCCGCCCCCGGCCTACGAAGAGCCGGCGGTCGACGTCGAGGTGCGTGCGACCGAACCCCCTCCGCCCTTGCCGGATTACGAGCAGCCGCCTTGCCCCGAGGATGGGTATCTGTGGACGCCGGGGTATTGGGCCTGGGGCGGCGGCGGATATTACTGGGTGCCCGGAACCTGGGTGCAGCCGCCGCGAGTCGGCGTGCTCTGGACCCCCGGCTACTGGGGCTTCGTCGGCGGCGTCTATGCATTCCACGCCGGCTACTGGGGACCCCATGTCGGATTCTACGGCGGCGTGAACTACGGATTCGGGTACGGGGGCGTCGGGTTCGTCGGCGGACGCTGGGCAGGCAATTCATTCGCCTACAACCGGACCGTCAACAACGTGAACGTGACCAATGTGCACAACACGTACAACGAGACCGTCATCAACAATGTCACCGTCAACAAGGTGAGCTACAACGGCGGCGCCGGCGGTGTTGCTGCCGCGCCGACCCCCCAGGAAAGAGCGGCTGCGCACGAGTCGCATGTGGCGGCAACGCCCATGCAGCGCCAGCACGTTGAGGAGGCCGTCCGCAATCCCGTGCTGGCCGCGAAAGCCAACGGCGGTCATCCCGCGATTGCGGCCACGCCCAGACCCGCCGCCTTCAACGCACCGGGAGTCGTCGGTGCGCACGGCGCAGTTGCCCCGCCCCCGCGGGCACTGGGGTCGCCGGCGCCGGGAGCGCCGCACGCCAACAACGGTTGGGGCGCGCCGCCGGCGGGCGCTCAGGCGAATGCGGCACATGCGCCGCCGCCCAATGCAGCGATGCATCCGCAAGCTGGTGCGAGACCGCCGGGAGCGAACCCTCAGCAGCCCGCGCAGCAGCCACGGCCGCAGCCGCAGGTACAGCAGCAGTCACGGCCGCAGCCACAGGCGCAGCAGGCGAGGCCGCAGCCGCAGCAGCAGCAACCCAAGCCGCCGAAGAACGACAAGCACGAACCTGAAGGGCGTAATAAATAGCTAATAGATGGCTTTGGATCGAGCGAGTCGGCGATGAAGCCGACTCGCTCGCAGGGGCTGATGGATAGGGGCAGCGCGCGCTACTGCACCTTGGTCTAGGTACCGCTTCCGCGGCTCACCACCGGCAGATCGACGAAGCTCGCGCTGGAGCCGCCGTCGAATATCTTGATGGTTGCCTTCTTGTAGTCGGCGGGTTTGGCAAAAAAGACATTGTCGACATAGCTCTGCGGGTTTCTGTCGTACAGCGGAAACCAGCTCGATTGCACCTGGACCATGATGCGGTGGCCGGGCAGAAACACGTGGTTGGCGGTCGGCAGCGCAAAACGATACACCTGCTTCTGATCGGCCGGAATGGCCGTAGGCGTGCTCCAGGATTCGCGGTACCGCCCGCGCAGAATATCGGCTGAAATCATCAGCTGATAGCCGCCCATCTTGGGTTCGCGCCCGACTTCGTCCGGATAGACGTCGATCAGTTTCACCACGAAATCGCCGTCGGTCCCGGTGGTCGAGGCGATGAGGTTGACAATGGGTTCGCCGCTGATTTTCAAGCTCTCTGTGAGCACCGGTGTGGCGAAGCTCAGGACATCCGTTCGCGCCGCCGCGTCTCGCTGGTCGCTCACCAGCCAGGTTTGCCAGCTCGCTTCACCATCGTCGCCGCCAATGTGGATGGGGCGCGGCAGGTACGGAACCGGCTTGGCGGGATCGGAGACGTAGGACTCGAAGACGGAAGCCGCGGCGACGGAGGAACCCAGGTGCAGTTGGCCGCCGGGCTGCAGGTAGAGATGCTGATGGTCGATGCCGCATCCGGCCGCGCAGCCGCTCGGCCAAGCGGGCAGCGCCAACCAGCGATTCGTGCCGGTCTCGAAGGCAGTGACGGGCGTTATCCCCACAGGCGCGGCATCGTCCTCGAGGTAATGATCCAGGAACGGCCGCAGCACGTGCAGCCTGAAATACTGGGCCGTGTCGCTGCCGAAGCGGATCTGCCCTATGGCGCTGCCGTCGAGCCGTTCCTGGTGATGAAACCAAGGTCCGATGACCAGATAGAGATTGGGATTCTCGGGCTGCTGCGCCTTGAGCGCCTTGTAAAGGGCGATATTGCCGTAGATATCTTCTTGGTCCCACAGACTGTGCACCAGCATGACGGGAACTGCCACGCCTTGCTTGGCGAGGATCTTATCCAGCGCCTGCTCCTGCCAGAAGGCGTCATAGGCGGGATGGTTCATGACCTTGGCGGTGAAGCCCACTTGCTCGAGACCGTGCAGCCGCGCCATGCCGCTCGCCGAGCCCGCGCTCAACCAGGCGTCATAATCATCATAGTGATCGGTCCACCAGGCGAGGCTGCTGTCGCGAGTCGCTTCCTGGCCGTGAAAATAAGTCAGGCTGTCGAGACGAAATGCGCCGTTGTGGAACCAGTCGTCGCCCCTCCAGCCGTCGACCATGGCATTGATGGGAACCGCCGCGCGCAGCGCGGGATGCGGGTTCACCAGCGCCATGAGCGATGTGAAACCGTCGTACGAAATGCCGAGAATCCCCACCTTGCCGTTGGATTCGGGGATGTTCTTGATGAGCCAATCGATGGTGTCGTAGGTGTCGGTCGAATGATCGACGTCGCTCGGGTTCAGCGGTCCGCGCAAGGGCCGGGTCATGACATAGCCGCCTTCCGACCCATGCTTGCCGCGGATGTCCTGCATCACGCGAATATAGCCGCCGTTGACCACGGCATCGTCCGCGACATCGGTGCTGTCGATCAGCGCGGACAGGTGCGCACTGCGGTTCTTGGTGATGCGCTCCGTCGCGCCGTAGGGGGTCCGCGTAAGCAATATCGGCGCGCGATGCGCGCCTCGCGGAATCAGAATGAGGGTTTTCAGCTTGACGCCGTCGCGCATGGGAATCATGACTTCGCGCTTCGAGTAGTCGAAGGTGTCGACGCGCGGGACGAACTCCGACGGCGTCTCGCTCGGCAGCGTGTCGGCGGCGATCGCCGGCAGGTCCGCCATCAGCAAACAGCCGGCCGCCGCCAGCAGCCAACCCAAGCGGCTGCGCCCGGCGCATGCGCGCCAATAGATCGTCGACATCGTTACACTCCGGTTGGATCGTTCAATCGAGCACTAATTTTACATTTTACCTCGTTTACTCGGCCGCAAGCAGCGGTGCACGCGCTCCTTGCGGCGGCGGTTGACAGGGGGCATGATCACCGTGCGGGCCTTCGGGAGAAGGCGAGGACAATAAAGCGACTTGGGCCGGCTCAAAGTCGGGGATGGCGGGCGACTAACTGAGGAGGGTAGGCGCATGAACAATTTATCGTTCACGGTTTCCGACGGAGTTGCGACTCTGGCGATACAGCGCACGGCGGTGAGCAACGCCATCGATATCACGATTATTCGCGCGATGCACCTCGCGCTCGATCAGATACAAAAGGGGGAAAGCGGCGCTCGCGCCGTCGTCATCACCGGCAGCAATGACGTCTTCTGCAGCGGCTTGGATTTGCACTCGGTCGATCTGAAGACCGAAGAGGCGCGGCAGCGGGCGCATTTCGAAATGCGCCGCTTCATGGATCCCTTGATCCTGCGCTTGAGCGGGTTCCGTTTTCCCATCGTGGCGGCCGTCAATGGCGCGGCGGTCGGCGCGGGCATGAGCCTTGCGCTCGCCAGCGACATCATCATTGCCGGCGACAACGCCTACTTCCTGCCCTCGTTTGCGCGCCTGGGTCTGGTGCCGGATGCGGGAATCACTTTTCACCTGGCGCGCCGCATCGGTGCGGGCCGCTCGTTGTCGTCCCTGATGCTCGCCGAACGCATCGACGCCAAGACCGCGCTCGACTGGGGTCTTGCCTATGCGGTGGTGCCGGCGGCCGAGGTCGTCTTGCGCGCGCAAGCCGTGGCGCATCGTCTTGCCGCCGGGCCGTGCGCGGTCCTCGGTCAAATTCGCGCCCTGCACACCTCCACCTTCGATAACTCATTGCAGGAACAATTGCGCGCCGAGCGCAGCGCACAGGAAATGACGTTGGGGACCCACGATTGCGTGGAGGGTGTGCGCGCCTTCTTCGAGAAGCGCGAGCCGAACTTTTCGGAGCACTGAGCCGCGTCAGGCCGAGTGTTCGGCATGCACGCAGTGTTTCACGCTGCGAATGTCGTCCGGACCGGTGCGGCAGCAGCCGCCGATCAGGCGCGCTCCTTCGGCATGCCAGCGGCGCGCCTCCTCGCCGAACTCGAACGTGCCGGCGCCGCCGCGCCATTGCTTGGACGAGGCTTCGTAGAACTCGCCTGAATTCGGATAGGCCACGAGCGGCTCATCGGTCCGCTCGCGCATTCGCCGCAGCAGCGGCGCGACGTATTTCGGCGGGGTGCAGTTCACGCCCACCGCGACGATCTGCGGATAGCGGCGCAATTCCGCGGCACACTCGCCGATGGGGTCGCCCTCGGAGGTATGCTCGCCGTCCTTGCAGGAAAAACTGAACCACGCACGAGCGTCGGGAAATTCCCCCAGCAGGGCCGCGAGCACCCGCGCTTCGCGCAGGGACGGGAGGGTTTCGCACGCCAGCAAATCGGCGCCGGCGTCCGCCAGCACCCGCAGGCGCGGCCGGTGAAACTCCGCCAGCCCGGCGTCATCGAGCGCGTAATGGCCGCGATACTCGGAGCCGTCGGCCAGCATCGCCCCATACGGGCCGACGGAGGCCGCGACGAGGGGCCGCAAGCGGCCGGCGCGATTCGATTCAACGGCCCAAAATTCGTCGCGCGCGGCCATCGCCAGAGCCACGGCGTCACGCATCAACAGCGCGGCCCGCGCACCCTTGATCCCGCGGCCCGCGAAGCCCTCGAAGGTCGCCTGGTAGGTTGCGGTCGTCGCGACATCGGCCCCGGCGTTGAAGTAGTCGAGATGCACCGCGCGGATCAGGTCCGGCCGCTCGATCAGGCATTTTGCCGACCAGAGCGGATCCTCGAGGTCGGCGCCGCGCCGTTCGAGTTCCGTCGCCAAGGCGCCGTCCAGAATCATCAACGGACACCGTGCAAGGAAACTGTCTATTGGGTCACGCATGATTGTTCGCGCCAGAGCCGATTTACGATCATACTCCGCCGGGCGTTCGCCCGCGGATCGGTAAGGGACAGCATCATGCTCACCGCTCAGACCATCAAGAATCAGCATTCGGACATTTTCACATTCCTGCATGGAGACCTGGAAATCGGGGCAAGCCATTGCCACGTTCCCGAAGAGGCCCTATTCGAAAGCTTGGTCTACGTGAGCGATGCGGCGCAGCTGGCGGAGGCACGGCGCCACAAGCCCGCAATTCTGATCGTTCCGGCGAAGATGAGCGGCTGCGTCGACGCTGCAATGGATGCCGATAGCTGTTGCTTTTCGGTGCAAAGCATATCCATGGGCATGGCCGTTTTGCTGAAATACTTCGACCGCAAGTGCTACCGGTTCACTCAATGGGGCGAACGTCATCCGACCGCCGTGGTGCACGGGGATGCCGTCATCGGCGAGCGGACCTTCCTCGGCCCCTACTGCGTCATCGGGGCGCGTGCGAACGTCGGCAACGACTGCATGATCGGCGCTCACACGGTCATCGAGAACGATG
>DASWEO010000005.1:0-10820 GCA_036394715.1 Steroidobacteraceae bacterium
CTCGAATGGGCTCGGATTTGGCGGGATCACCGCGCCCGAATACTCGATTTGCAGTTTGAATTGGGCTCTTAGGGTCTCTCACGGTAATATAGCTCCATGGCCATTCCACTACTTCAGATGTACAAGGTCGCGCGATATATCGCCGGCCGTAAGCTGCGGGGCGATAAGCGCTATCCGCTCGTGCTCATGCTGGAACCTCTGTTTCAGTGCAATCTCGCCTGCTCCGGCTGCGGGAAAATCGATTACCCGAAGGAAATCCTGCAAAAGCGGGTCAGCGTGGAAGACGCCATGCGGGCGGTCGACGAGTGCGGTGCACCCATCGTCTCGATTCCCGGCGGCGAGCCGCTCATTCACAAGGAAATGCCGCAAATCGTCGCCGGCATCGTGGCGCGCAAGAAATTCGTCTATCTCTGCACCAACGCGATACTGCTCTCCAAGCATATCGATGAATATCAGCCTTCACCCTATCTCACGTTCTCGATTCATCTGGACGGCAACCGGCAGCGTCACGACGAGTCGGTGTGCCAGGAGGGGGTTTTCGACAAGGCGGTGGCGGCGATCCAGCTGGCCCGCGACAAGGGCTTTCGCGTCACCATCAATTGTACTTTATTCAACGGCGAGGACCCGGCGGACGTGGCCGATTTCTTCGATACCGCGACCAAGCTCGGCGTCGAGGGAATCACGGTGTCGCCGGGATACAGCTACCACCATGCACCAAAACAGGACGTGTTCCTGGCACGCAACGCCAGCAAGCAGCTGTTCCGCAGCATCTTCAGCCTCCGCCGCCGCCCCTCCGGCATCTCGTGGTCGTTCAATCACTCCGCGCTGTTCTTGGATTTTCTCGCCGGTAACCAGACCTACCAGTGCACGCCATGGAGCAATCCCACCTACAACATCTTCGGTTGGCAGCGCCCTTGCTACCTGCTCTCCGACGAGGGGTATGCGCCGAGCTACCAGTCGCTGATCGATGACACCGAGTGGGATAAGTACGGAGTCGGCAAGAATCCGCGATGCGACAACTGCATGGCGCATTGCGGTTTCGAGGGTACGGCGGTCAACGACGCATTCAGCCATCCGCTCAAGGCGTTGAAAGTCTGGTTGCGCGGGCCGCGTCTCGCGGGCCCGATGGCGCCCGACCTGCCCATCAAATATTCCCCCGCCGCGCGCATGACGACGGTGGCCGAGATACCGCTCAGTGAGATCAAACGCGTGAGCCGGGAGAGCGCATGAACGTGGAGCCCTCCGAGACCCTTAGCGCGTGAGCGACGGAGCCGATCGTCTGATACGGACGCCGGACGAGTCCGCGAGCACCGATGCTTTCGGAGCGCAGCTCGAAGCCTGGCGCCTGCGCATGGAGCACGCTCTCGCAGCGCGCCTTCCGGAGCCCGACCAGGTTCCCGCTCGATTGCACGAGGCCATGCGCTACAGCGTATTGGGCGGCGGCAAGCGCATACGGCCGGCATTGCTGTTCGCGACCGCGCGTACCTTGGGCTTGTCGGAGGACGAAGTCGAGGCCGCGGCATGCGCCATCGAGCTGGTGCACGTGTACTCACTGGTACACGACGATTTGCCGGCGATGGATAACGACGATATGCGCCGCGGCCGGCCGACCTGTCACAAGGCTTACGATGAGGCCACGGCATTGCTCGTAGGCGACGCGCTTCAGCCGCTGGCGTTTCAATTGCTCGCCGGCGATCCCAAGCTTCCGGCCTCGCCGGCAATCCGTCTGCGCTTGGTCGACATGCTGGCGCAGGCCATCGGCACCTTCGGCATGGCGGGAGGTCAAGCCATCGATCTGGCCGTTCAAGGCATGCGGCTCGATATCGGCCAGGTGGAAGACATGCATGCCCGCAAGACCGGGGCAGTGATTCGCGCCAGCGTCTTGATGGCCGCCGAATGCGTTCCGTCCCTGGATGCGAATCTCTATGCCGCACTCACCCGATTTGCTTCGGCGGTGGGCCTGGCGTTTCAGATTCAAGACGACCTGCTCGACGTCACCGGCGATGCGGCGATGCTGGGCAAAGCGACCGGAGCGGACAGCGAGCGTGCAAAACCCACCCATCCCGCCGTCATCGGTATACCGGCCTCGCAGCAACGAGTCCGGCTGCTGCACAGTCAGGCGATCAATGCGCTGGCGCCCTTCGGCGACCGTGCGGAAACGCTGCGTTCGCTCGCCCACTGGCTGCTGTCGCGGCAGTACTGACTGTGAGCGTGCCGCCGCCGGCCTGTTGGCCGCGTGCGTTTTCGCCATGACTGCTGCGGTGCGGTTCCTGTGACACGGACTTGCCATAAGCTGCGTTTACTATATAACTAGGGTAAACGCGGGTATTTTAGCCTAGGGATGTCACCGCGAAAATTCCAGGCGTTGCCTGGGGGATGTCACCGGTGCACTGCAGTGCGATCAGTCATTCACGTCTCATGCGCGAATCCACGGATCGGATCGAGATTGCGTTGCGAAGCGACGATGTCAAAGAGCACCTGATTGCCTACCGCCTGTCGGAGAGCTCCAGGACTTGGGAGCTGTGGGAGAACGAGCATTCGGGGCTCATGCGGCAAGTCGCCGAATACGGCGTCCTGCGAACCCAGGCTGCCGCGCTCAGACAGACCGCGCTGCGCCTGATCCACGGGAAGGCGCTGTTCGAGTACCTGAGGCGCAAGGGAGTGCGAGGCGGCGAGCGCGCCCGGATACTGAACTATTTCTATCCGACCCGCGGCTATCACTACGCGATCATCGCCGAGCACGGCGTCTTTGTACGCAAAGCGTGCAGCTACCTGTGCGCGAGCCACGTTGGAACCGGCCTGGTCCAGGATCCCGTTTTTCTCGATCCCATGCAGCACTACGAAAATCTGTATGCAGAGTACTTCGATCTCTATTGCAGCACTCTATTCCCTTCGGATGGCGTCGAGTCGGCCAGCGAGCGCTCGTTGCTGCCGCTGCTCAAGCATCAGCTCAACGAGTGGCGCTGGATGATTCTCAATCCGCGGGAGAGTCTGCCGCGCGTCAAGCGTGAACGCGAAATCCGCCGTTCGACGGGCGATACGCAGCGGCTCCCGCATCTCAAGCTTCGCCCCAAGGACGGCGCCTAGGGAACCAGGGAAACTCAGGTCAGCGCCGACTTCCGTTCCTTCAGAGACGGAGGTGTCCATAGATAGATCCACGTTTCCGTCAGCGGTCTGCCATTGACGCGCAGGTACAGGCGCATATCGATGGGCTCGAGGTTATCCTCGGGCGGTTTGACATCGAACAGCGCGCGGTAGCCGTGAAATACCTCGACATAGTGCGCCGTGACATGCTCGGTTTGACCATGCGAGACGGTGATCACCGCTTCGACGGGAGCGTCTTTGGGCAGAGCGCCGAGTTCGCCGCCCGCGAAGTCGACCGCAAAATGCCAGGAATAGTATTGGCGTTTCTGGCCCACCGTGCCGCCGATGCCGGTGCGCGTCGCCAGGGTCTGCGCGAGCGCCGATGCATAGGGCATGCGGGTGCCCCAGTATAGCCGGTAGCCGAACAGGAGCTCCTGCCCCGGTTTGGGCCGTTCGAGCGGATTCCAGAAGGCGACGATGTTATCGAAGGTTTCATCCACCGTCGGGATTTCGACCAACTGTACCGAGCCCTTGCCCCAACCGCCGTTGGGCCCGGGCTTGGGCTCGACCCACAAGCTCGGCCGGCGATCGTAGTACACGCCGTCGTCTTGATAGTGATCCCAATCACGGTCCCGTTGCAGCAGGCCGAAGCCCCGCGGGTTGTCATCCAAATAAGAGCTAAAGTGCAGTTGCGCCGGATTCGTGAGGGGGCGCCAGATCCATTCACCCGCACCGGTCCACATTGAAATCCCGTCGGAGTCGTGGATCTCCGGCCGCCAGTCATTCGCCCCGCGCCGATCGTTCTCCCCGTAGAAGAACATGCTGGTGAGCGGCGCCACGCCCAACCGTTCAATCGGCTTGCGCGGGTACAGCGCGCTGTCGATGTCCATGATTTGCGTGCCGCCGGGTGTAATCTGAAAGCGCAGCGCGCCCGCGACGCTCGGCGAGTCCATCAGCGCGTACAACGTGAGAGTCCCCGAGTCCTTCGCCGGCCGCTCGAACCAGAAAGCGGTGAAGCGCGGGAACTCTTCCGGGCGTGGAAACGCCGTATCCACGGCCAGCGCGCGCGCCGACAACCCGTATTGCCGCGTATCGCCGCCCACCGCGCGGAAATAGCTCGCGCCCAAGTACGCGGCCACATCGTCCCTCCAGTCCGTCACGAACTGCACGCGAAAGCCCGCGAACCCCATATGCCCGCGCATCAATTTCGGGTCGATGCCGGCCTTGTCGAATTCGAACATCCCCGGGTCGTAGACGATTTCCCGCGATTGGCCGTCGACGATTTCGTAGAGGCGCACCGGTTCGGTAAAACTACGGCCGGCGTGAAAGAACTGCAGGCGAAACGCCAATCCGGCGTTCGCCCAGAGGGCGTGGTCCGCGCGAAAGCGCAGCGATTGATATTGGTCGTAACCGAGCTTCGCCATCGCGGGCGGCAGCGTATCTTGCGAGGCCTGATAGGCGTTGCCGGCGAGCTTGCGGGCCTGGCCCTTGAGCCACGCATAGTCGAAGGGCTGGCTCGGCGGTGCGGAAGCCGCCGGGGCGGCAGCGATGAACTCCGGACGAACCCATTGGCCGGCCGCCAGCGCCACGGCTGATTTTAGTATTGCGCGTCGTCGAACCATCGTATATTCCTTTAAATCAAAAACAAGGGGTACTCGGCGTCCGGCAGAAGCGCCAGCTGATTGAGCAATCGCGCATCGCCGGCGACTTCTACGCGTTCGATCGGCGTGAGCCACGCCAGCGCCTCATCCAGCGACCGGGCATCTTTCAGCTTCTGTTCCGCGGTGAAGGCATACGGGTCGGGATGGCCGCGCGGATCCGCCGGCCTCGCCAGATTGCCGTTGATGTGCGTCAGGCGCGCCTCGCGATTGCGCGCCAAGTGGCGCAGCCCGTCTTCCGGCGGCGGGTTCGCCTGGCGAACCAACTCCCGGCGGCGCGCCATCAGCGGCGGCGTCTCGCCCTCTTCCGGTGTGCGCAGCAGCGCGAGCTTCGACAAGATTCTGCCCAGGCTTTCGCTGCCGCTCGCGCGCGACAAGGGCACCGACAGAAAAAGGCCCAGCAGCGCCGGCGATAGCCACGCGAGCAGCGGCGGCGAGAGGAACCACACGATCACGGCGGTCGCGCAACTCAAGAACATGTGCCGCTTGTGGTAGTGCCACGCGTCGGACCAGGTGGTGCCGCCGCCGTCGCGGCGCTGCGGCTTCCAGCCGGAGTCACGTCCCACGAACACTTCAAAAACGTGCCGGCTTTGGATCAACATGAGCACGGGTGCGTACAGGGCCGACAGGATGACTTCCAACAGAAAGCTCGCGGCGACGCCGATCACGCCGCCGCTGCCTCTGCGGATGCGTCTCGACGAGAGTGCTCGAACCAGGCCGAGCATCTTCGGTATCAGCAGCACGATCATGCTGAACCAGAACAGCGCCATCATCAGTTCGACATCGAAACGCGGCCACGTGGGAAACAGCTGGAAGTCGTGGCTGAAGTACTCAGGACGAATCAAGTGCGACTGCACGGCGAGCGCGAAGCCGATGCCCAGCATCACCAACCACAGGGGCGAGGACAGGTAGCTCATGATGCCGACACTCAGATGCATTCGGCTGATGAAACTCAAACCCGCGGCGCCGAGAATTTTCATATGCTGCAAGTTGCCCTGAGCCCAGCGCCGGTCGCGGATGGCGACGTCGATCAGGGACGGGGGGGATTCTTCCCAGGAGCCGCCGCAGTCCGTGATCATGCGCACCTTCCAGCCGCCGCGGCGCATCAGTGCGGCCTCGACGAAATCATGCGACAGGACGAAGCCGCCGAACGGCTTGCGGCCCGCGAGCTTGGGCAGGCCGCAGTTCTGGGCGAATGCGGCCATGCGAATGATGGCGTTGTGTCCCCAATAGTTGCTGCTGTTGCCCGACCAGGCGCTGAGGCCCCGAGTGATGACGGGTCCATAAACGCAGGCGGCGAATTGCTGCAGGCGGCCGAAAAAGGTCGTCGCGCCGATCAGTTGCGGAGCGGTCTGCAGTATCCCCAAGTGAGGATCGGTCTGCATGGCCCGTACCAGCCGCTGCAGGGTCGGCGCATCGATCAGGCTGTCGGCGTCGAGCACGATCATATGGTCATAGCGGCCGCCCCAGCGCGTCACGAAGTCCTCGAGGTTGCCCGATTTGCGCGCGATGTTCTGCCAGCGCCGCCGGTACCAAACCGGCATGATGGGCAGCAGCGTACTGCGCAGCAGGTCCACTCTCAGGGTTTCGCGAATCCAGGAATCGGCATTGGTCGAGTCCGAGAGAATCACGATCTCGAAGCCGCGATGGGCGTCGATGAGCGCCAGCGCTTCCGCCATCGCTTGCAGCGCCGCCGTGGTGCGCAGCGGGTCTTCATTGTAAACCGGCATCACCAGCGCGGTGCGCGTCGCGCGCCCCGAATCAGGGTGAGTAGGGTCGCGCCGCTTCGATGCGCCGGCCAATACCGAGCCCGCGGCGAACGCGATCCAGCCCAGGGAAATCGCAAAGAAAAAAATCATCAGACCCTGCAGCAGGGTCATGCTCGCGAAGCGCACGACCTGCAGCATCTGGTACACGCCGTAAATGGTCACGCCGAAGGTGATCGTCACCAGGATGAAGCGCGCGTACAGAACGGCGGCGTCAGGCCAGAGGCGGCCGCGCCGCGGGGGCTGGTATCGCAATTCCTGCGGCGGCATATCCAACGGGCTCTCCGGCGGCATGCCGCCCGACCCCGCCCGCGCTTCGAACGGGGCCGCGGGATTCACCTGGAGATGCGGGTTCAACCGGAGGTCCATCGATAAAGCCATGTTTCAGTGACCGGACGATCACCGCGCATGATCCGCAAGCGCAATTCGATCAGCTCCGCATCGCGCGGGTCGATCTCGAAGCTCGCGCGCAGTCCATGTAATGCACCGTTGGACATGAGCGTGGCGTTCGAGATTCTGCCGGCGGAGGCGTTGAGGTCGAGGCGCAAGCCGTCGACTTTCTCGCCGGCGCCGACGAAGTCCAACAGAAACACGCGCCGCTTCCCGTCGACGCTGGCGCCGGAACGCGAGGCGACGGTTTTGCCCAGAGACTTCGGCAGCGCGGGTTCCGCGTTCCAGACGACACGGTAGGCGAAGTGCGCCGGATGACCCGGCGTCAGGGATTGCGTGGGACGCCAAAAGGCCACGATATTGTCATTGGTCTCGCGCCCGGACGGTATTTCGACCAGTTCGACGGAGCCCGCGCCCCATTCGCCCTGGGGTTCGACCCAGGCGCTGGGGCGGCGCTCGTACTGGGCATCGAAATCCTGAAAATCGTCTTGCTGCCGGGACCGCTGCACCAGTCCGAAGCCCTTGGGCTGTTGTGTCGTAAAGGACGATACCTGGAGCTTGATCGGATTCGCGAGGGGGCGGAATATTTGTTCGCCGGATGCCGCGGCGATCTGCAGTCCGTCGGAGTCATGCACTTCCGGCCGATAGTCATCGAGGCGTCCGCGGTTGGTTTCGTCGAACAGAAACATCGACGTGAGCGGTGCAATGCCGGCGACACGAATTTCAGTGCGCGGAAACAAAGTGAGCTCCACATCGGTCAGCGTTTCGACGCCCGGCTGTACGGTGAACCGGTACGCGCCCGTCATCGATTCGCTCTCGAGCAAGGCGTAAATGACGATCGCGCTTGCACGCTTACCCGGCTTCTCGATCCAGAAATGCGTGAACGCGGGAAACTCTTCGCCGGACGGTTCCGCCGTATTGATGGCGAGGCCCCGTGCCGACAGGCCGTACAGAAGATTCTTGGCGACGGCGCGGAAATAGCTCGCACCCTGGAACACCAGAAATTCGTCCCATACCTTGTTCGAGTTGATGCGGCTCCGGAGACGGAAACCGGACAGCGGCAGCGACACCTTTGAAAATTGCGCCGGAAGCGCGGACTCCATCTCGAACATCGCCGGCGTCGCCACTATGTCATGCGCCTCGTCGTTTTCAACGGTGGAGACCGTGACCGCGGTTTGCATATTGTAGCCGGCCCGCAACAGCTCCAGACGAAACGGCAGCTGTTCCGCCCGCCAAATGCCGGCGTCCGGATTGAAGCGAATGCTGCGGTATTGTTCTGGGCTCAATTTGTCGAGGCCGGCCGGTAGGCGGTTGTGCTGCGGCGCATAAGGGGCGGCGGCTCGACGTTTGGCATCGGCCAGCAAGGTGTCGAAGGTAAACGAATACGTGGCCGGCGCCGGCTTTTCGGGAGCGGGTGGATTTGCTGCACGCGCAACGGTTGCCGCGAAGGCGAGCGTGAGGACCAGCACCGAATTGGCAATTGAAACCGGCAAGGCTCACCCCGTATTTGCCGGTAGGACCGGCACAGATTGCGGGATCGGCCAAATGAGGCTAAGCCTTGCAGCGGATCCAGCCGCCTAACCTTGATGAAACTGGCGGGGTCTGTCAACGGGGGCGGGGGTGCCTAAGGGCATTGCACTTTGCAGCCGCCTGATATAGTGAGTTGCCATGGCGGCCCCCGCTCATTCTGGCCAGGAACCTCAAAGCGCCCGCGCCGTGCTCATGGTGCGCCCGGCGTGTTTTGGATTCAATCCGGAGACCGCCGACAGCAATGCCTTCCAGCAGGCCGCCGATTCGCCGGACGGAACCGAAACGCAGAGACTGGTTCTCACCGAGTTCGACGGTCTGGCGAGGGCGCTGCTGCGCGCCGGTGTGGAGGTGCTGATTGCGCCCGATACGCCGCACCCGGTGAAGCCGGACGCCATTTTTCCCAACAACTGGGTGAGCTTTCATTTCGACGGCACCGTCGCGCTCTATCCCATGCTCGCGCCCAACCGGCGATCCGAGCGGCGCGAGGACGTTCTCGCGCAAGTAGTGCGGGAGGGGCGGTTCCATGTGTCGCGCACGGTCGATCTGACGCATCGCGAGGCCGAGGGAAAGTTCCTCGAGGGAACCGGGAGCCTCGTGCTGGATCGAGCGCATCGCGTGGCCTATGCGAGCCTTTCGCCGCGCACGGATCTCGACGTGCTCGGAGAGTTCGCACAGCTCCTGGACTACGAACTCGTGACCTTCGAGGCCGAGGATGCCGCGGCCCAGCCCGTGTATCACACCAATGTGGTGATGGCGATCGGCGCACGCTTCGCAGTGGTGTGCGGCGAGGCCATCGCGCACCCGCAGCACCGCGAAGCTGTGTTCAACAAGCTGCAGGCGGCCGGCCACGACATCGTCGATATCACACGGCGGCAGATGCAGGAATTCGCCGGCAACCTGTTGGAACTGTCGCCCGCGGGCGGTCCTATCGTCGCACTATCGACGACGGCGTGGCGCAGTCTTGGAGCGGCACAGCGGCGAATCCTCGAGTCCCACGCGGAAGTCGTCCCGGTAGCCATTCCCACCATCGAGCGCATCGGCGGCGGCGGCGTGCGCTGCATGCTGGCGGAGCTGCACCTCCAGAAACGCGGGTAGGGCACTCGTCAGCCTGCGGTGCGCGAGACGCGCTTGGAACTCAAGATCGCTCATTGACGATGACGCGCGGTAGAATAACGCGTCGATCACCAATAACTAAGTCAACACAGGGAAATAATATGAAACTACGATTCTTAGCTGCCCTTGCTGTCACGGCGCTGTCGATGAGTGCGATTTCATCCGCCCTGGCCGACGATTCGAAGGCCTACACCGAGGGGACGGTTATTGAAGTCACTTCCATTCGCACCAAGCCCGGCATGTTCGACGCGTACATGAAGTGGCTCGATACCACCGGGAAACAACTCAGGGAGGACGAAAAGAAGGCGGGCCTGATCCTCGACTACGCGGTCTACGGAGCCTTGCCGCGCTCGCCGCACGACCCCGACATATATCTGGTCATTACATACAAGAACATGGCCGCCCTCGACGGTCTGAGCGACCGCGTCGAGCCCCTCCAGAGGAAGATCTGGGCCACCAGGGAAGCCGGAGCAAAGGCCGCGGCCGATCGCGAGAGTATGCGCGAAATTCTCGGCAGTGAGCTGATGCGGCGGCTTGACCTGAAATAGCCGATCTGGCGGCAGCGTGGCCGCTCGCTCGCGGCGCAATTGCGCTCCGAGCGGCCGGTCGCGCCCGCTAATGCCATAATCAGCGGATGCTGGAACTCGGCGTCAAGATACTCATTGCCTACCTGCTCGGCACGCTGCTGGGCAGCTTGATTTTAGGTCGTTTGCGCGGAGTCGATATTCGCAGCATGGGCAGCGGAAATGCGGGCGCCACCAATGCCCTGCGCACCCAGGGCAAGCTCTTTGGATTCCTGGTGCTTAGCGTAGACATCGCCAAAGGCATATTCACCGTGTGGTGGCTGCCCACGGCGGTGCTGCCGGCTGTCGGTATCGATCCCGCTCTGCCGCGGGAATGGCTGACCGTCGCCTGCGGCTTTGCCGTGATCGTGGGCCACGTCTATCCCGTGTGGTTCGGATTTCGCGGCGGCAAAGGAGCGGCGACCATGGTCGGGGTGGTTGCGGCCGTGGAACCGCGCCTACTCGTGCCCATGCTCCTCTGCTGGTTCCTCGTGCTCGTGCTATGGGGATATGTAAGTCTTGCCACGATGCTGTCGGGCGTGGCCCTCGTGATCGCCGTGAGTGTTTTCGAACCGAATAATGTTCCGCTATTGAGCTTCTGTGCGGCGATGACGGTGTTTGTCGTATACACCCATCGCAGCAACATCGCTCGCATGCGTGCGGGCCAGGAAAGCCGCGTACGGCGACTATGGCTGTTTCGATCGCGAGCCGCCTAG
>DASWEO010000006.1:0-2801 GCA_036394715.1 Steroidobacteraceae bacterium
GCGGCTGCCGTCGGCCTCTGCATAGACGAAAGCTACATCGCTGGCGTAAGCCGGCGGTTTGCGCTCAGCTATTTTGATCATCCTCCACTGCACATCTGGCTCGTCGGGGGCTGGGCGAAGCTGATCGGCGACGACAGAGCCGTGATCCTGCGGCTGCCGTTTATCGCACTGTTCGCAGGCTCGACCTGGTTGATGTTCCGGCTCACCGCGCGCGCCTTTGGCCAGCGCGCGGGACTCTGGGCAGCGCTGGCCCTTAGTCTCGCGCCGGTGCTTACACTCAGCATAGGGAGTTGGGTTTTGCCGGACGGCCCACTTATGTTCTTCGCGCTGCTGTCGATCTGGTTCGTGGCGCGGCCGATCTTCGCCAATTCGCCTCCCGACGAACTTTGGCCGTGGCTCGCCGCCGGCGCGGCCGGCGGGTTCGCGCTGCTTTCGAAATATATTGGCGTATTCGTGTTTGCCGGCGTCGGCCTATTTCTGTTGACGTCGCGCCCGCATCGGCGCTGGCTCGGGACGCTGGGGCCGTGGCTCGGCGCACTGATCGCGGCGCTGCTTTTTGCACCGGTTGTCGTCTGGAACGCGCAACACGGCTGGGCATCGTTCGCGTTCCAGGGCAGTCGCGGGCTCCCCAAGGCGTTCCACATCGAGTGGCTGCTACAGGACATCGGTGGTCAGATCGGTTATCTGCTGCCGTGGATCGCCGGCCCCCTGATCTATGTGCTGGCGCAGGCGCTGATGCGCGCGCGGTCCGATCGCGCCGGCTGGTTCTTCGCCTGCCTTGCCATCGGCCCGGTCGCAGCGTTCGCACTGCTCGGATTCTGGACGCCGGTGTTACCGCACTGGCCCATGTTGGGATGGCTGTTCACGTTTCCGCTGCTCGGTCGTGCGCTCGCGAGGCTCGAGACCACCCATGGTCGCGGGCTGCGCCGCGCGGCCGGGGCCAGCTCGGCCATCCTGATCGCGTTTCTGGCGCTCGCGGCGACGCAGGCCGCGACCGGCTGGGCCAGCCGGCTGGTTCCGGGGCTCTTGGACAAAGATCCGACGCTAGATGTCCTTGACTGGCGCGATCTCAAGCCGATCCTCATCGCGCGCGGGCTGCTCGGACCCGGCACAATCGTCGCGACGCCGAGCTGGATCGATGCCGGCAAGGTCAATTACGCGCTCGGCGGTGAGTTCTTGGTGTTGTGCGTGTCGCCCGATCCGCGCGAGTTCGCCTATCTCCAGGACGAACGCCGTGTCGTGGGCCGCGACGCGATCATCGTTGCGAACGCGACCCGGTCGGATTGGATGGAGAGGGTCAAGGACCGTTTCGAGCGTGTCGAGTCCCTCGATGACGTGATATTGACCCGTGCCGGTCAGCCAGTGGTCACCCTGAGGATCGCCCGCGGTGTCGGCCTGCATCGTTCACTGCTCCGGCAACTGCGATAGAAGTTCTTCCAGTGTTCCCCAGGAATCTGGGGACCCGCCGCAGTGCGAGCAGCGCCGTTTCCAGGAAAACGTCAGGCCGCAGCGGCATAGATGAGCACTTTCGTGTGCTCAATGATGCGCTTCAGACGCGTATCCGGCATAACCTCCAATTCCACCAGATCCACCGGTCGCGATAACAGGCGCTCCAGCGCTTGTTTGAAATCAAAGTACTGACGCGCCAAGGAATGGCCGGTCGGCGGCCCGAACGTCACTGCCGCATCTATATCGCTCGACGCCGGATCGAAGTCACTACGCAAAATGGAGCCGAACAGCGCGAGCTCGCGCACGCCGTATCGCTCACAGAGCTGCACGATGTCGCCGCGCCGGCGCTCGATCATCGCCGGCATGATTCCATCGGTCTGTTCTTCGCCGTGAGAGTTGGTCATGGGTGCGTCGGTCGCTTCAACGACGAATTGCCTCACTTTCTCATAGCGGCCCTCACGGATCATCTCGCGCGGCGACCATCTACGCGCCGTACTCGCATCTCGGCGGCGCCAGCCGAAACCGCTAGGTACAAAGATAGCCACAAAATGGCCACTGCAATTCGAGCAGCTTTGCAGCGGGCAGGCAGTCGTATTGATCGATTAATCGATCATTATTGGCTTAAAGATCGATTTTAGAGGCTAGAGCTCCTTGCTCTTTGGTCGCGATAGCTTTATAATGCGCTCGATTAATCGAGTATTAAGCGATCAACGCTTGTTTAAACGAGTATGAAAGTCACCCAATCCGCACTCCTGAACTCAAGCCAAGCTGCTGAAGCGAAAAAGCTGGGCGCGACCCTCGCGCGCTTACGGATCGCTCGCGGCATGAAACAGGACCAAGCGGCCCTCCGGGCTGGCCTGTCACGAAATACGGCGTATCGGCTGGAAAAAGGCGATCCCGGAATCGCGATGGGTCAAGTCCTGCGCTATCTGGAAGCCATTGTGCCGGGCAAAACCCTATTGGAACTCTTGTCTGAGACGGATCCTGCCTTAGCCGCTCTCAGTGCGAAAGAACAGCGGCGCCGGGCCCGGGAGCTGTCAAAGCGCGAACTCGAAGAGATCGACTTCTGAACCATGACCGCAACGGAACAGAAGCTGTATGTCTTCACCTATCTGGACACGGAGTGGGTGCCTTGCGGCCAGCTCACTTTGTCCGAAGACGGAGCGAAACTGTCGGCCTCAACGTTCGCGTACGGGCTGCGTTATCTGCAACGTCCCGGCGCCCTCGAAGTGGATCCCGTAAGCCTAAGCCTTCGGGACATGGACCTAGTACGCGGCACGGCTCTATTCCCGCCGAACAATCTCCCCCTGTTCGGTGGAATTCGCGATGCAGCGCCCGATGCCTGGGGCCGG
>DASWEO010000007.1:0-10112 GCA_036394715.1 Steroidobacteraceae bacterium
GACCCGACCCGAGTCGTGAATATCGGCTACCGCTTTCAGCAGAACATCCTCACCCAGGGGGTCATCTTGAAACAGTGGGACGGGTCGGTCGCCTGGCCGATCGCCCGGCACTGGAACACGGTGGGGCGCTGGGTATATTCCCTGGAAGACAAGAAAACCGTCGAGCAAGTGGCTGGTTTTGAATACAAAAGCTGCTGTTACCGCGTTCAATTAGTGCAGCGCCGGTATATCACGAACCGTGCCGGAGGACTGGACACCTCGATTGCATTACAATTGGAACTGACGGGCCTAAGTTCGGTCGGAAAACGTGCGGATTCCTTCTTGGAACAATCGATCCGCGGGTACTCAACGCGAGACCCGAATGCCCAGAATCAGGCCCCTTAAGAAGGACGAATTCGAGTGATGCTCAAAATTGCTCTGTCTTGCTCGAGTATTGCCGCGGCAATGCTCTTGCCGACCATGTCCCATGCACAAACCCGGGATATCGGCGTGCACGGTGAAATGCTCGACCGCATCGCCGCCATCGTGAACGACGGCTTGGTGCTGAAAAGCGAGCTGGACGCCCAGATGGACGCGGTCACCAAGCGGCTGCAGGAACAAAAAGTCGAACTGCCCTCGCAGAGCGTGCTCAAGCAGCAGGTGCTCGATCGTTTGATCGTGCAGGAAATTGAGGCGCAGCACGCCAAGCGGGTCGGTTTGACGGTGTCCGACGAGCAGCTGAACAGCGCCTTGCAGGAGATCGCGAGCCGCAACAAGATCGCCTTCGATCAGCTGCCGACGGCGCTTTCGGCTCAGGGCGTCGACTACAAGCAATATCGCGAGAGCATGCGCAAGGAATTGACCTTGAACACCTTGCGGCAACGCGACGTGATTTCCCACATCAACGTCAGTCCGCACGAACTCGAACAGTTTCTCGCGCGGCAACAATCCTCCGCCGCCAACGACGAATTCAACGTATCGCACATCCTCTTGTCGCTGCCGGAAGCCGCCACCCCGCAGCAGCTGGAGGAAATCACGCACAAGGCCCAAGACCTGGCCGCGCGGGCCTCCAAGGGCGAGGACTTCGGCCAGCTGGCGATCGCCAATTCCAATAGCCAGACGGCGCTGGACGGCGGCCAGCTCGGATGGCGCAAAGGCACCCAGCTGCCCCAGTTCATCCTGGATTTGGTCACCCAAATGAAGCCCGGCTCCGTGAGCGCGCCGGTGCGCACCCCGAGCGGCTTTCACATCGTCAAGCTCAATGAACGGCGCAGCGGCGAAGCGCAGGTCATCATCAACCAAATTCATGTCCGGCACATCCTGATGAAGACGAACGAGCTGGATGACGACGAAACGGTCCGTCAGAAACTGAGCAAGCTGCGCGACCGTATCTTGAAGGGCGAGGATTTTGCCGGCCTGGCGTCCACCAATTCGGCGGATCCGGGCTCCGCACCGGACGGCGGGGATCTGGGCTGGAGCGGGCCCGGCACATTCGTGCCGGAATTCGACAAGGCGATCGCGGACCTCAAAGCCAACGAGATCAGCGAGCCGTTCAAATCACGGTACGGCTGGCATATCGTACAGATGTTGGGGACTCGCACCTACGACAGCACCGACGATGTGCGCCGCCAGCGTGCGTTCGCCGCCATACGCGAGAGCAAGGCGGACGAAGAGACCGAGTTGTGGCTGCGCCGATTACGCGACGAGGCCTTCGTCGAGGTAAAGATGTGATGCTCGAGGCCCGCCTCTTCGTTAGCTCCGTCGAAATCAAGATGTAGTGTACATACCGCGGATCGTCATCACGTCGGGCGAACCCGCAGGCATAGGGCCGGATGCCTGCGTCGTTTTGGCGCAAGCGCCGTGGGAAGCCGATCTCGTGGTGGCCGGTGATGCCGGGTTGCTGGCGGACACGGCGCACACCTTGAGCTTGCCGCTCACGATTGAGCGCTACGAATCGTCGCAGCAGCCGGCCGCGCATCGCGCGCGCACTCTCAAGGTCATGCATATGCCGACCGTTCGAGCCGTGCTTCCCGGGCAGCCGGACGCGGGCAATGCCGCTTACGTGATCGGCATGCTGGACCGCGCCTGCGACGGCTGCATGAACGGTGAATTTGCAGCCATGGTGACCGCGCCCGTCCAGAAGAGCACCTTGATGGATGCCGGCTACACGTTCATCGGACATACCGAGTATCTCGCGGCCAGGACGCGCGCGGCTCTTCCGGTCATGCTGCTGCTCAACGATCAATTGCGGGTGGCGCTGGTGACGACTCATTTGGCGCTCGCCGACGTGCCGCGTGCCATCACGCGCGAGCGGCTGCGCACCACCCTGCGTATCGTCAATATGGATATGGAGCGCCACTTCGCCTGTGGCAAGCCGAGAATCGCCGTGCTGGGACTCAATCCGCACGCGGGCGAGGCCGGACATTTGGGCCGCGAGGAAATCGACGTGATCGAGCCTGTGATTCGAGAGCTCCGCGCGGAAGGCTTGAACCTTCAGGGACCCGTGCCGGCGGACACGGCCTTTACTCCCCAATTCCTAAAAACCGCCGATGTCATCGTCGCGATGTACCACGACCAGGGTCTGCCGGTGATCAAGCACGTGGGATTCGGCAATGCCGTGAACATGACCCTGGGACTGCCGATTCTGCGCACCAGTGTCGATCACGGAACCGCATTGAGCTTGGCGCGAACCGGCAAAGCGGATGTCGGCAGCCTGCGTGCTGCCTTGAAGCTCGCCGTCGACTTGGCCGGCGTGGGTTCCGTTCATGCCGGTTCGTAAGCGATTCGGCCAGCATTTTTTGCATGATCCCGCAGTGATCCGGCGGATCATCGACACCGTGGCACCCCAAGCCTGCGAGCGCATCGTCGAGGTAGGGCCCGGGCGCGGCGCATTGACCTGGGGACTTCTGGAGCGTGCCAAGCGCTTGGACGTGATCGAGATCGACCGCGATCTAGCCCAGGCGCTGCAGGCCGATCCGCGGGCCAAGAGCGGACTTCATGTGCACGTCGAGAATGTGCTCGACACGGATTTCATCCGCCTGCGGGGCACGGGCGAGCCTTTGCGCGTCGTCGGCAACCTTCCCTACAACATCTCGACCCCTCTGCTGTTTCGCCTGCTGACGCAGCGTGCCGCCATCTCGGACATGTATTTCATGCTGCAGAAGGAGGTCGTGGATCGCATGGCCGCGCAGCCGGGAACCAAGGATTACGGGCGTTTGACCGTCATGCTCGCGGCTGTCGCCGAGGTCGAAGGTCTCTTCGATGTCGGTCCCGGCGCATTCCAGCCGCGCCCCAAGGTGTGGTCCGCGATCGTGCATCTTCGGCCCGCGGAGAACCCCCGCTTCGATATCGGCGACGACGGCGCGCTGCGCACCCTGGTGACGGCGGCGTTCTCCCACAGGCGTAAAACCCTGCGCAATTCACTGAAGGGCCTGCTCGCCGGGCAGGATATCGAATCCTGCGGTATCGATCCGCAATTGCGCCCGGAGACGCTCGCGCCGGCGCAATTCGGCGTGCTCGCCGCCCATTACTCCCGAATGGTCGGCTATACTTGAAGCCGCATGGCGCGATACAAGAAGCTGTTGGTGCTGCTGGACCTGTCGGAAGACAGCGAACAGGTTGCCGTCGCCGGACGGGATCTGGCGGCGCACTCGAACGCTTCGGTGGTAGTCTTGCACGTCGTGGAATTCGTATCGGTCGAACCCTTGGGCGAATCGCTGATGCCGACGGTGCAAATCGAGGACGAGCTGATGAATCGCTCGCGCGCGAAGCTGGAAGAATTCATCGCGCGCCTGGGACTCACCAACACCACGGGTCGAGTCGAGGCCGGCAACACCAAGTCGGAAATTCTCCGCGTTGCGGAAGAAGAGAAGGTGGATCTCATCATTCTCGGCAGCCGTGAGCGCCACGGGCTGGCCATCTTGGTGAATTTCACGGAAGACACGGTCCTGCACGCCGCGCACTGCGACGTGCTGGCGGTCCGCTTGAAGTAATGCGATGTACGCCATGACATCCGACCCGGCAAATCCCGTCATTCGTGTTGAGGTTGAGACCTCCTATATCGAGGAACAGTCCGACCCGCGCGACAAGCGCTTCGTCTTCTCGTACACCATTACCATACGGAACGAAGGTCGGGTGCCGGCGCGTCTGCTGACGCGCCACTGGATCATTACGGATGCGAACGGCAACGTGAAGGAGACGCGCGGCGACGGCGTGGTCGGCGAACAGCCTTATCTCAAGCCGGGTCAGGGATTTCGCTACTCGAGCGGCGCGGTGATCGAAACGCCGGTGGGCACCATGCAGGGGAGCTATCAGATGGTGGCGGATGACGGACAGCAGTTCGATGCGCCGATCGCTCCGTTCAGACTGGCGATGCCCGGAGTGCTGCACTAGGAGCCTGTCCGGCTAATGATGCGCCTACTGCGGCCGACCGCTTCGCTATCCCTGCTTCGCAGTCGGACCGGGCTGGCCATCCTGGCCAGCCGTGCGACGCATGCGTCGCACCCCCCCGTCGGCATCTTGCTGCGATCGTTTCGCTTACATAGTCCCCGCTATGCGCGCGAAACGATCGCAGCAATCTGCTCGACGTGGGTCATTGCGCTGCGCAATCCCTGCTCCGCGCAAGCCCTGAGTGGCCATCCCTGGCCACTCGTGCGACGCATGCGTCGCACCCTCGTAACGGCGATCATTAGCCGGACAGGCTCCAGCTCCATGGACGGCTGATGGCGCTGTACGCAATCGGCGACGTGCAGGGCTGCGACGCGGAGCTCGGCGCCCTGCTCGGCGCCTTACGATTCTCCGCGGACCGCGATCGACTTTGGTTTGTCGGCGACCTGGTCAATCGCGGGCCCGATTCGCTGGCGGCGCTGCGCAGAATTCGCGCTCTGGGCGATGCGGCGACGGTCACCCTCGGGAATCACGATCTGCACTTACTGGCCGTGGCTTTCGGATCCGCCCGCGCCCGCAGCGACGATACCCTGAGCGAGATTCTGGCCGCGCCCGATCGGGATGGCCTGCTCGAATGGCTCGCGGGGCGGCCGCTCCTTCACGAAGATCACACGCTGAACATGTGCATGTTGCACGCAGGTTTGGCGCCGCAATGGGATCTGGCCCAGGCGAGGCAGTGCGCCCGCGAGTTCGAACAAGCCCTGCGGCGCGATCCCGAAAGATTGTTGGACCCCCTGTACGGCGATCAACCGGACCGCTGGGACGATGCCCTCGCAGGCGAGCAACGCCTGCGATTCATCGTGAATTGCTTTACGCGCCTGCGCTACGTCGACGCGGATGGCCGGTTGATGTTGCGGGTCAAAGGATCGCCCAAGAAATCGCAGACTGAATCGCTGTTTCCGTGGTTCGAGGCGCCCGCGGCGCGCTGGCGCGGACCGCGCATCGTCTTCGGTCATTGGTCGACCCTGGGGTTTTTCAACAATGCCGACGTCACGGGCCTCGACACGGGTTGCGTGTGGGGAGGCACCCTGACTGCGTTGCGATTGGACGACCCCGATGCAAGGCCTGTCCAGGTGCCCTGCGCGGCCCCCGGGGGACGCTAGCGGAAAGGCGATTGCGGCGAAGTTTCGCGGCGCCGTTATAATGGGACGATGCGCATAGCTCCGCCCTTCAATCTGCAGCGATGGATCGAACAGAACCGCGATTTGCTCAAGCCGCCGGTGGGCAACAAATTGCTGTTTCAGGACAGCGCCTTCATCGTCATGGCCGTGGGCGGCCCCAATTCGCGCAAAGACTTTCATCATGACCCGAGCGAGGAGTTCTTCTTCCAACTGGAGGGGGACATGCTGCTCAAAACCGTGCAGGACGGGCGCATGACCGACCTACCCATCCGCCAGGGCGAAGTATTTCTGCTGCCCGCGGAAGTACCGCATTCGCCGCAGCGTCCGGCGGGCAGCGTCGGAATCGTCGTCGAACGACGCCGCAATCCGGATGAACTGGATGGCTTCTCATGGTATTGCGAGCACTGCGGGCATCGCCTGTATCTGGAACGCGTTGCCGTGCGCAACATTGAAACACAGCTGCCGGAGATTTTTTCCCGATTCTATTCGAGCGTTTCGCATCGCACCTGCGCCGTCTGCGGCACCGTCATGGAGGCTCCGGGCAAGTGACGCTCGACCGGGCAGGCGCACTGGCCCAGGACGCAGCCGATCCATTGGCGTCCTTCGCCGCGCAATTTCATCACCCTTTCGACCGCTCAGGAAGACGATTGGTGTATCTCTGCGGCCACTCGTTGGGGCTTCAGCCCAAATCGGCGGCGCAGTATGTCGAACAGGAGTTGAAGGACTGGCAGCGCTTGGGAGTGCTCGGGCACCACGCCGCGGTGCGTCCGTGGATCCGCTATCACGAACAGGCTGCTGCGCCGCTCGCGGCCCTCGTCGGCGCCGATGAGGGCGAAGTGGTCGCCATGAATTCGCTGACGGTCAATCTGCATTTGATGATGGTGAGTTTCTTTCGGCCCCACTCTTCGCGCAATCGGGTGCTGATCGAGAAATCGGCGTTCCCCTCGGACCGCTACGCCGTCGTATCGCAGCTGGCTTTTCACGGACTGAATGCGGCCGAGCATCTGATCGAGATCGAGCCGCGTCCCGGCGAGAGAACGCTGAGGACCGCGGACGTGATACATCGCATCGAGCAGGAGGGCGCCGCCCTGGCGCTGGTTCTCCTGCCCAGCGTTCAATATCTCACCGGACAATGCTTGGACCTCGCTCCCATGATCGACGCCGCGCGCCGTGCCGGCGCCGTGGTCGGCCTGGACCTCGCTCACGGCATCGGCAACACGCTGTTGAACCTGCACGAGTGGAATGTCGATTTCGCCGTCTGGTGCAGCTACAAGTATCTCAATGCCGGTCCCGGTGCCATCGGCGGCTGTTTCGTCCATGAGCGCCATGCCCGCGGCGTCGATAGGCCGCGGTTCGCCGGCTGGTGGGGACACGACCCCGTCGTGCGGTTCCAGATGGGACCCGAGTTCCATCCGATTCCGGGCGCGCAGGGTTGGCAAATCAGCAATCCGCCCGTGCTTTCCGCGGCGCCGCTCCTCGCGTCGCTGGAAATCTTTCAGCGCGCAGGAATTCGCCGGTTGCGCGAGAAGTCCATTGCCTTGACCGGATACCTGCAGCGTCTCATCGAAACCCTGTCGCCGGGCCTGGTGGACATCGTCACGCCGAGCGCTGCCCCGGAGCGCGGCTGTCAGCTGAGCTTGCGGATCGCGCGCTCGCACACCGCCGCCAAGCGCTGCCATGAACTGCTGACGGCGGCGGGGGTGGTGGCCGATTGGCGGGAGCCGGATGTGCTGCGGCTCGCGCCCATCCCGCTCTACAACTCGTACAGCGATGTGTTCACGGCTGTTGAAGCCCTGTCGCAAGCCATGGGTCCGTGAAGATGGATCGCCCCGCGGTTCGCATCGTCGGCGCGGGACCCACCGGGGCACTGCTTGCCATCCTATTGCAGCGCCGCGGCCACGCCGTGGAACTCTACGAAACCAGGCCCGACCCGAGAGGCCGTCCGCCCGAATCAGGACGATCCATCAATCTGGCATTGGCGGATCGCGGGATACACGCCCTGCAATTGGCGGGAGTGTTCCGGGATCTCGAGCAAGCGCTCCTGCCGATGCGCGGACGGCTCATTCATGATGCCGAGGGAGGTACATCCCTGCAGCCCTACGGACAACGGCCCAATGAACTGATCTACTCGATCTCGCGGCATCGGCTGAACCAGACCCTGCTCGAGGTTGCGGCTCGGCAGCCGGGGGTCACCGTTCACTTCGAGCATCGATTCGAGAGCGCCGAATTCGACGAGGGAACCGCGCTCATACGCGATCTGCGCCGTGACCGTCTGATCAGCGTACCCATGGAGCCCTTGTTGGCGACCGACGGCGCAGGCTCATGGATGCGCCGGAGCATGAACTCGGCGCACTTGATCGACGCGCACGAGACCGATCTTGAGCACGGCTACAAGGAGTTGTCCATACCGGCCGATGCGGCGGGACGCCATCGAATGGCCAAAGATGCATTGCACATCTGGCCGCGGGGCAACTTTATGTTGATTGCGCTGCCGAACGAGGACGGTAGTTTCACCGCGACCTTGTTCCTGGCCAAGCATGGCGAGGTCAGCTTCGAAAGTTTGGCCGAGCCGGCCGCCATCGAGCGATTCCTGTCGCAGAATTTTCCCGACGCACGCGAATTGATGCCCGATCGTATTGCGGAATTCAATGATCACCCGGTCGGGTTTCTGGGGACGGTGTCGGCCCGCCCCTGGCATCATCAGGGCATGACGGCGTTGATCGGCGATTCGGCGCACGCCATCGTGCCGTTTCACGGCCAGGGTATGAATTGCTGCTTTGAAGACTGCGTGGAATTCGACGCCTGCGCCCTCGAGCATGCTTCGTGGGAGAGGGTATTCGGGGAATTTGGCGCCCTGCGCAAGCCCAACACCGACGCGATTGCGGTCATGGCTCTCGACAACTACCTGGAAATGCGCGAACGCGTGGCCCACCCCAAGTTCCAGTTGCAGCAGGCGCTGTCGTTGGAACTCGAAAGGCGCTTCCCGCAACGCTTCATTCCGCGCTATTCAATGGTGATGTTCCACCACGAGATCCCCTACCAAACCGCGCTCCAGCGTGGGACGGTGCAGGCAGAGCTTTTGGACGAATTGACGGCGGGCACAGCGTCGACCTTGAGCGACATCGATTTCGAGCGCGCGGAACGAGAGATCCGCGCCAGGCTCACGCCGCTCAACTGACGCTGCCGGATCCCATCCGCTCGAGGGTAATGAAGCTGTAGGCGTACGCATTCCTGTCGTCGGCTTCGTGGCGCTCGTGCGACGACGCCTTCCATTCCCCGCCGCGCCAACCCGCGAAAATCGTATCGCCGTCCTCGATCTGTGCGTGAATCAGGGTGAGATGGATGCGGCCGGCGAGCGGCAGGCACTGCCGGTAGATTTCCGCGCCGCCGATCACCATCAGCGCGGGCTCTGCGCCCGCCGCCATGCGCGCGTCGGCGAGCGATTTCACGACCACGCAATCGCTCGGGGAAAATCCCGCCGAACGGCTCAGCACGATATTCGTTCGCCCCGGCAGCGCCTTGCCGATGGACTCGTAGGTCCTGCGCCCCATCAGCACGGGCTTGCCGAGCGTGAGGGATTTGAAATGCCGCAAATCCGCCGGCAGGTGCCACGGCAGCTGATTGCCGCGGCCGATGACATCGTTCTCCGCCACGGCGACCACCAATTCGAGGGCGGCTGCCGGCGCAGCCGCCCCTGCATTCGATGCGACACTCATGGCGAATTTATACGCCGCCAGCGTCAAACCCGCCAGCCGCGCAAGGGCGGCCGGAATCCTTACTTACAATCGAGCCGCGACGGCCGGATGCGCGGCATCCAGCGGGATCGGCGACAAGGCGACGACGGCGCCATGCGCATCCGTGGAGCAACTCGCGCGCGCAATCGGCAACCCGGTCTTCAGATCGTTGGCGTTCAAATCGAAGGTGTATTCGCGGGTATAGAACTCGAGCATCGAGCCGGCGAACTCATTGGATCGATAGGCCAGTTTGAAGGCAGGAGCGGCGGCACCGGGCGCTGCGAGGCTGGTTGCGAAGGCGCGAGCGCAGGCATCCAGCGCAGCTTTCTCAGGCGATGCATTGGAGATGACGGGCGTGAGTGCGGCGATCGATGCGAGCGCCAGACCGAGACCGATATGTCGAGACTTCATGGTGGTATTCCTTGATGGTCAAAAATACCAACACCCCATCCGAACCATAAGGAGGACTCACAGCGCAGGCAAGCGAGAAAATTCTCGCGTCGTCAAAATTTTTTTCACCCGTGTGAGTATGTCTCGCCTGTGTGAGCTGGTTCACATTCAAGCAACACGGCACTTGGCGAGGATCCACTGCGTCAGCTCCTGCAGATCCTCGCGCGCGCGGTCCTCGGGCCTGTGCAATAAGACGTAACTCTCGTTGGTGGTCAATTCCGCATCGAATAATTTCACCAGACCGCCCGCAACGAAGCGATCGGCGCTCAGGCGCGATGCGACCAGAGCCACGCCGACGCCCTGCTCGGCGGCCAGCACCACTGCCGACATGTTGTCGAGGCGGACCAGCCGGTTGGGTTTGATCGGTTCGATTCCCAAACCC
>DASWEO010000008.1:0-7088 GCA_036394715.1 Steroidobacteraceae bacterium
GAAGGTGCGTCGAGGTCGATGTCGGCGAATGAATACGCGCGGTGCCAGATCGAGGATAATTCGAAATCGACGAACAATCGTCCGAAGCCGAGCAGTCTCTCTCCGCTCGGGGCGGCCAGCGAGAAATCCTTGATCTCGACCTGAAAGAGAAAGGGATTGACGTGTATTTGACCTACCGTCGGAGTCACACCCAGGGTCTTGGGAATGTCTTCCATCAGCGCAGAGCGCAGCATCCTGGGGGCCACCACGAATCCGCCCAGTGCGTACAGGGCGACCAGCACCACCACGACCGCGGAAATGCGGAAGGCCTTGGCTTTTGTGATTTTCAGCAAGTACATCCCGCCCGTTACGCAGCCTGCCGACTTGGGGCTTAGTCTAGCAAAAATCGGCTAGGGGCCTTGTCTGACTAATGATCGCCGTCGCGAGGGTGCGGCGCATGCGCAATGACCCACAGCGGGCGGGCTCCTGACTAGCGCTTGTTGCGCTGGATCAGCCGCTTGCGTTTCCGCACTTGGCGGGGGGTCAGGGGGTTTCGTTTGCCGGCGAAAGGGTTCTCGTCGCCGCGGAATGCGACGCGTACCGGAGTACCCGATAGATCGAATGCCTTGCGGTAGACATTGACCAGGTAGCGCCGGTAGGCGTCCGGCACATGATCGGTCTGATTGCCGTGGATGACGACCACCGGCGGATTGCGGCCGCCCTGGTGGGCGTAACGCAGCTTGATGCGGCGGCCGCTGACCAGCGGCGGCTGATGGCTTTCGATCGCCGCTTCGAGCACCCGCGTCAATTCCGGCGTGCTCATGTCGCGGGTGGCGGCGGCATACACCTTGCGCACGGCGGCGAATAGTTCGCCGACACCGCTGCCGTGGCGCGCCGAGATGAAATGCAGCGGCGCGAAGTCAGCGAATTGCAGGCGCTGTTCGATTTGCTGCCGGATCAGATCGCGCTGTTCCGTCGGAATGTTGTCCCATTTATTCACGGCGAGCACCACGGCTCGGCCCTGCTCGACGACCGTACCCAACAGGCTCGCGTCCTGTTCGGCGACATTGTCATGTGCATCCATCACCAAGACGACCACGTGGGCGGTCTCGATCGCCTGCAAAGTCTTGATGACGCTGAATTTCTCGACTGCCTCTTCGACGCGCGAGCGGCGCCGCAGACCCGCGGTGTCGATCAGCGTGTAGCGCTCGCCGTCGCGTTCGAACGGCACCAGCACGGCGTCGCGGGTCGTGCCGGGCTGGTCGAACGCCACCATGCGATTCTCGCCGAGCAGCCGGTTGATCAAGGTGCTCTTGCCGACATTCGGGCGGCCGATGACGGCCACTTTGATGCCGGTGGTTTCAGGGCCGTCCTGCGGGTCCGGCGTCAAGCCGGAGAGAGCTGCCTCGAGCAGGGAAATGACGCCCTGATCGTGCGCGGCCGCGATCGGATGCGGCTCACCCAATCCCAGCTGGTGAAAATCGGCAACGGCGATGTCGTGATCGAAGCCTTCGGTCTTGTTGACCGCCAAGAACAGCGGCTTGCCGCTGCGCCGCGCCAGCTGCGCCACGAATTGATCTTGCGGCGTGACGCCGGCCCGGCCGTCCACCAGCACGATGAGCCGATCCGCCTCGCTGATCGCACGCTCCGTTTGCGCGATCATCAAGCTTTCGATGACGCCGGCGTTCTCGACCAGGCCGCCCGTGTCCACGACGATGCAGGGGACTTCGGTGCGCCGCGCGAACCCGTATTGCCGATCGCGGGTCAGACCGGGCAGGTCCGCGACCAAGGCATCGCGGGTGCCGGTCATGGCATTGAACAAGGTCGATTTGCCCACGTTCGGCCGACCGATCAACGCGACTACCGGCAGCACGTCGTCTACGGCGTCGGGGGAGGAGTCGCGGGATCCGCGGCCGGAGGTACTGGGGCTGTGGGAGCCGCGGGCGCGGGCGCGGCGTCGGGCGCAGACGCGGGTGCGGCGGCGGGTGCGCGCGCCGCGGCGGCCACGGGCGTCGCGCGGAATGCGGCCAGCTTGCCGCGGTCGGTCAGCACGACGACGGTATCGCCGACCGACACCGGAGAATTGCTGATCCGTTCCTTGGCGACACGCTCCCTGGCGACGAGCTCCCCGGTGGTCTTGTCGAGCCAATGCAAATAGCCCTGGAAGTCGGCGACTGCAACCGCCGTGCTCGTCAACACCGGCGTGCTCAAGCGGCGAAGCTTCAATTTCTGGTTGCGCCAAAGCTCGGAACCGTCGCGTTGGCGAAGCGCAACCACGATGCCGTCGGATTGCGTCACGTACAAATTGTCCTCGTCGACCGCCAAGCCTCGATAGCTCGACATATCGTGAGCCCACCAGATCTGGCCCGAATCGAGCGCAAGCATCGCCGTGCGTCCCTGGAAACCCGCGGCGAACACATTGTCGCCCGCCACGCGAACCGCCGAGTCGATATCGACCAGGCGGTCGAGCTCCGTGCGGCCGTGGGGCGTGGCCAGGGCCGAGTCCCAAACCGTGTCGCCGGTATTGAGCGACACCGCCATGACCTTACCGTTGTCAAAGCCGCTGATCGCCACTTCTTTGGCGATGAGCGGTATCGCCGTGCCGCGCAGACTCAAGCGCGGCACCTGCTGCTCGACCGACCAGAGTTCCTTGCCGGTGTGCGCGTCGAGGCCGTGCAGCCGGCCGTCGACCGAACGAATGGCGATGACTTTTTCGCCGACGGCAGGAGCGGACAGCAGCTCGGAATTCAAGCGCGTCCGCCACAGCTCGCGCCCGGTGGCTCCGTCCAATGTCACGATGGCGCCTTTGCTGCTGCCCACCACGACCATCCCTGCGCCGGCACCCGGCCCTGCCGATATCGGTATCTTCAGCTTCTTGACCCAAAGATGGCGCCCCGTATCCAGCGACGCGGCAAGCACCTCGCCCTTGTGCGAAGCTGCGAACACCACGCCGTTGTCGACCGCGGGGCCCAACCCCAGGCGCAGCACCGATTGCTTCTTGCCGCCGCCGACGCCCTCGCCCCAGAGCTTTTTCACCGGCAGCGTCGCCGGAAACTTGACCAAGGCCGCCGGCGGCTCGACGTCTTTGTCTTTGCTGCAGCCGGCCGCGATCAGCAGCGCCGCCAGGCCCAAAGGAAGCAATGAGCGCATCAGGGTTTGGCCTTGTTCGAAGTGCTTACGGAAATAGTATTCGCGAGCGGCGCAGGCACGGCGCCGAGATCCTGGATTTTCAATTCCAGCAATGCCGCGTTGATTCCGCTGACATCGGCGGCTCCGAGCGCTGCCTGGTACTCGGTAATCGCATGGGGGGTATCCTTCTTCGCGAGAAACGCGTCGCCGCGCACCTCGTGATAGGGCGCCGAGAATGCGGCCGGCATCGGTTCGGCCAGAGTCTTGATCGCTTCGTCCGCCTTGCCCTGATCGGTCAAAACTCGCGCCAGGCGCAAGCGGGCGACGCGCCGCAGTTCCGAGTCCTTCGAATCGTTCATGACTTGCGTCAGAGGCGCGATGGCTTTATCGAGCCGGCCGTCGTCAACGTCGAGCCGCGCCAGCGTCAGCTGCGCCTGGTCGGCATAGGGTGAGCTCGCGTAGTCCTTGATGACTTCATCGGCGATTTGCCGGGACTTGGCGTGGTCATTCTGCCGAAGCGCGGCCGTCAGGGTGCTGAACTCCGCCGCAGCCTTGTACGCACGCTCGTTGGTGTAGTTCTGAAAATACCGATAGCCGAAAAACGCAGCGGCACCCACCAGCACACCGCCGATCAACCACGGCGCGTACTCCACTATCAAGTGCTTGACAGCCTCTAATTGTTCGTCATCGGTCAAATATTCTTCTGCCATGGCTTCTCCGCTACCCGCCTTTAAGACCCAACAAGACCCCCAAGCGTTCATTGATTTGGGAGATGGGGCATTCCTCCTGCGCCGGCTCCCGGCGCAATGCCTTGACGGCGACCACGCCCCGGGCCATTTCGTCATCCCCCAGAATGATCGCAAACTGCGCGCCGCTCTTATCCGCACGCTTGAACTGCGTCTTGAAACTCCCGCCGCCGAGATTGATTTGCAGCGCGAGGTCCGGCCAGGCGTCGCGCAGTTGCTCCGCCAGTTTGAAGCCTGCGATCTCCGTGCGTTCCCCGGCCAGCACCAAATAAACCTGGGGCCGGGCGCGCTCGAGCCCCAATCCCTGCTTTTCGAGGAGCATGACGATCCGCTCCTGCCCCATGGCCCAGCCGATCCCCGGCGTGCCGGCGCCGCCCAATTGGGCCACCAAGCCGTCGTAGCGTCCGCCGGCGCACACGGTACTCTGCGAACCGAGGGCATCCGTCGTCCACTCGAAAACGGTCCGGGTGTAGTAGTCGAGTCCGCGGACCAGGTGCGGCTCGATATCATACTCGATGCCGGCGCTGCGCAGGTGGGCGCACAAAGCCTCGAAATGAGTCCGCGACTCCGCATCCAGGGAATCGAGCAGCAGCGGCGCCCCGGCAACGATGCGCTGCATGTCCGGATTCTTGCTGTCGAGTATTCGCAGCGGATTGCCCTTCAGCCGCCGTTTGCTGTCCTCGTCGAGCGCGGACTCGTGCCCGCTGAAATAAGCGGTGAGCTGCTCGCGATACGCCGCGCGCGAAGCGGGCGTTCCCAGCGAATTGACCAGGAGCTTGGTGCGGGTCAATCCGAGACGCCTCAGCAAGCGCGCGGAAAGCAGAATGATTTCGGCGTCGATATCCGGTCCTTCGAATCCGAATGCCTCCGCGTCGATTTGATGGAATTGGCGGTAGCGCCCCGCCTGCGGCCGTTCGCGCCGGAACATCGGACCCATGCACCAGACGCGGAGGCGCCCCTCGCGCAGCATTCCGTTCGAAATGACGGCACGGACGATGCCGGCCGTCGCTTCGGGCCGCAGGGTGATGTGGTCCTCGCCCTGATCGACGAAGCTGAACATCTCCTTCTCGACGATGTCGGTAAAGTCGCCGATCGAACGCTTGAACAATTGCGTCTGCTCGATCACGGGAACGCGGAACTCTTCGTAACCGTAACCCGCGAAGACTTCTCGCGTGATGCGTTCCAAGTGCTGCCAGGCCGCGATTTGCGCGGGCAACACATCGTGTACGCCGCGCAGGGGCTCGATAATCTTGGTCAAGAGCCCTCTCCGATCAGCCGGACGGATGCGCGCCGGGAATCGCGGCGCCGGGCGTCGCTGCGGCGGGCGTGGCTGCACCGGGACCGGGGGTCGCCACGACGCGGGAATCGCGGCGCAAGACACCATCGGCGCCGGCCTCGAAGCGCGCCACATCGCCGGCCCAGAATTGCGGTCCGATCGCCACCGCCCGGTTGTTGATCTCGAGCTGCACGCCGCTCGCGGAGCCCAAGTACACGCGCATGGGCGCGACACCCGCGATGGTCTTCACGCTATTGGCGCGGCCATTGCCCACGAACACCCGCCGCCCCGCCGCGTCATGCACGTCCACCCACGAGTCCGCGGAAAAGCTCAAGCGAAGGCGGGCGCGCCCCATCCCGGCCATGGCGTCGGGCTTCGCCGGCGATGATGTCGCCCGCGAGTCCGGCGTCGCAGCGGCACCGCTCGGCGGCGCCGCCGCCAAAGGGAGCGATGACGCCGATGAAGGTGCCGGCGCGGGCGAACCCAGAGGCGGCGGCGCGGAGCCGGCCACGGCCGCGGCAGAATCGGTGGCGCCGTCGGTCGATGGGGCGCTTGGATTCGCCGCCAGGGTCTCGCTCGCCGCCGGGACCCCCCCGCGCGGCTGCCACGGTTTCCACCAGAGCACAGCGGCAGCCAGCAATACCACGGCAGCCGAACCCGCAATCAGCGGCCAAGGCAAATCGTTCACGACGGGAGGGCCGGTGCGCAGTCTCACATTGGCCGGCTGCGACGCCGCCGGCCCGGGCGCTTGGTGCTGGGATTCGTAACCGGCCATGATTTCCGCCGAGGGCAACCCCAGCAATGCCGCGTATCTCTTCAGATGACCCTTGGCGTAGACCGACGGACCAATGCGTCCGTAATCGTCGGCCTCGAGCGCATCGATGACCCAGCCATCGAGATGCAACTCGTCGGCGGCCTTTTGCGGGCTCAATCCTCGGCGTTCGCGCTCGGCCTTCAGCCTCGCCCCGATTGTGCCGGGATCGGTCATCGCTCGACGCCGGACCGCATCATTTGCGCCTGCTCCGAATCGGGAAATTCAGTCTGCACGCGCCGCGCGTAGCTCGCCGCCGTGGTCGCATCGCCCAGCTTGCGTTCGGCGCGAACCCCCAACCAGAGGACTTCGGACGTCGGCGGATTCACCGCCAGATATCGTTTCACGATCTCGCGCGCCTGTGCGGCGTCGCCGCGATCGAATGCGATGTTCCCGAGCTGCAGCAAGGCCTCGGGCAAATTCGGATGGATCGCCAGCGCCCGAGTGAAATAGCGTTCGGCGTCGACCAGATCGCCGGTGCCCCGCACGCAAACCCCGGCGTTGATCAGCGCCACTTCCGGAGTTTGATAGAGCGGATTGCTCGCGACCGCGGCGAAAAGCTTTTCGCCCGCGACGGCCTTGCCGGTACGGCACAGGAATCCGGCGTAGCTGTTTTGAATGTTCGGATCTTTCTTTCCGAGCCGGTAGCCGGTGGAATAGGCGCGCTCGGCCTTCGGAATATCATTGACCCGTTCGTAGACCAGGCCCGCGGTCATTTGCACGTCCGGGTTGCCCGGGTCTTCACTGAGCGCGCGCTCCATGAATTCCTGCGACGACGCGAGTTTGCCGAGCTTCAGGTATTCGATCGCGAGCTGCATATTGGTGGCCGCCATCACCGCGGGCGAAGCTTTCTTGAACTGCGAATTGTGCGAGCAGGCCGCCGCGCAGACGCCGAGAGCCACCGCGAGTATCTTCACCACGCTGGAGCTCATCGAATTTCCGCCGGGGCGCGTGAGGTGGAAGTCAGTCTGGTGCCGAGCCGCACCAACGTGCGATCCGTGACCCGGCCGGCCAACTGCCCGCACGCCGCATCGATGTCGTCACCCCGCGTCCTGCGAATCGTGGCGATGACCCCGTGATCATTGAGAATGTCGCGAAACTTCAAGATGGCCGCTGCGGACGAGCGGCGATAGCGCGTGCCGGGAAA
>DASWEO010000009.1:0-8995 GCA_036394715.1 Steroidobacteraceae bacterium
CCATCGCGGCGACCGGCATCGGAATCTCTCTGGGCACGCTCGTGGGCCTGGTTACGGTGTTCGGAATCAGCGCGCGCAATGCCATATTGCAGCTCGCACACTACGAGCATCTGGTCGACACCGAAGGCGCTGCGTGGGATATGCAAACCGTGCTGCGCGGCGCCAACGAGCGGTTGATTCCGATTCTCATGACCGCTGCGGTGACAGCCCTCGGCCTTGCGCCCCTGGCATTCAGCCTGCGGCATCCGGGACAGGAGATCGAGGGACCGATGGCGGTGACCGTGTTGGGCGGTTTGGTGTCATCGACCATTCTCAACTTGCTGGTGCTTCCGGCTTTGGCGGGCCGGTTCAGCCGACGTCCATCCGATCGCGTTTAGATTCGCCGAGGTGTTCGGCACTCTCTCCGCGGTTGTTACCGACGACCGCGGCAGCCTCGGTCGCGCCGGGAATTGTCACCTCGACTCTAATATATACATGACTAAAATCAGCTACGCTCTAATTTAAACATGCGCCCCTATGGCCGGGTCTGAAGATCTCACCGAGGCTGGTCTGAGGTCGTTGCGCCCTGGCGGACCGAAACGGATTTCAGTCGTGTGACAGCACTGTCGTACGAGTCAAACGTGCGATCCAATGTAGTATATTCGGCGGACAACAAGGGGAGGCCATCATGGACAAAGTCACCAGGCGCTCATTTGTCACCACCGTGGGCGCTGCGACCGTCGCCCCCGCCGCTGCGCTGCTGCCGCTGACTGCTGCGGCTGCCGTGGTCCCGGCGAAAACCGCGAACACCGCCGAACCGCCCAAGACGACCTACCTCTTTTTCAACACCGCCGAAGTGCTGTTTATCGAGGCGGCCTGCGAGCGGCTGATCCCCGCGGACGAGTCGGGGCCGGGTGCACTGGGTGCCGGGGTTCCCAATTATCTCGACAAGCAACTGGGCGGCGCGTGGGGCGCGGGCGAGCGGCTCTATCGAAGCGGCCCATGGCAGCCGGGAACGCCGTCTCAAGGCTATCAATTGCCGTTCACGCCGGCGGAACTCTTTCATGCGTCGTTGCGCGCCATCAATCGCGACCTCGACGCGCATGGCACGCCGTTCCATGGCATGTCGCCCGAAGCTCAAGATGCCTATCTCAAATCCTTGGAGTCCGGCGCACACGATCTCGACGGCGTTCCCTCCGGCGTGTTCTTCGACATGTTATTGAAAATGTCGATCGAGGGATTTTTCAGCGATCCTGTTTATGGCGGCAACCGCAACATGGTGGCTTGGCGGATGATCGGCTTCCCCGGCGCCTACGCGGACTACTTTGAGGCCATCGATCGTCATGGCGTGAAGTTCGAACGTGAGCCGATGAGCCTCGCCGAGGACGGACACGGACATATCCACGTGCGGCAAGACATCCCCGCCAATCTATAAGGAAAACCGCCATGGCGCAGCGTCTCAAAGAAGTGGATGTCGTGGTCATCGGAGTCGGCATGGTCGGCAGCATCGTCGCCAAGGAATTGGCCGCCGCCGGCTACAAGGTGGTGGGATTGGAGCGCGGCCAAACGCGTTTCACGGTGCCTGAGTTTCAGAGCCCGGCCGTTCACGATGAATTGCGTTTCGATATCCGCAAGGCCCTGATGCAGGACAACACGCGTGAACCGGTGACCTTCCGCAACCAGGGTGCGCAGGTGGCTTTGCCCGTTCGACGCTGGGAGTCGTTTCTGCCCGGCACCGGCCTCGGCGGCTCCATGGTGCATTGGAACGGTCAAACCTACCGCTTTCAGGCGACCGACTTCCAGCTGGCGACCCGTACGCGCGAGCGCTACGGCAGGAACTTCCTCGATCCGGATGTGACCATTCAGGATTGGGGGGTTACATACGATGACTTGGAACCGCACTACGATCGCTTCGAATATCTGCTGGGAACGAGCGGCAAGGCCGGCAACATCAAAGGCCGGATTCAGGCCGGCGGTGATCCCCATGAATCGCCGCGATCTCGAGACTATCCGACTCCGCCGCAGAAAGAGCATTTCCAAGGTGCGATGTTCCGCAAGGCCGCGGGCAGCTTGGGCTATCACCCCTTTCCGCAGCCCTCGTCAAACTTGAGCCAGCCCTACACGAACCCGGAAGGCGTGAAGCTCAATGCCTGCGTGTTCTGCGGTTTCTGCGAACGCTACGCCTGCGAGCACTATGCCAAGTCCGTACCGCAGACGGTGATCCTGCCGGTGTTGCTGGCCAATCCCAATTTCGAGCTGCGCACCGGCTGCCAGGTGCAGCGCATCAACCTCGATTCCACCAAGAAGCACGCGACGGGGGTCACCTACATCGATGCCGTCGGCCGCGTATTCGAACAACCGGCGTCGCTGGTGATCACCTCCACATTCGCGATCAACAACATCCGCATGCTGCTGTTGTCGGGCATCGGCAAGCCCTACGATCCGGCCACCGGCCATGGCGTGGTCGGCCGCAACTACGCCTATCAGACCATGAGCACGGTGGCGTCATTCTTCGACGAAGACGTCATCGTCAACCCGTTCATGGCCTCGGGCGCGTCCGGCACGCTGATCAACGACTTTGCGGGCGACAACTTCGATCACAGTGGACTTGGATTCATCGGGGGCGCCTACATCGGTGCCGTCAACACCAACGGCCGTCCCATCCAGTACCACCCCGTACCGCCCGGCACGCCGGCGTGGGGCAAGGGCTGGAAACAGGCGGTGGTCAAACACTACAACCACACGGTCATGTTCAGCTGTCACGGCAGCTCGGTATCGCAGCGGCAGAATTATTGCGACCTCGATCCCACGTATCGGGATGCCTGGGGCCAGCCCGTGCTGCGGATCACTTTCGATTTCCCGCCGAACGACATCAAAATGGCGGCTTACGTGACGGCGAAGGCGGTCGAGATCGGTAAAGCCATGGGCGCGAAACAGGTGGTGGGTAGTCCGCGCAAGGGTCCCTATACCGTCACGCAGTATCAAACCACGCACAACACGGGCGGCACCGTCATGGGCGACGATCCGAAGACCAGCGTGGTCAACCGTTACTTGCAGTCCTGGGACGTGCCGAACGTGTTCGTGATCGGCGCCTCGAACTACCCGCAAAACGCCACGTGGAATCCGACGGGCACTTTGGGCGCGTTGACTTACTGGGCCATCGACGCGCTCAAAAACAAGTACCTGAAAAGTCCCGGCCGCTTGGTGTCGGCGTGAACGCGCCTGCGCCCCCTTTCGCGCGATTCGCCTTCAGCTTCCTATTGATCGCGGCCCTCCCCTGCGCGCTTGCGGCGAGCGCAACACTCGCGGGGGCCGCAACGCCTGCGGCATCGGCCGCGGCTGCCGCGCCGCCCTGCGAAGCCTGCCACGGCGCGCACGGCGAAGGCATGGCGGCGGCGCATGTTCCACGTATCGCCGGACAGTCAGCCGACTATCTGAAGAAACAGTTGGACGACTATGCGGCCGGGACGCGCGACAATCCGATCATGGCAAACTTTGCCAAAGCATTGAGCCAGCAACAACGCGCCAAGTTCGCCGCGCGCTACGCGGCGATGTCGGCGCGCTATATCCCGCAGGTTAAACCGCCGATCGCCGTGCATCTGGCGCGTGGCCACCAACTGGCGTTTCAAGGCGACGAGGCGAAGCGAGTGCAGGCGTGCAACGCCTGTCATGGTCCGGACGGCGTCGGTGTGCCTCACGCCGCGCCCTACTTGGCCGGACAATCGGCGGAATTCCTCGCGAGCGCGCTCAAGGCCTTCAAGGACGGCACGCGCAAGAACGACGCCGGCGAATCGATGCGCTCGGTCGCAGAGCGACTGGACGATGCCGACATCGCCGCAGTGACCGGATATTTCGCGAGCGTAGACCTGTCAACCCACTGAGAGCATTCCTATGAAATTGACACATATTGCATTGGTCGCCGTGGCTGCGTTGACCGTGAATGCCGCCGCGGACGAGCCGAAGGCTTCCGCCCAGCCGGTACGAACCATATTCGAACGGCACGATCAATCAGGCGTGCCGGGAAAGGAAATCGTGATCGGATCGGCGATGCTGCCGGCGGGCACGGAGATCGGCTATCACACGCACCCGGGCGATGAGGCCGGCTATGTCCTCAAAGGCACCTTGATACTCAAGACCCGGGGCCAACCCGATCGGCTGCTCAAGGCCGGCGACAGCTTCTTCAATCCGCGCGGCGCGGTGCACAGCCTCGTAGCGGCGCCGGGCGGCGACGGCGGCACGGGTGTGTCTGCCTGGATCATCGACAAGGGTCAGCCTCTCGCCACCCCAGTGCCGTGAATAACGCATCGTGGCGACTTCGCTCGCCTGATTACCACGCTGGCATCCCCGGGATTGGTATGATACGGGCGCGCCTTGGGCGCCGGACCACAAGGGAGATCTCACGATGCCGTTGCGCACGAGAATTGAGGGAGGCGGCACGCGCCCGCTGGACGCCTGGGGCGTCGACAGCGAATACGGCACGTTGCGCGATGTGCTGGTCGGACCCATCGATCATTTCACATGGCAGCCGGGCAACGCCGTGTGCCAGCGCGCCGAACGGGTCGGCTTGAAGTTCGATTTCGCGGTTGCGCGGCGGCAATACGGCGAGATGGTCGACGCCTACAGGCAGGCGGAGGTGAAGGTGCACTTTCTCGCCCCCGAGCCTACGCTGCCCTATCAAATCTTCGCGCGCGACAGCAGCGTCATGACTCCCTGGGGCGCGGTGATCATGCAGCTGCAAAAACCCTATCGGCGCGGTGAGTATGCGGCCTGCCTGCAGTTCTATCTCGATGCCGGCATCCCGATTTACGATTTGATCACCGCGGGTAACGTCGAGGGCGGCGACTTCATGGTGCTGAAGCCCGGCGTCGCGGCCTGCGGCTACTCGGGTGAGCGTTCGATCGAGCCCGCCGTACGGCAGTTGCAACGCTGGTTCGAGGCTGAAGGTTGGGAGCTTCATACCTATGCGTTCGATTCGCATTTCCTGCATCTGGACGTGCAGATGGGCATGATCGCCGAGGGCCTCGCCGTGGTGTGCGTGGAAGCGGTCGAGCCGGAACTCGTCGAGTGGCTGCGCTCGAAACGGATACGCGCCATATCCGTTCCCTATAGCGATGCCATGCAGATGGGTACCAATGTAGTGGCGCTTGGGAAGGAGCGTGTGCTGGTGCCTGCCTCGAGCAAGAATCTCATCACCGCCTGCCGCGCGGAAGGGCTCACCGTTTACGACCCGGACGTGTCGATGATCGGCAACGGCGGCGGTGCCGTGCATTGTATGTGTCAAGCGTTGAGGCGGGATCGTGTCCGAGCCTCCTGACATTTCGCGCCGTACCTTCGTCCTCGGCACGACGGCGACCGTGGCGATGTCGGCGGCCGGCGCCAGGACCGAGTCGGACAGCGTCAAGGCGCCCACGGACGCCGACCTTTGCAATCTCAGCGCCGTGGAAGCCGTCGCTCACATGTCGAAAGGAGCGCTCACGTCGGAGCGCTACGCACAGGCGCTGCTCGCAAGGTGCCAATCTGCGCACGCCCTCAACGCATTCATTACTCTCGATCCGGCCCTGGTGCTCGAAGCCGCCCGCGCCCGCGACCACGAACGTCATGCCGGGGCGAAGCCGGGCCCTCTGTTCGGTCTTCCCATACCGGTGAAGGACAGCGTCAATACCAAGGACTATCCAACCACCGGCGGCACGCCGGCGCTGCGCCATTTTCGTCCCTCGCAAGACGCGCCGGTGGTCGCCGCATTGCGCGGGGCGGGAGCCCTCGTGCTCGGCAAAACCAATCTGCACGAACTATCCTATGGCTGGACCAGCAATAATCTGGCGTTCGGCCCCGTCCGCAATCCCTATGACCCGTCGCGCATTCCCGGCGGCAGCAGCGGCGGAACCGCGGCCGCGATCGCCGCCCGTCTCGCTCCGCTCGGCATTGCCGAGGACACAGAAGGGTCCATCCGCGTGCCCGCCGCCCTTTGCGGCATTGCCGGTTTTCGGCCGACCACCGGACGATATTCCACTCGTGGGTGCGTACCCATCTCGCCGCTGTTCGATCAAGTCGGACCGCATGCGCGCAGCGTCGCCGATCTCGCGTTATTCGACTCGGTCGTGGCCAATGATTGGCAACGGCTGCAGGCGGCGCCGCTCAAGGGCCTGCGCCTCGGCGTCGTCCGCGACTATTGGTTCACCGATCTCGATCCGGAGATCGAGCGCCAAACGGAACTCGCGCTCGCACGGCTCAAAGAGGCCGGTGCGCTGATCGTCGAAACCCAGCTGCCGGGATTGGCTTCGCTCATCGATCTCACCACCGACGCAGTCCAGAACCACGATGTTCGCATCGCGCTCCCCGCCTACTTGAAGGAGTACGGCGCCGTCGTGGATTTCGACACTCTGGTCGCTCAAGCCAGTCCCGACATACAGCGGGTGTTTCGCAGCGATGTCCTGCCGGGCGGGGCCAATTTCGTCACTGAACCCAAGTACGCGGCGGCGCGCGACCAATACTTGCCGGCATTGCGGCGGCTGTATCAGGACTACTTTGCCCGGACCGGCGTCGCCGCCATGGTATTCCCGACGACGCTGGTCCCTGCACCGCGAATAGGCGAGGAAACCACCGTAGACGTTGGCGGCCGTCCCCTGCCCTTCGACACAGCCGTCGCGCGCAACATCGCGCCCGGCAGCACGGCGGGTGTACCGGGGCTCGTTCTGCCGGTTGGACTCACCCACACCGGTCTTCCGGTGTCGATCGAGTTCGACGCGCCCGCCGGAGCCGACCGCGCGCTGCTCGCGCTCGGATTGAGCGCTGAGCGCGTGCTGGGGACTCCGCCGGCCCCGCGGCTTTAATCGAATGCCCGCCCCCAACCTCATATTCTCCTCAATCGCCCTGACCGCGGCGGTACTCCCGGGCGCCCTCGCCCATGCCGCTGCTCCGGCGGCATTGGAATCGGCGGACGGCATGGTCGTGACGGCACAGCACCTGGCCTCCGATGTGGGTGCCGCGGTTCTGCGTCAAGGCGGAAATGCCGTGGACGCGGCGGTAGCCGTGGGTTACGCGCTCGCCGTCACGCATCCCTGCTGCGGCAATCTCGGCGGCGGCGGTTTCATGACCATCCACCTGGCCGACGGCAGAAACACTTTCATCAACTTTCGCGAGAAAGCGCCGCTCGCGGCGCGCGCCGATATGTTTCTCGACGCACAGGGAAACCCCGTCAGCGATAAAAGCGTGAACGGCCATCTCGCGGCCGGAGTGCCTGGAACCGTCCTGGGGCTCGAAACCGCGCGCCGCGAATACGGCACCTTGCCGAGGCCCATCCTCATGGCGCCGTCGATTCGCCTGGCAGAGGACGGATTCGTCTTGACGCGCGGTGACGTTGACGTACTCGAAGTCGGCACCGCTGAATTCCGCGCGCAGCCGAACGTCGCCGCAGTATTCCTCCATCAGGGAATGCCTTTCAAACCCGGCGAACGCTTGGTGCAGAAGAATCTGGCAGCGACATTGCGCGCCATCAGCGACGGCGGCCCGCAGGCCTTCTACCACGGAGCGATCGCCGACGCGGTCGCCGCCTCCTCCCGCGCCAACGGCGGAATCCTGACTCAGAAGGATTTCGCGGCATATGAAATTACCGAATCCGCGCCGATTTCCTGCCGCTACCGCGGCTATACCATTCTGTCGGCGCCTCCGCCGAGCTCGGGCGGAGTCGCCGTGTGCGAGATGCTGCAAGTGCTCGAAGCCTATCCTCTCAAGGCCCTCGGTTTTCACTCCAGCGATTCGGTGCATCTGATGACGGAGGCCATGCGTTACGCCTATCGCGACCGCAACACCTACCTGGGCGACCCCGCCTTCGTCGAGAATCCGATTGCGCGCCTATTGTCGATGCATCACACCGAGTGGATCAGAGCACGCATTCAACCGCATCGTGCGACGCCCTCGTCGGCGATCGGCGATGGCGCGGCAGCCGATGAAAAGGCCACGACCACGCATTACTCGGTCGTCGACGCCAAAGGAAACGCCGTATCGGTCACTTACACCATCAACGACGACTTCGGCGCCAAGGTCATCGCCGGCGACACCGGCTTCTTGTTGAACGACGAGATGGACGACTTCACCGCGAAGCCCGGGGCACCGAACATGTTTGGCCTGGTGCAGGGCAAGGCGAACGCCATTGCGCCGGGCAAGCGGCCTTTGAGTTCCATGACACCCATGATCGTGCTCAGAGACGGCAAACCGGTGCTGGTGGTCGGTACACCGGGGGGATCGCGCATCATCACGACGGTCCTGGAGATCATCGTCAACGTCATCGACCATGGGATGGCGCTGCAGGAAGCCGTCGATGCGCCGCGTATACATCATCAATGGCTGCCGGACACTCTGGCCGGCGAACCGTTCGCATTCTCCGCAGACACCGCCAAGTCCTTGACCCAGATGGGCTACCACGTGGTGCCCTTGGAACCCTGGGGAACCGGCAATGCAGCCGAGGCCATCGGCATCGCACCCGCGGATGCCGCCGACGCCCGGGCCCTGGGATTCCCCCGCCCCGGAATCTTCTACGGAGCCAGCGACTCTCGAGCCCCCGCCGGATCCGCGGCAGCGCCATAGCCGCTGCCGGCCAGCCGTCGCCGGAGTATATTTCGGCTCTTCGATAATCCACGGGAGGCCAAGCCCATGATCAAAGTCAGTGTGCTGTATCCGAACAAGCCCGGCTCGCACTTCGATATGAACTACTACGTAGGCAAGCATATGCCGCTGGCCATGCGCCTGCTGAACAAGGGCCTGCGCAAGACCGAGGTCGACGCCGGCATTCAAGGCACCGCGCCGGGCGAGCCGCCCGCGTTCTACGGCGGCTGCCAATTCTATTTTGACAGTATCCAGGCCTTCGCCGACGTATGGCGTCCCGCCGCCAAGGAGATCCAGGCCGACATCCCGCGCTACACGGACGTGGCGCCCGTGATTCAATTCAACGAACTCAAGCTATCCGCCTAGGAAAGGGTGTGACGGCAGGCGTTTCCGCGGAAACGCCCTGTCGTCCGCT
>DASWEO010000010.1:0-7651 GCA_036394715.1 Steroidobacteraceae bacterium
ACTAGCCTACAACATCGAATCCGGCACGTCCCCGGGAATCAGCCGAATGGATTCTGGCGAATGATGGTTTGATCGCGATCCGGTCCCGTAGAGATCATGGTGATGGGCACGCCGACCAAGGATTGCAGGCGGTCGAGATAGCTGCGGGCGTTGGCGGGCAAATCCTCGAAGCGCGTGATCCCGACCGTGCTCTGCTTCCACCCCGGCAGGTTTTCGTACACAGCTTGGGCATCGCCGAAATTCTCGGACAACAAGGGCGGCGTCGAGGTAAGGCCGCCGTCGATCCGGTAGCCGACGCAGACGCGTATCGTATCCAGTTCATCGAGCACATCGAGCTTGGTCACGCAGAGCAGGGAGCAGCTGTTGTGAACGATGGAGCGCCGCAAGGCGACCGCGTCGAACCAGCCGCACCGTCTCCGCCGGCCGGTCACCGAACCGAACTCGTGACCCACCCGCGACAGATACTCGCCGTATTCGTCGAACAGCTCGGTCGGAAACGGTCCCGCGCCGACGCGGGTGGCATAGGCCTTGACGATGCCGAGCACCTCGTGAAGCCGGCGCGGACCCAGACCGGTGCCGGCGGCCGCTCCGCCGGCGGTGGTGGTGGATGACGTGACGTAGGGATAAGTACCCAAGTCCACGTCCAGCATCGCACCCTGGGCTCCCTCGAACAGCACGTTGCCGCCGTCCTGGCCCAATTGATCGAGTATGCCGGTCACGTCCGCCACCAGCGGCTTGAGACGCTCGCCGAGCTCCAGATTCGACTCCAGCACCTGCTGAAAATCCACGGCGGGAACCTGGAAATAGCGCTGCAGAACGAAGTTGTGGTAGTCGAGGATCTCGCCCAGTTTCGCGGCAAAGCGTTCGCGGTGAAATAAATCGGAGACCCGCACGGCGCGGCGCGCGACTTTGTCCTCGTATGCCGGGCCGATTCCGCGTCCCGTGGTGCCGATGGCGTTCGCGCCCCGTGCCTTCTCGCGGGCACGATCGAGCACCACATGCGAGGAAAGGATCAATGGACAGGCGGGGCTCACGCGCAGCCGCTCGAACACGGGCACGCCCTGCGCGATCAGCATTTCTGCCTCTTTGAACAAGGCCTCGAGCGACAGCACCACGCCATTGCCGATGAGGCACTGCACCCGGGCATGCAGTATTCCGGACGGAATCAGCGACAGAATGGTCTTCTTGCCGTCGATGACCAGCGTGTGCCCGGCATTGTGGCCGCCCTGGAAACGCACCACGGCCTGCACCTGATCGGTCAGGAGATCGACGACTTTGCCCTTGCCTTCGTCGCCCCACTGCAGACCGATCACGACTAGGTTTTTACCCATTGCGCGCTACCCACAGCAATGCCAGTCCCGCCACCATGCTGATCAATCCGCCCCACCTTAGTTGCGCGGGTTCCGTATTGGCAAGCTTCGCCATCAGCCGCTGCGCGGCGGCCGGGTTCACGAACGGCAAAATGCCTTCGAGCACCAGATACAGGGCAAAGGCGCCGCCCAGATAGCGGGCAAGTTCGGTCCAGCCAATATCCATCATTTCGGGAGAGGCTGCGACTGTGACTTGTTGAAATACTTGAAGTAGGCATTGTCCGGCGCGATCACCAACACATCGCCCTGGGTCCCCACGGCTTCTCGATACGACTGCATGCTGCGGTAGAAGCTATAGAACTCGGCGTTCTTCGAATAGACCTTCGCATACACCTCGCTGGCAGAGGCATCGCCCTGCCCGCGAATCTGGCCGGCTTGGCGCGCCGCATCGGCCAGGATCTCCGTCTGCTGCTTATTGGCGTCGGCCCGCGTGCGCTCGGAGGATTCGACCCCCTCGGCGCGCAGCTTGGCAGCCTGCGCCTTGAACGACGCGCGCATGCGCTCGAATACCGAATCCTGAACCTGCTGCGGCAAGTCGATCTTGGTGATGCGCACGTCGACCAGGTCCACGCCCATCTGCTCGGCCGCAGGGCGCGCGTTCTTCATCATGGAATCGGTGAATTCCGCCCGTTCGGCGGTGACGACCTGCTGCAGCGTGCGCTGGGTCACCACGGTCTTGATGCTGTCCTTGATGGTCTCGCCCAGGCGATCGTTGGCCACTTCTTCCGCACCGCCCGTGGCTTCATAGTAGCGGCGAAGATTATCGATGCGCCATTTCACGTAGAAATCCACCTTGAGCTGTTCCTGCTCGCGCGTCAGGAAAAGCTCCTGCCGGTACAGCTGAGTGATGATGCGCTTGTCGAAGCGGCTCACCTCTTCGACCAGGGGAATCCTGAAATGCAGGCCCGGCTCGAATTTGGAGTCGACGATATTGCCGCCGATCGACTTGATGGCGAGCTGCCCTTCGCTGACGGTGAACACGCTGGCGCGCACCACCAGGATGACGGCGACCAGGCCCAATAGAATGTACAAGATCCTGTTTTGCATCAGCGTACACCGCGCGCGCGTGCGGGATCTTCGGGCGGCGACACCTGGATCTCGGGGACCCGCGCCGGGGGGACGGTCATCGTATCGTTCGGCATCGTGATCGTCTGAGGTCCGGCCGAGATCAACTTATCGAGCGGCAAATACATCATGCTGTTGCCGGTCTTGGCATCGACGATCACCTTGCGCGAATTCTTGTACACGTTTTCCATGGCCTCGAGATACATGCGTTCACGCGTGACCGCGGGCGCATGTTCGTATTGGGCGAGCACCTGATCGAACCGCGCCGTCTGTCCCTGCGCCAACGCAAGCACTTGCAGGCGGTAGGCCTCGGCGTCCAACACCTCTTTGGCGGCGGCGCCGCGCGCCCGCGGCAGCACGTCGTTGCGATACGTTTCGGCGTCTTGCTGATAGCGCTGGCGGTCCTTGTCGGCCTTGATGGCATCGCGCTGCGCGTCCTGCACGGCTTCGGGAACGTTCACGCCGGTGAGCTTCACGCCCAAGATCTGAATCCCCATGTCGTAACTGTCGAGCGTCCGCTGCAGAAGGAACTTGGCCCGCGCGGTGATCGAGACATCGTATGCGAGGGCCTTGTCGAGCGAAGCCTGGCCGACGGCCTCGCGCATCGCGCTTTCGCTGACCTGGGTCAGGGTATCCTCGACGTCACGCACCTTGAACAGCAATTTGAGCGCATCCGGCTGGATGTATTGGACCGCGGACTTGACCTCCACCAAATTGGTGTCGGCCGTGAGCATGCTGGCGTCGTCGACGACACTGTATTGGTGCGAGACGTTGACGATGACCTTGCGTTCGATCGGCCAGGGCAGGTGCCAGTTGTAGCCCGGACCGGTGGTTTGCAGAAACTTACCGAACCGCAGCACCACCGCGCGCTCCTGCGCGTCGACGCGGTACAGACCGCTGCCGATCCACACGGCGCCGATCAAGACCAGAATGCTGCTCAAGGATTTGCCGAAGTTGGCGGAACTCGGGCCTCCCCCTCCTACGGCCCCGCCGCCGCCGCGCCCGAACAGCGCCGACAGGCGCCGCTGGAAATTCCTCAGCACATCGTCCAGATCGTTCTGCGATTGTTGCGGACGGTTCCAAGGATTGCGTTTCTCGCCGCCAGGTTCGTTCCAAGCCATGCGTTATGCCTATGTTTGAACAGCGGCGCATTCTAACAGCCGACTTGGCCGCCACAAGAGAGCTTATGCCACGCGCTGTTCGCGGGTTCTTTTATTGGTGTCCACCAGATTGACACCCTTGCTGCCCAATAATTTCTCAAACTCGGTTAAGTCAAGTTCGACTGTCAGGTCCCAGCTCCCGTCCTCGCATTGCCGCTCGGTACGCACGGCATTGCGCCGATACAGATCGGATCGGACGGCGGCGGCCAGCAACTCGAGGTGCAGAGTACGGCGGACCTGATGGGGGCGCACCGCGTGCGCCAAGGCCTCACGCAACCCCGGAAGGCCCAAACCGGTCGCCGCCGAGGCGCAGATCCTGACTGCCACTCCATCCGGACCCTCAACGACGCGGGGTTTTTCCTGACTCAAGTCGATCTTATTGAGGACCACGAGCTCGCGGATCTCGCCCGCGCCGATGCCGCGCAAGACCTCGCGGACCTGTTCGATGCGCTCATCGCGCAGCGGATCGCTCGCATCCACCACGTGAAGCAGGAGATCGGCGTCCCTGGCCTCTTGCAGCGTCGAGCGGAATGCCGCCACCAATTCGTGCGGCAGGGCGCGCACGAACCCTACGGTGTCGGCCAGCACGACTTCGCCGATCCCGTCCAATTTAACCCGCCGCACGGTCGGATCGAGCGTGGCAAACAGCTGATCGGCGACATACGTGTCTGAGCCCGTCAAGGCGTTGAACAGGGTGGACTTCCCGGCGTTGGTGTAACCCACCAGCGCCACGGTGGGAACCGGTACCTCACGCCGCACATGCCGGCTGGTATCGCGTTGGCGCGCCAATTTTTCCAGGCGCGCCTTGAGAGTGCGGATGCGCTTGGCGATCAGCCGTCTGTCGGTCTCCAGCTGGGTTTCGCCGGGACCTCGCAAACCGATGCCGCCCTTTTGCCGCTCGAGGTGGGTCCAGCCTCTGACCAGGCGGGTCGCCAGATGCGAGAGTTGCGCAAGCTCGACTTGCAGCTTGCCCTCGAAGCTGCGAGCGCGCTGAGCAAAAATATCTAATATCAAGCCGTTACGGTCCAATACTCGACGGCCGGTGAGTTTCTCCAGGTTGCGTTCCTGGCTGGGAGTCAGGGTCTGGTCGACCAGCACCAAGTCCGCAGCATTCGCCTCCGCGCAGGCGCGAATTTCTTCGGCCTTGCCGGACCCGACGAAATACTTCGGATCCGGCCGTGCACGCGTTCCCAGCACGAGACCCACGCCGAGTGCGCCCGCCGATGCGGCCAGAGCCGAGAATTCAGCCGTGTCGCTGGGATCCACAGGGTGGCCCAGCCCCACGCCGACGAGCACCGCGCGCTCACCACCCCGCGGGCGTTCAAACAATTGCAGAGAACCACCCCGTCACTGGTTGTGACAAAGTCGCATTGTCCTACACGCCCCGATTAGCGTCACTCGACGATCGCCGGTTCCGTCACTTCACCATCCTCGCCGGTCGGCAATCGCACATTGCGCGCGGGCACGACGGTGGAAATGGCATGTTTATAGACCATCTGACTCACGCTATTTCTGAGTAAGACGACGAACTGGTCGAATGAATCGATCTGTCCCTGTAATTTGATGCCGTTCACAAGATAAATTGAGACGGGCACGCGTTCTTTGCGCAGGGCATTGAGGAATGGGTCCTGCAGAGACTGGCCACGGGCCATGAGTGAAGCTCCTTGTTTTTTAGTGTCATTTGGACTGCCCAACCACTTCCCTGCGGCACCGGGCACATACTTATTCATGCTAGCACAGCGCACCTTGCGGCGTTGCATCCGACGAGGCTGCGAATCCGCCCTCGGACAGTGCATCGATCATCTTCCGTGCAACCTCAGGATGCATGGAATCGATCCACTGCGCGCGCTCGCGCCGACGCAGCCAGGTCAACTGCCGTTTGGCAAGTTGTCGCGTCGCCGCAATTGCTTGTTCTATCGCCTCGTCCAACACACACTGTCCCGCTAAATGTCGCCATAGCTGCCGATATCCGACCGCACGCATCGACGGATGTTCCGCGCTCAGATCCCTTCTTTCAAAAAGTTTGCGCACTTCCTCCAGCAACCCCGCTTCGAGCATCGCAGCGAACCGCATTTCGATTCTGGTGTGCAAATCGCGGCGTTCAAGGGGGGCGACTGCAAATTCTGTGACGTCCACGTCGGCAAATACCGACACTCGCTTTTGTTGCAAGCTCGTGATGCTCTTCCCGGTCAGCCGGTGCACCTCGAGGGCGCGCTGGATGCGCTGCGGATCGTTCACATGAATGCGCGCGGCAGCTTCCGGATCCACACGCTCGAGCTCCCGGTGCAGGGCCGTCCATCCCGAGGCCGCCGCTTGGGCGTCGATGTCCGCGCGCACCCTCACGTCCGCTGCCGGTAACTCTGCAATCCCGGAGCTCAGGGCGTGGAAGTAGAGCATCGTGCCCCCCACCAGCAGCGGGTGCCGCCCGCGCCGCCAAATATCCTGCATCGCCCGAGAGGCATCGCGCGTGAAGTCGCCGGCGGAGTAGTTTTCCGCGGGATCGCGGATGTCGATCAGGTGGTGCGCCACGCGCGCCCGCATGGCGGCCGTGGGCTTGGCGGTGCCGATGTCCATGCCGCGGTACACCAGCGCCGAATCCACGCTCACGATCTCGAGCGGCAGCGCTTCGGCCAGGCGCAGGCCCAAGTCGGATTTACCCGACCCCGTGGGGCCCATCAACAATACCGCCCGACGGCGGTTGGGCACCTCGCGCATCAGCGCCCGCGCAAAAAAAGCCGATCAAGATCGGTGAGCGACAAACGCACCCACGTCGGGCGGCCATGGTTGCATTGGTCGGCGCGCTCCGTGCCTTCCATTTCACGCAGCAAGCCGTTCATCTCCGGCAGGGTCAAATTGCGCTGCGCGCGAACGGCCGCATGGCAGGCCATGGTGGCGAGCAAGTGATTGATCGACTCCTCCACCCGCCGCGAGTGGCCCTGCTCGAGCAAATCCGAGAGAACATCGCGCACGATGCCGCCCGGATCACGGCCTGCCAGGAGAACGGGAATCGCCCGCATCGCCAACTGGTCGGGCGCGAGGCGCGACACGCCGAAGCCGAGCGCCGCAAACTCCTGCGCGTGAGCCTCGGCCGCCTCGGCCTGCGCCGGGCTCACCTGCAGAATCTGAGGTATCAGGAGTTGCTGCTGCGCCGTTTCTCCCGCCAGCAATTTCTTCATGCGCTCGTACATCACCCGCTCGTGGGCGGCGTGCATGTCCACCAACACCATGCCGTCGGCGGTCTGCGTCAGGATATACACCCCATGCAGCTGCGCGATGGCATACCCCAGGGGCCGCTCGTCGGCGCCGACGCCGGGACCTTGGCCGCCGCTGAACCCGGCCTCTGGATTCGTGCCTTCGCTCGCATTGACGCCGAAAGCTGCGCCGGCGCCGAGGGCTGCGCTCGAACTGCCGGCAACACTCTCCCCCGTTCCCAGGCCCGCGCCTTCACCGACGCCGAATTCCGCGCGCTCGACGAAACCGCGATAGGCATCCTCGCCGGTCCGCGGCGCCCGCCCCTCCGGCAGCACGAAGCGCGCCTGGTCCCGCAGCGCGACTCGATCGAAAGTCGCGCTGCCGGTGAGCCAATCGAGCGGCGCGCTGCCCGCGGATTCGGCGCTGGGACGCGTGTCGGCCAGCACCCGCTCCAGCGTGCGGAAGACGAAATCATGAATCCGGCGCGAATCGCGAAATCGCACTTCCAGCTTCTGCGGGTGGGCGTTGACGTCGACCGCGGCCGGATCCAATTCCAGATACAAGAGGTAGGCGGAAAACCTGCCGTGGAACAGCACATCCTGATAGGCGAGACGCACCGCTCCCGCCAACAGTTTGTCGCGCACGAAGCGGCCATTGAGAAAGGCGAATTGCAGGTCCGACTGGCTGCGCGAAAACGTCGGCAGCGCCAACCAACCCGACAGGCGTAGACTCTCCGTGTCGTGCTTCAGCTCGATGACATGGCCGGCGAAGTCCTCACCGCATATTTTCGCCACGCGCGCCAAGCGCTCCGCCGCGGTATGAGCCGGCGGCAACGACCACACGGTCTTGCCGTTGTGGACCAGG
>DASWEO010000011.1:0-8170 GCA_036394715.1 Steroidobacteraceae bacterium
GATATCGACGCCCTGCTTGCATTCGCCACGCGCGAGGACATCGGACTCACCATCATCGGCCCCGAAGGTCCGCTGGTCGCAGGCATCGCCGATCGTTTCGCCGCGGGAGGCCGCGCTTGCTTCGGCCCCTCCCGCGCCTCGGCGCGCCTGGAAGGGTCGAAGGCGTACACCAAGGACTTCCTGAAGCGCCACCGCATACCCACCGCGAGCTACGCCGCCTTTACCAAAGAGACCTTCGATCCCGACTATATCCGGGCGCAGCGCCTGCCCGTGGTCGTCAAGGCCGACGGGCTCGCGGCCGGCAAGGGCGTCATCATCTGCGAGACCCACGAGTCGGCCGTCGAAGCCGCCACCGGCATGCTCGGCGGCAGTTTCGGCAGCGCCGGTCAAACCATAGTCATCGAGGAATTTCTGACCGGCGAAGAAGTCAGCTTCATCGTCATCGCCAGCGATCAAAGCGTATTGCCGCTTGCAACCTCACAGGACCACAAGCGCCGCGACGACGGCGATCGCGGGCCCAATACCGGCGGCATGGGCGCCTACTCGCCCGCACCCATCGTCACGCCCGCGTTGCACGCGCGCATCATGCACGAAGTGATCGAGCCGACCTTGCGCGGACTGCGCGCGGACGGCAACCCCTACCTGGGATTTCTCTATGCGGGATTGATGATCGCCGCGGACGGCACGCCCAATGTGCTCGAGTTCAATTGTCGATTCGGCGATCCGGAAACCCAGCCGATCCTGATGCGGCTGCAAAGCGATCTGGTCGACCTCTGCGAGTCGGCGCTCTCCGGCACTCTGGTCCCCGCCCACGCCCGCTGGGACCCGCGCGCGGCGCTCGGCGTCGTGATGGCGGCGGGCGGCTACCCCGACCGTTACCGTCAAGGTGATCCGATCAGCGGCCTCGATGCCGCAGCGCGTCTGCCCGGAAAAGTATTTCACGCCGGCACCCGCAGCGAAGGCGCGCAAATCGTCACCGCCGGCGGGCGGGTACTCTGCGCAGTCGGTTTGGGCGACACCGTCGCCGCCGCGCAAACTCAGGCGTACGAGCTCGTGCACGCGATTCACTGGAACTTGGTGCAATACCGCCGCGACATCGGCTATCGCGCCATCGCGCGCGAGCAAAAATAGCTCGATCGCGGCGCGGACCGTCGCTCAATCGAAGCACTGGCCATCGCTCGATCGCAGCGTGTTATCGCTGGACCGCGGGCGGTTCGCCGAGCCTCCCCTGTCTCGCGCGGCGCCGCGCGCCGCGCGCCTCATCCAGGTTTTCCGCCAGCGTGTTCATTCGAGCGCATTCCGCCAACCGCAATCCCTGTGTTTCAGGAACTGGTTGGCCCGCGGCCCGCATCCCCGCCAAGCGCGCCCAGACCGCGCGCTTCTTGCGCACCTGGTGCGGTTGGAATTCATCGAAGTCGCGGAAGCTCACCTCCCGCGGTTCGATGACGATGGCGCCGGCCGCAACCGCCGCGCGGTAGAGTTCGAGACCGCGCTGCGTGCGCACGATGATGCCGTTGAATCCCGCGTCCTCTCCGGTGGGGCCGCCGCCCGGCCAGACGTCCGAGGCAGCGAGATCCGCGCTCTCGCCGATGGCATCGGGACATATCTTGCAGCGCGGCTGAATGCGCCACGTCGCCTCATCCTCCCACATCTCCTGATAGGTCAGCTCGAAGCTCCGCCCATCCTTGGTCTCCAAACGCGTGGGACCCGGACACCCGTTGCCGCGATAGCGAAATAGGGACAGCTCATCCGGCCGGATTCCCAATCCGCTCACGACCTCTTCCGACTTCGTGAGATCCGACGCGCCCCCGCAGACGAAGGTCAGCGCGTACCGCAGATATCGGTCCACCCGCGGATCGATCCGCGCCAGATTGCGCACGGCCGCGATGTCGCAAGGCTTCGCGATCAGCGCGAACGGTTCGGCGCGGTCGAGCAGTGCCGTGAAATCGATGAGCGGCGCCGCGGGCCCGTAGCGCGAGCCCGCACCCTCGAGTATCGACGCCGCGTCGAAACTCAAGGCGCGCTCGCTGCGCATCGGCTCCTTGCGCGAAGCCGCCACGTGCAAAATGAATTTTGCACGGCCGCTCGCCAGCAAGAACTGCCCCAGCGCCGTCAACACCCCGCCCGTCGCGCCCCGGTAGCGCACCTCCGGGTCGCCCGCATAGCCGATGGACAAGAGTTCCGCGGGTCCCCACACAAGATCATGTATTGCAGGCGCGCGAGCACTCTCGGCCCCTTCGATCCGCGTTCCCGGGCAAATGGCGTTGATGCGCCCCAGAGTCGATTCGTCGAGAGGCTGGCGAGCCACGGGCCGCTCGCGGCCTTCGGGGGTCAGTACGATTTGGATCCGGTCCGCTCCGGCAACGCTCTTGCATAATCCGCAGCCGATGCAAAGTCCGCCTTCGACAATTTCCTCGAGCGATAGCGGGCTGCGTCTACGTTTCACCATTGCAGCAAGGCGATCGCCACCGAAGACATCGCCGTGACCCCGGTGCGCAGCGTGGGTTGGATCTTCATCCGCAATAAGGTACATGGAAAGCCCTGAGGTGTGCGAGTTCTCCGGCGCGTGCGCAGGTTCTCCATCGCGTGCAGAACTTCTCCGCCGCGCGCACAATAGCCGCCGAACATCTCCTCGAGGAGTAACGCATGCCCCACGTCCGTCCCAGCATTGCCGACAAGCGCCGCGCATTTCACAAATTGCACGAGGCAGGATGCTTCGTCATTCCCAACCCATGGGACGTGGGAAGCGCACGCTACCTGCAGGGTCTCGGCTTCAAGGCGCTCGCCACCACCAGCTCCGGATTCGCATGGTCGCATGGCCACCGGGACGGCGGCATGTCGCGCGACCGGGTGCTCGATCATCTGACCGACATGGTCGAGGCGACCGATCTGCCGATCAACGCCGACTTCGAACACGGTTTCGCGCCGGATGCGGCCGGCGTCGCCGAAAGCGTGCGGCTTGCCGTCGAATCGGGCGTCGCCGGACTGTCGATCGAGGATTCGACCGGCAATGCGTCGCAGCCGCTCTACGACGTCGAGACGGCCGTCGACAGGATTCGCGCGGCGCGCAAAGCCATCGACAAGGCCGGCGGCGATACTCTGCTGGTCGGCCGCGCCGAGGGTTTCCTGCACGGACGGCCCGACATCGAGCACACCGTGCACCGCCTCAAGGCCTATGCCAACGCCGGCGCCGACTGCCTCTATGCACCCGGCATCCGCACCCCCGAGCACATCAGCGCCGTGGTCGCCGGCGTGGCGCCGAAGCCGGTGAACCTCCTCATGGGCTGGCCTGGAAATCTCACCCTGAGCGACATTGCGGCGCTCGGCGTGCGCCGGGTCAGCGTCGGCGGCGCGCTCGCCCGTGCCGCCTGGGGCGGCTTCATGCGGGCCGCCAAGCTGATCATCGAGCAAGGCAAATTCGACGGTTTCACCGATGCGGCGTCCGGAAAGGAACTCGACGAGTTTTTCCGAGGCTGAGTCGCCGCTTTTTGTCGCGGCTATCGCTCGATGGATGATGACCGTAATATCCCGCAATGACGGAAGTCGACCGCCAGCGCATCCTTACCGCAGCGCGTGACACCCTGCTTGCTGCGTTGCCTGACGTCTGGGCAATTTACGCCTACGGAAGTTTCGCGCGCGGTGATGAGTAGTAACCAACGACCAACAGCAATTGCTACTAATGTAGCCCCGCCCCTTCCGCCTGCGCCGCCGCCGGCATCTCGCCGGCCGAGTGATGGCCCCGGAACAGCCTGCCCTTTTCCGCCAATAGTACGAATAGGAGACTCGCCAGTCCGCAGCACAGCGATCCGGCCGCGAGCGGCACGGCCGTGCCGTTGAACTGCCGCCCGATGAGGGCGCCGGCGAGCGCGCCGCCCAGCGTCGACACGAAACCCTGCAAAGACGCGCCGATGCCGGCAACCGAGGCGACAGGGTCCATCGCCATCGCGCCGAAATTGGAAATCGACAGCGCGAAGCACGCCATGGTGGCGGACTGAAAGGCGACGAAAATCCAAAGCTGCTCGAACCCAAGGGCCGCGACCGCCGTGTGCAGTCCCGTAATCGCGAGGTAGACCAGCAGCGCGGTATGCGATATCCGGCGCATGCCGAAGCGTTCTACGATTCTCGAGTTCAGAAATGCGGCGACTCCCATGGTCGTCGCGCACAGCGCGAACATCGCAGGCATCAGATTCCCGCGGTGAAACACCTCACCGAATGTCTGCTGCACCATGCCCACATACGCCATGATTCCGCCGAACATGACGGACATCGCGAGGGTGTAGAACAGCGAGCAGCGGTTGAAAAGCACCAATCGGACCGCGCCCACGATGTGGGAATAGTTCAAGGTCAAGCGGTATTCCGGATGCAGAGTCTCAGGCAGCCGCAAGAGAGCCCATGTGCAAACGAAGGCGGCAAAGATACCGCACACGATGAATATGTAGCGCCACGGCGCCAGCGCGAGGATGAGCTGACCCAGGCTCGGTGCAAGGATGGGAACCGTCAAGAACACCATGAAGGTCAGCGACATGACCCGGGCCATATGCCGGCCCGAATACAGATCGCGGATGACCGAGCGGGTCACGACCACGCTCGCCGCCGCGAGGCCATGGACGAAGCGCCAGGCGAGAAGCGCGTGGAAACTCCCGGTGAGGCCGCAGAGCAGCGCCGCCGCGACATAAAGCCCGAGGCCTCCGGTCAATATCGGACGCCGGCCGAAGCGGTCGGACATCAGCCCCCAAAACAGCTGACCGCACCCCAGACCCGCCATGTACGCCGTGACGATCCATTGAATGTGATTCTCGTTGGCGACGTTGAGAGCGCGAACGATGACCGGGAACGCCGGCAGCATGGCGTCGATGGCGATGGCCTGGGTCGACATCGTGGCCGCCGCGAGCACGACGAATTCCACGAAGCCGATCTTGGCGGCTTCACGCTTCTCCGACATGCCCTAACCCGCCGGGTTCGCGGGAGCCTTCCTTGCGATGCTGGTGGCCATGGTCACGATGGACGCCAGGTCGGTCAGGTTGGCCGGCACCACCAGTGTCGTCCCGGCTTGCGCCAGCTTGCCGAATTGCTTCACGTATTCCTCGCCGATGCGCAGCTGCATGGCCTCGATGCCGCCGCGATCCGAGAGCGCGATGCCGACCTGCCGGAGGCCTTCGGCCGTCGCCGTCGCGACCGCCAGGATGGCCTGCGCCTGGCCCTCGGCCTCGTTGATCTGCTGCTGCTTGTTGGCCTCGGATTGCTTGATCACGCGTTGCTTGTCGCCCTCGGCGGCGTTGATCTTGGCATCGCGCTCGCCCTCGGAGGTCAGCACCACGGCGCGCTTCTCGCGCTCGGCGCGCATCTGCTTCTCCATCGCCGACAGCACGTCCTTCGGCGGCGTGATGTTCTTGATCTCGTAGCGCAGGACCTTGACGCCCCACGGCGCCGACGCCTTGTCCAGCTCACTCACGACATTGGTGTTGATCTGGCCGCGCGCCTCGAAGGTGCGGTCGAGCTCGATCTTGCCGATTTCGCTGCGCAGCGTGGTCTGCGCCAGCTGCGAGATGGCAAAGCCGAAATTCGTGATGCCGTAGGAAGCGAGGTGCGGATCGAGCACTTGCATGTAGAGCACCGCGTCGACGCCCACCTGCACGTTGTCGCGGGTGATGCAGATCTGTTCCGCGATATCGATCGCGATTTCCTTGAGGCTGTGCCGGTAGGCCACCCTTTCGACGAATGGAATCAGGATGTGAAACCCGGCCTGCAAGGTACGGCTGTACTTGCCGAGGTTCTCGATGACGAAGGCGCTTTGCTGCGGAACCACGGTGGCGGTCTTGGCCAACACGATCACCACGACCACGGCAATCACGATGAACGCGTAGCTGAACGAAATATCCAAGAAAGTTCTCTCCCTAATTGCCCGGCTTGCAGGCCTACGCGTCGGCGCGCAAGACGAGCGTCAATCCATCGACGCGCTCGATGCGCGCCCGCGATCCCGCGGCAATCACGCCCAGGCCGGCGTTGACTGCGCTCCACGAACAGCCGCGATATTCCACGCGGCAGGTTTCGCCGGGCGGCAGAGCGGCCGGCAATGTCAGCGTGTCGCCGGCCGGGCCGCTCTTCATGGCCGGCAGCCCGCGGCGCATGCGCTCGTAGATCCGCCGCCGGAATGTGAGCATGGACGTCGCGGCAAGCACGGCGAACATCAGCCACTGCAGCCACACCGGCATCCCCAGGCCCGCCAGCTGCAACATTCCGACGACGAAGGCGCCGGCTCCGACGAACACCAGGTAGAACTGAGCGTCGATGAAGGCCAACTCCGACCCCAAGAGTATGGCGCCGACCGCGATCCATGCCCACCAATGCATGACAAGCTCCTAGCGGATTTGGCGCCCCGCTACACGCGCTGCTACCGTTTCATTGCGTCGAAGAAGTCCGGATTGGTCTTGGTATCCTTCATCTTGTCGAGCAAGAACTCGATCGCGGCCAGCTCGTCCATGGGATGCAGGAGCTTGCGCAGTATCCACATCTTGGAGAGCTCCGAGGGTTCGGTGATGAGCTCTTCCTTGCGCGTGCCCGAGCGGTTGATGTTGATCGACGGGAAGGTGCGCTTCTCGGCGATGCGGCGATCCAGATGGATTTCCGAATTGCCGGTGCCCTTGAACTCTTCGAAAATGACATCGTCCATCTTCGAGCCGGTATCGACCAGCGCGGTGGCGAGAATGGTGAGGCTTCCGCCCTCTTCGATATTGCGTGCCGCGCCGAAGAACCGCTTCGGGCGCTGCAGCGCATTGGCGTCCACGCCGCCCGTGAGCACCTTGCCCGAGCTCGGTACCACGGTGTTGTAGGCGCGAGCCAGACGGGTGATGGAATCGAGCAAGATGACCACGTCCTTCTTGTGCTCGACCAGGCGCTTGGCCTTTTCGATCACCATCTCGGCGACCTGCACGTGGCGGCTGGCCGGCTCGTCGAAGGTCGACGAGACGACTTCACCCTTCACCGTGCGCGCCATCTCGGTGACTTCCTCGGGCCGCTCGTCGATGAGCAGCACGATGAGGTACACCTCGGGATGATTCGCGGTGATCGCCGTCGCGATGTTCTGCAGCAGCATGGTCTTGCCCGCCTTCGGCGGAGAGACGATGAGGCCGCGCTGGCCCTTGCCGATCGGAGCCACCAGATCGATGGCGCGGGCGGTCAAGTCTTCGGTCGATCCGTTGCCGCGCTCCAGTTTCAGCCGCTCGGTGGGATGCAGCGGAGTGAGATTCTCGAACAGCACCTTGCCGCGCGAGCTCTCCGGGGAATCGTAATTGATCTCGCCGACCTTGAGCAGCGCAAAGTAGCGCTCGCCGTCCTTGGGCGGTCTGATCAAACCGGATATCGAATCGCCGGTGCGCAGATTGAAGCGGCGAATCTGGCTGGGCGACACATAGATGTCGTCGGGACCCGCCAGATAGCTCGAGTCGGAGGAGCGCAGGAAGCCGAAGCCGTCCTGCAGGATCTCCAGCACGCCGTCGCCGTAGATGTCCTCGCCCTTGCGCGCATGCGCCTTGAGCACGCCGAAGATGATGTCCTGCTTGCGCGACCGGCCCATGTTCTCGAGACCCATGGTCTCGGCCAGCTTGACGAGATCGCTGATCGGCCGCTTCTTGAGCTCCGTCAGATTCATCGAGCTGCGGCTGCGCGCGAGATCGGTCGGCGCAATGATCTCTAGATCATCGCCGCCTTCCGGCAAATCGCCGTAGTCTTCTTGCGGGGGCCGGCCCCCGTTGGTGTTGCCGTTTCGATTGTCGTTGCGGGGTCCGCGATTGGATCGATTGGATCGGCCACCGCCCTGGCCGCCCCCCTGCTGCCCGCCGCCCTGGCCGCCGCCGCGCGACTGATTTCCTAAGTAGCCTCTCACAGGTTGCTGTCCAGAAAGGCGGCGAGCTGTGATTTGGTGACCGCTCCGACTTTCTGGGCCTCCACGGTACCGTTCTTGAACAGGATCAGCGTTGGGATGCCGCGAATATTGAATTTTGGGGGGGTTGCCGGATTGTCGTCGATGTTGAGCTTGGCGATCCGGATCTTGTCTTTGTACTGGTCGGCGATCTCATCGAGGATGGGCGCGATCATCTTGCAAGGTCCGCACCATTCCGCCCAGAAATCGAGCAATACGGGCTTTTCGGACTTGAGCACGTCCTTGTCGAAC
>DASWEO010000012.1:0-7247 GCA_036394715.1 Steroidobacteraceae bacterium
ACTGACAATCAACTTACGCATAAAATCTGACTCCTTAGGTTGTGCGACAGCCAACAAGCAGCTGTTTAGGGGGAAACTTAGCGCAGTGCGGCTCACCGCGGGCTCACCGCTGGGCGCCCCGGTGAATCGATTCAGCGAACGGCAAAGCGGCCGATGAAGTCATCATCGGCTGGGCATTCAACACTCTTCCCCGAGGCGGTTTCACCGTAGCGCGCATTTGTGAGTGCTTCGCCTGCGGTGTGCTGCTCCTCTATCTCGCCGTCCCGTATTCGAACGAGTTCAAGCGTGCTATGGATTCGGCAATCTTGCGATGCAGCACTACAAATCCGGCGTTTAGGAACGCGATCGCACCGGAATCGAGGGACTGCACACCAGAAAACCTGGCGCGCAGCGCATCGTGCAGTTGATCGCAGGCCGCGACGCTCTCGTGCGTCAAGCCCACGAACCGCGCACACTCTTCGCTAGTACCATCACGCGGCGACTCTAGCTGCTCGAGCCGCTGCGTGAGTACATCGATCGTGAAACGAGTGATCTTCAAATTCCTGGCAAGATCGAATAGGACTATCGGCATGTCGCTTCTCCACTATTGACCGCGCATGGGGCCCGCTTCCGCAACACGTTAGAACGTCTACGCTCACGGCGAGCACACCAATTACTAATAGATCGGTGGTGCTTGCGGCGCTACGTGGGCACGACGCCACGCGCCCGGACGCTCGCCCAAAATTTTGTAAAACAGATGGCTGAGGTGGGATTGCCCCGCAAAGCCACATTCCGTCGCGATTTGCGCGAGCGAGTCATCCGTCATCGACATGAGCTTTCGAGCACGCTCGACTCTCCGTCGAATGACGTATTGATGCGGTGTGCAGCCAAGACTTTCTTTGAAGGCGCGCTTCAATCGAAAAGGACCCAACTGCGCCACCCGAGCAAGATCGGCTGTCCTGATGCTCGTGTGCAAGTGTGCGGCGATATACCCTTGGAGGCAGCGCACTTGCCACGGTGCCATGACGAGGCGCCTGTTCGGGATCGCGACGGCACCGGTTTGCATCATGGCCGCTCATCCGCATCGTAATTCCGCCGAGCGTAGTCCTCCCGAGCGGGCAGATGCCGTGTGCAAGAGAGAGACCGTACGACGACGACGCTCACCGATGGCTCTTGGCTGATTCGCTGCTCTCGATGAGCCGTGTCACAACTGCAAACAGGAAGCTCGCCGACAGTCCGCACATGAGCACCCCGGAAACACTTTCTACGGGCCCGAGGAGCCGCCACACCGGTTGGAGCACGACATCCCCATAACCGACGGTCGAATAGCTGGTCGCCGAAAAGTAAAAAGCCGACTCCCAGGTGCTCAAACAGCGCCAGCGATAAAACACTGTCCACAGGAGAATCTCCGAAATGTGCAGGCAGACAATCAAGCTGGTAAAACGCACGACGAGCACGGCGGAGCCCCATGCGCCGAGCGCTTGCGCGCCTCGGGCAAAATGAGACTTCGCCCACTCGATGAGACCTGCCATCCCTGCGCTCTGCATGCCGAGCGTGACGATGACGAGAACGATCGCCGCACAGGCTTGACGTAGGAAAAGCATGGGCCCAAATACTGCGCCCACGCCGCTCACCGATGACTCACGGCCGCCTGTCAAAGCGCCGATCAGCACCCGTGAGCCTGCGGTGAGTCGCGCCGCGCTAAGTTTCCGCAATGGCAGCGTGTAGCTGCCCATCATAAAGGGGTGGACGATGGTATCTGTAGCGCTATTCGTTAGTCCTCGCGGCGTTCGGGCCCTCCTGGCTCTATTGGTTTTTTTTGTTGTCGTCGGCCCGTTCGAATCCGCCGGAGCTGCCGGGTCGCCGGCCGCCGGATCGCCGGCCAATGTGGACGCAGCGCGCATCGTCCAGGCGGATCACGACGCCGGCAACTGGATGACCTACGGCCGCACCTATAGCGAACAGCGCTTCAGCCCCCTGTCGCAGATTTCAGCCGACAACGTGAAGCAGCTCGGCCTCGCCTGGTACGCAGACCTCGACACCAACCGTGGCCAGGAAGCGACCCCGCTCGTCATCGACGGCGTGCTCTACGTCTCCACGGCCTGGAGCATGGTCAAGGCGTACGACGCCAAGACGGGTAGGCGCTTGTGGTCCTACGATCCCGCCGTCCCACGCGTCCTCGGTGTCAGAGGCTGCTGCGATGTGGTCAATCGAGGCGTCGCGGCCTGGCAAGGGAAGATATTCGTCGGCGCATTCGACGGCCGCTTGATCGCGCTCGATGCGCGGACCGGTACGCCGGTCTGGAGCGTCATGACCGTCGACCCGAGCAAGCCGTACACCATCACCATGGCGCCGCGCGTCATCAAAGGCCGGGTGGTCATCGGCAACAGCGGCAACGAGTACGGCGTGCGCGGCTATGTCTCGGCCTATGACGCCGACACCGGCAAGCTCGTCTGGCGCTTTTACACCGTACCCGGCGATCCCTCGAAACCATTCGAGAACGACGCGATGGCGATGGCGGCCAAGACCTGGCAGGGCGAGTGGTGGAAATGGGGCGGCGGCGGCGCGCCCTGGGAGGCCATGTCCTACGATCCGAATCTCAACTTGATTTATCTCGGTACCGGCAACGGACTCGAGTGGAACCAGGGATATCGCAGTGCGAGTCAAGGCGACAACCTCTTTCTGTCCTCGATCGTCGCGATCAATGCCGACACCGGCAACTATGTGTGGCACTACCAGGCGACGCCCGCAGACGAATGGGATTTCGATGCCGTCCAGCAGTTGATCCTCGCGGACCTCACCATCGGCGGGGCGCGCCGTCAAGTGATCATGCAGGCCAACAAGAACGGATTCTTTTACGTCCTCGATCGCAAGACCGGTGAGCTGATCTCTGCCAACAACTTCACGCCGGTGACCTGGTCGAGCGGCATCGATCCGAAGACCGGCCGGCCCGTGGAAAAGCCCGGTATCCGCTACGACAAGACCGGCAAACGCGCGAATCTCCTGCCGGGTGCGCTCGGTGCCCACAGCTGGCAAGCGATGGCGTTCAACCCGAGTACCGGTCTCGTCTACATCCCGGCGCAAGAGATTCCGATGTCGTACGAATCGGTGAAGAACTTTCAGCCCTTGCCGATGGGCTGGAACGTGGGTACCGCCACGACCAATTTGCCCAACGTGAAGGGATATCTCATCGCCTGGGATCCCGCGGCCCAGAAAGAGGTGTGGCGCGCCAACTATCTCGGGCCCTGGAACGGGGGCATCCTGACCACCGCGGGTAATCTCGTGGTGCAAGGCAACGCAGCCGGCGATATCAGCGCCTATCGCGCGGATACCGGCCAGAAGCTCTGGTCGATGTTCGCGCAGTCGCCGGTGATGGCGGCGCCGGTCGCTTATCAAGTCGATCGCGAGCAGTACATCGCCGTGCTGTCCGGATGGGGCGGCGCCTATCCCTTGTTGCAAGGACAGCAATCCGCCAAGTCCGGCAATGAGCGCAATGTGAGCCGAGTGCTGGTGTTCAAGCTCGGCGCAAAGGGGGATCTGCCGGCCCTGCCGCCCGACCCGAAACTGGTCATCGATCCCCCGGCCGACACCGCGAGCCCGGCGACGGTGGCTCAAGGCGAGGGGTTGTACAATCAGTTCTGCAGCGTGTGCCATGGCGAAGCCGCCGTGGCCGGCGGCGTGACCCCGGATCTTCGAGGGTCGCCCTTCATCGCCGTGGAGGCCTGGTACAGCGTGGTGCTCGATGGAGCGCTCGAGCAAGGCGGTATGGCTCCGTTCAAGACGGTGCTCGACCGCCCGAAGGCCACGGCGATCCGCGACTACATCGTCCATCGCGCCAACGAGCCGGACCCGGCGCGCCCCGTGAGCGGCCACAAGGCCGATCCCGCCCAGGGAGCAGTCATCGCTGCACAGGGCACCGCTGCGGGCGCCCCGGCTTGCGCCCAATGTCATGCGTTCACCGGCGGCTCGGATGGGAGCGGCGCTTTTCCGCGCATAGCCGGCCAGTCGGCATTTTATCTCTCGAGGCAGCTCCGGGATTTCGTCTCCGGGGTGCGCTCCAATTCCATCATGTCGCCGATCGCGCGTGCGCTCTCGTCCGACAATATCGAGGACGTCGCAGCCTACTACGCAAACGTCGAAGCACGCTTCCCACCGCTGGCGAATCCTGACCCCAGGCTCGTCAAGCGCGGCAAGGATCTTGCCGAATCCGGCAATACGGCAAAAGGCATCCCCGCTTGCGGCGCCTGCCACGGCGCAGGCGGCGTCGGCGAGTCGCCCACCGTCCCCTACCTCGCCGGCCAGTATGCGCACTACACGGCGTTCGAATTGCAGATGTGGCAGCGCGGCTTTCGCAGGAACAGTCCGACGACGATGACTCTCTTTTCCAAGCTGCTCGACGATCAAGATATTGCAGCGCTCGCCGCCTACTACCAGCAGCTCGGCTCGTCCGTCCCGGCGCCGCCGGGGCAAGCGAAGGAGTGATCGACATGCCGACTGACGAGCCACTTATGTCCGCTGCGCCTCCGGCCGACGGCGCCGCGGCTTCGGCTGCCGCGGATGCGGCGGCGCAGGCCTTGCGCAACGGGCCGATCGGTGCCTTCGCCGTCGCGAGCATCGCTGCCGGGCTTCTGCTCGTCGGCTGGCTCGCCTTTTATTTCCTCTTGTTCATACCGCGGGGCGCCAGTGGCTGAGTACTCGATGAATCCGTTGAATCGGCCACTGCCGGATGGCATCGTCCCGGCGGAGGTTGTGGCCCGAACCGAGAAGCGCTGGATCATTCTCATGGCGACGATGCTCCTCGTCATGCTGGCAATCATCGTCGTCACCGGCATCGTCGGTGCCATGCACCCGCCCAGCAATGTCGAGGTCATCGACCCCACCACACTTCATCTGCAAGGTGAATTCGTCGAAAGTAATCTCGGCGCGGCCGTCGAGCCCGACCGCTCGGTCACCGTGCGTCTCATTGCCGAGCAGTACAATTTCGTGCCGCGCTGCGTTCAGGTACCGGTAGGTACGCCGGTGAAGTTCCGGCTCACCAGCGCCGATGTGGTGCACGGCTTCCTGCTGCCCAATACCAATGTGAACACGATGGTGGTGCCGGGCTTCGTGGCCGAAGTGCGCACCCGCTTCGACGACGTCGGCGAGAAGGCCATGCCGTGTCACGAGTTCTGCGGCCCCGGTCACCACGCGATGTGGGCGCATGTGCAGGTCGTGCCGAAAGAGCGGTTTGCCAACCTGACTCCGTTCCAAAGGATGAGCTGTGAATCGTACTAGCCGGCTGGCGATATTTCACTACTGGGTGGCGTTTGCCACGTTCCTCGTCGCGGTCCTGCTCGGCGCGTGGCAGATGCTCATGCGCAGTCCGCTGCCGGCACCGCTCGACGATGCCTCGCTTTACTACGGCTCGGTCACGCTGCACGGCACCGCGATGGCCTATGTGGTCACGACGTTCTTCACGATGGGATTCGGCTATGCCGTCGCCGCAACGAGCCTCGGCCGTCCGATTCGCGGCGCTGCGGCCGCGTGGATCGGGTTCGCCATCTGTCTCGTGGGCACCCTGATGGCAGTCGGGGCGATTCTCTCCGGACAGGCATCGGTCCTCTACACCTTCTACCCGCCGTTGCTCGCGAGCGGTTGGTACTACGGCGGCGCGTTTCTGCTGATCGCGGGCTCGATGATCTGGGTCGTGCTGATGATCCTCAACCTGAGGAACTGGAAGCGGGACAACCCCGGGCTGCCCGTACCGCTGCCGATGTTCGCGATCACCGCGACCGCCATGCTGTGGGCGTGGGCGGCGAGCGGGGTGCTCCTCGAGCTCGCCGGCATCCTGCTGCCGCGGGCCTTCGGCTGGAGCGACCTGATCGATGCCGCGCTCGCGCGCACGCTGTTCTCGGTGACGCTGCATGCAATCGTCTACTTCTGGCTGATGCCGGCCTACATCGCCTTCTACACGCTGGTGCCCCAGGCGGCGGGCGGGCGGCTCTACAGCGATACCATGGGGCGGCTCACCTTCATCATGTTCCTCGTATTCTCGCTGCCCGTCGGCATGCATCATCTCTTCATGGACCCGGAGCACGGATCGGGCTTCAAGTTCCTGCAGTCCGCCCTGACCTTTCTAGTCGCGCTGCCGACGCTCCTCACCGTGTTTTCGATCTGCGCGAGCCTCGAGATCGCCGGCCGCATTCGCGGCGGCCGCGGACTGTTCGGGTGGATCCGGGCGCTCCCTTGGGGGGAGCCGATGGTGCTGGCGGTGGGTCTCTCTCTGGTGATGCTCGGCCTTGGCGGTTTCGGCGGACTCATCAACATGAGCTACGCCATGAACTCGATGATTCACAACACCTCCTGGGTGACCGCGCACTTTCACCTGATCTTTGGCGGTGCGGTGGTCATCATGTATTTTGCCATCGCCTATGAGATGTGGCCGCGAATCACGGGGAGGCCCTTGGTCTCGAAGCGGTCGGCTCGTCTGCAGCTGTGGCTCTGGTTCTGGGGCATGCTCATCACCACGGTGCCCTGGCACATCACGGGCCTGATGGGGCAGCCGCGGCGCGTCGCCACGTTCGATTACACCGATCCGCTGAATGCGCCGATGGGTCCGCTCGTCATCATCTCGGTGGTGGGCGGCCTGATCTTGCTCAGCTCGGCGATCCTTCTGATCGTCATCCTGATCCGTTCGCACTTCGGCGAGCGTACGGCGGGAGAGCCGATGCACTATGCGCTGGCCGTGAATCCGCCCGTGCGCGTTCCGCCGGCGCTCAATGGATTTGGTCTCTGGAACTCGATCGTTCTGGTCCTGATGATCCTCGCCTACGGCTATCCGATCGGGCAATTCTTCTTCTTGAAGCAGCACTCTGTGCCGGCGGTGACCAGTCTGCCCGAGGTCGGAGGACGACGATAATGGTTCGCGAGCAAGGCCCCTTCAAGCTCAATAATCCCTGGTCCCGCATTTCCTGGACGTCGACCGCAGTGGTGTTCGTGGTTTGCTTCGTGTTCGGGTTCGTCGTTCTCGGGCGATTCCAGCAAAACGATCCCGCGCTCGGCACCTGGGCCGCGTTCTGCCGCGCGATCGGCCTCACGGCCGACAGCGGGCCGGCCAACGAACCTCAACCGCCGAGACGCACGCCGACACGGATTGCCTGGACCCAGGATACGCTGGCGCGCATCGCGGCGGGCAGCGAGCAACACGGCGCCGTCGTCGCGCTCAATTGCGGCGCCTGCCACGGCGAGCGAGGCGTCAGCCCTTCCACCCTCATCCCCACGCTCGCCGG
>DASWEO010000013.1:0-29441 GCA_036394715.1 Steroidobacteraceae bacterium
GAAAGCACCTCATGTCGCATGCCATCGGCTCGCCGACGGCGCACAGGATGTTCGGGACGAGCAAGTGGACGACCAATCATGGGCCGGATCGCCGGTACTACATCGCAAGGAATAACACCGTATTGCTCCGTGAATACGGGAATTACCGCGGGGGCATGTGGGCGTGGAAGAGCCTTCGCCGATGCCTGCGGCAATGCAAACGCATTGCACTGTATGAACAAATGAAGACCCGCAAAATTGCCGCCGTCATTCACGGGTTGTGGGATGGAATACGCGGCAACATGGGACCGCGTAATCCGCAGCCGCACACATCGACAACCGCTCCAACCACCGCGGCTTCAGCCGCTTCCGGCCGCAATACACCCGGCGAGAATCCGAGGAAGCGTCAAACGAAGCCGGCCGCGTGACGCCAGGTGCCGGCCGCCGGCCGCTCGACGGCGGGGCGTCATCGGCCGGTCCACCGAGGCTTGCGCTTTTCGCTGAATGCCCGGGCGCCTTCCTTGAGGTCGTCCGATCGGACGACTTTCTGCACGGCGTCCAGCGAGTCGTGCAATTCAAAGGCTTCATGCTCGGGCACCATTTCAGTGTGGCGCAGCAACTGCTTGATCGCGGGAAACAGCAGGGGCGGCCCTTCCATCAGTTGCCGGGCGATTTCCCGGGCTTTGGTCATGCCCTCGCCCTTGGGCACGACATGGTTGGCCAGACCCCAGTGCTTGGCCTCGGCGGCGTCCATCCAGCGTCCCGTGAGCAGGAATTCCACCGCGATGTGATAGGGGATTCGCCGCCGCAGCTTCACGGTGCCGGCATCGGCGAGCACGCCGACATTGATCTCAGGCAGGGCGAACTTCGCGTGTTCCTCCATGACGATGATGTCGGTGCCGAGCACGATCTCGAAACCTCCGCCGCACGCGATGCCGTTGACCGCCGCGATGATGGGTTTGTTGAGGTTTCTGGGGTAATTCAGGCCGGCAAAGCCGCCGACCCCCCAATCGGAATCGGATTCTTCCCCGGCCGCGGCCGCTTTGAGGTCCCAGCCGGGCGAGAAAAATCGGTCGCCGGCGCCGGTAATGATGGCGATTCGGAGGTCAGGGTCGTCGCGGAACGAAGTGACGATCTGGTTCAAGCGGCGGCTCGCCTTGAGATCGATGGCATTCGCCTTCGGCCGATCGAGGGTCACTTCGAGAATGGGGCCGTCTTTGACGGTGCGAACTCCATCGGTCATGTCTTACTCCTTCAAGGGGCCACGCAAGCGAATCATCGTATCCACCGCGACCGCGCCCAAGCCCGCGGGCCGGACGATCACGGGATTCACGTCCAATTCGACCAGCACCGACAAATTCGCGGACGCATAGCGCGCCACGCCGAGGATGGTGCCGATCAGCGCGTCAACATCGGCGGCCGGCTTGCCGCGATAGCCGCCGAACAATTTAGCGATGCAGAGGCGCTGCAGGGCGGATTCTATGGAGCTCCTCGTCCACGGAGGCAGCAGGCTGACGCTGTCGGACAGGATCTCGGTGAACACGCCGCCCGCGCCGAGAACCAGCACCTGGCCAAACTGCGGGTCGACGATGATGCCGATCAGAATTTCGGCGACGCCGTCGGTGAACATTTCTTCCACCAACAGAGTCTCCGATAGCGCCGCCAGCCGCTCTGTCGCTCTTATCACTTCGGCTTGGGAGCGGACGTTGAGCACTACACCGCCCACCTCGGTCTTGTGCTCCAGATGAGCGCCTGAGGCTTTGATGGCCACCGGAAATCCCAGCGCGTGCGCCGCCTGGACAGCGGCATGCGCCGGGACGAGCCTTCCCTGGGGAACGCGCACGCCGAATTCGGCCAGTGCGGCCTTGCCCTCATGTTCGCCAAGCGAGCGGACGCGGGAGAAGGCGGATACGGGTGAAGGCGGCAGATGCAATTGCACGCTCGGATTGCTCTTCCACGCGGGGCCGATACTCCCGGACAGCGAGATGGCTTCCAGCGCTTCGCGCTGACCCTGCAATGGGACGACGCCGCCGTCGAGACAACGCTGCCGAATTCTCGGACTCATGGTCTCCGGCAGCGATGCGATCAGCGCGGCGCGCGTCGGCGCACCGCGCGCGGCCTCGATGAACACATCGATGACGGCGTCATAGGCTGCGGAATCGGCCTTACCCTCCGGCGGACTATCCAGCATGAAGCCCGCCGCATCGTACCCGGAGTGCAGAACCTCGCTGAAAACCCGCTTCAATGCCGGCGGATCGAACCATAGGTAGGTGTGAATATCGAAGGGATTGGCGACGGTGACGCGGTCGGTCAGCACTTCGCGCAAGGACGCGGCGCGTTCCTGCGGTAAGGGCGCGAAATCCAAGCCCAAATCGCGGGATACGTCGGCGGTCATCGCCATGTCGCCGCCCGACGCTCCCATGACCAGCACCTTGCGGCCCGGAAGCGGTCCTCCCGTGTGAAACAGCTTGAGCGTTTCGCACAGGGTACCCAAGGTGTCGCAACGGGCGATTCCCGCCTGGCGGCAGAACGCTTCGAACACCTCGTCGGCGCCCGCCAGCGCGCCGGTGTGGCTGTGCGCGGTGCGTGCCGCCGCTGCGGTACGCCCGGATTTGATGACGGCGATGGGCTTGCCCGCGGCACGCGCCAGAGCCGCGGCGCGCGCAAACGCTTCCGGATCCTTGATGCCCTCGAGATACAGGCCGAACGCCGTCACCCGCGCATCCTCGCAAAGGATCTCGATCAGATCTTCCACCGCCAAGCGCGTCTGATTGCCGACCGTGAACAGGCAGCCGATGGGTAAGGAGCGATGATTGAACATGAGCGTGAGCGCAATCGTGCCGCTCTGGCAAATGAGCGCCACGCCGCGTTCGACGGGCGGCCCCACGATTTGATCCGGCATCATCGCCACTTTGTCGAAGAAATTCACGAAGCCGTAGCAGTTCGGTCCGAAGAAGGGGAGCGCCCCGGCATTGCCGACGAGCTCCCGAGTGAGCAGATTGCCGGATTCAGTGCCGGTCTCAGAGAAGCCCGCGGTGAAGCACACGAATCCTCCGGCGCCGCGCGCCGCCAGCGCGCCGGCGACGCCCGGGGCTTCGTGATTCGGCACCGCGAGGAACGCCGCGTCGGGAACGCCCGGGAGATCGGCGACCGACGGATAGTAAGTGGCGGCGGCGGTCGAGCGCCTGGTCGGGTGAACCCGCCAGAGGGTGCCGGAATAGCCGATCGCGATGTTGCCGGCCGCAACGGCGTCGGTCCACGCGCCGGCGCCGATGAGGGCGATGCTGCGCGGCGCGATGAGTCGATGAATGTCCGCCGGCGGCCGCACGCTTCAGCGACGCTTCAATTCAATCTTGCGGGAACTCGGACCAAAGGCTTCGAGCGCGTCGGGGGATATCTTGAGGGCCTCGAGCTTCGCCGTCACCTCGTCGGGAAATGAGGCAACCGAGGGTTTGTCCCCTTGACGCACGTGCAGCAGCATCAGTTCCGCGGTCGCGACGGGCTCGCTGACGCGCGAACAAATGAATCGACAGCCGACCTGGATCCGTTTGCGGTCGAAATCCAACACCGACGAGATCACCCCGAGATCGTCCGAGCTCTTGACCTCGTGCAGGTAGTGTAAATGCACCTCGAGCGTGTACAGGGTGCAATGCGTGCGCTCCCGATATGCCGCATCCAGACCGAGGATGTCCATCACACCGTCGACGGCGTAGCTCGCCACCAGGCCATAGTAGGCGTCGCGCAAGTGCCCGTTGTAATCGATCCAGTCCGGTTCGATCGTGGCGCGATAAACGGGAAGTTCCGTCACTGGGGCGGCGCTCGTCATCGGAGTGTCAACGGAGTTCGAGCTTCTCGCGCGCCTGCGCAGGTGTCAGCACCCGCGCTCCCATGGCCTCGATGATGGTGCGCGCCTTCTCCACGAGCTGAGCGTTGCTGGCATACACGCCCCTGCTCAAATAGAGATTGTCCTCGAGTCCGACGCGCACATTGCCGCCGAGCAGCACCGACTGCGCCACCCACGGCATCTGCATGCGGCTGATCGCGAACGTGCCCCAATTGCATTTCTCGGGCAGCGAATTGACCATGGCCAGGAGGTGTCCCACGTCGGCCGGGACTCCGTAGGGAATGCCCATGCACAATTGAATGAGGGATGGGGAGGTGAGGAGTCCTTCCTTTATCATTTGCTTGACGAACCAGAGATTGCCGGTGTCGAAGACCTCGAGTTCCGGCTTGACCCCGAGATCCTTGCAAATGCCCGCGCCCTGGCGCAGGTAATTCGGTGTCGACACATAGGCACGATTGCCGTCGCCGAAATTCAGGCTGCCGCAGTCCAGGGTGGCGATGTCGGGCCGGTAGAGGCCTTCATGACACAGATCGATGACGTGGCGCATTCGGTCTTCCTGGCTGACGAAATCGCTGCCGGGGCCGGGAGTGTCCTTCAGGCCGTGATCGCCGACGACGATGTAGCCGCCCATGCCGCAGGTGAGGTTCACGATCACATCGACCTTGCTTTCCCGGATGCGCTTGACGACTTCCCGGTAGTGCTTGGTTTCCATGCTGAACGCGCCGGTCTCCGGTTCACGCACATGAATGTGCACGATGGCCGCGCCGGCCTGGGCGGCCGCAATGGCGGTGGCGGCGATCTCAGCCGGGGTGATGGCGCAGTGCGGGCTCTTGGTGACCTTGGTGTCGTCGCCGGTGACGGCGCAAGAAATGATGACGTCGTGATTCATGGAATTCCCCCCGAGATTGAGCTGCGATGCTCCGTTATATTATCTTGATGATAATATTTAAGCCAGCTGACGGCAACGGAAACGTGGCGATTCCGTAAGATCCAAGCGGATATTCCGTAAGATCCAAGCGGATGGCGGCCCGCAATTTCTCAACTTGCCCCCTCCGTGGCAGCGGCGCCCGTATGGCGGCCGCCGGCAAGCGCCCGGATGATCTCCACCTCGCCGCAGACGCCGAGAATCTTGCCCCCCTCGGCGAGCAGCACGGGGTGCCCCGTGGTCTGGCGCAGGTGAATGATGGACTGCAGCGACAGCGAGGCAGGAGCCACGGCGACTCCGGGCTCTAGGTGACCGAGGTCGGCTTCGTCCCGGACATGACAAAACCCGTGCGCGACGCCGTCGAGGTGCAGACCCAGAGCCTCGTCCGAGGAATTGAGGGACAGCCGATAGCGCCGGCCGATGTCCAGCCACACGTTGCCGCCGTCGCCGGCCATCGATGCGCGGTGCTGCATGATCATGCCGCCGGTCAGGACCGTGAGCGGATTCATGTGGCGCACAAACTCGGCCACATAGTCGTCCGCCGGCGCCAATACGATGTCTTCGGCGGTACCGGTCTGAATGATCCGGCCGTTCTGCAGGATGGAAATGTGATCTCCGAGCCGCAGGGCCTCGTCCATATCGTGGCTGACGAAGAGGATGGTCTTCTTGACGCGCGCCTGCAGCGCCAGCAGTTCGTCCTGCAGCTTGCCGCGAATCAGCGGATCCAACGCCGAAAACGGCTCGTCCATCAGCAGAATATTCGCATCCGTCGCGAACGCCCGCGCCAATCCGACGCGTTGCTGCATGCCGCCGGACAGTTCGCTGACGTAGCGCTCGGCCCACTGCGACAAGCCGACCAGCTCCAATTTCTCGTCGACGATGGTTTTCCGCCGCGCGGCGGCTTCACCGCGCAACTCCAGGCCGAAGCCGACGTTTTCGCGCACGGTGCGCCATGGCAGCAAGCCGAATTGCTGGAACACCATGGCGACGCATTCGCGCCTCAGCCGGCGCATCTGCGTGGTGTCGCAGGTCGCGACGTCGATGGAGGACTCGCCGTCGCGAATCAGCACATGGCCGCGCGTGACGGGGTTCAAGCCATTCGCGGCGCGCAGCAGCGTGGATTTGCCCGAGCCCGAGAGGCCCATCAGCACGGAAATCTCGCCGGGAGCGACGCTCAGGTTGGCTCCAGCCACGCCGACGATGACCCCGAATTTGTTGTGAATGTCGGCGCGGGCGGCGCCGCCGTCGAGAGAGGCGAGCGCCTCGCGCAGACTCTTGCGTCCATCCCGCCCGGCTTGGGAGAACAGGATATCGACGTCCTTGAATTCCACGGCCGAGTTCATCGCGATACCCCGCGTTCTTTGGGTCTGCTGATGCGGTCCAGTATGATGGCGAGCAGTACGATGGTGAAGCCGGCTTCGAATCCCATCCCCACCTGCACCGAGTTCAGCGCGCGCACCACCGGGACTCCGAGCCCGCCGGCACCGACCAGGGCGGCAATCACCACCATCGACAGACTCAGCATGATGCACTGAGTGATTCCGGCGACGATGGTGGACGCGGCGCTCGGCAGCTCCACTTTCCACAGGAGCTGCATGGGCGTGGCGCCGAAAGCCTCGCCCGCCTCGATGAGCGGCTTCGGCACCGAAGAAATGCCCAAATGCGTCAGGCGGATCGGGGCGGGCAGGGCAAATATCACCGTCGAAATCAGCCCCGGCACCACGCCGAGACCGAACAGCACGAGAGTTGGAATCAGGTACACGAAGGTCGGCAGAGTCTGCATCAGATCGAGCGCCGGCCGCAGCGCCGCGAACAGGCGCGGCCGGTGGGCGGCCGCTATGCCTAACGGCACACCGATGGCCGTGGACGCCAAGGTCGCGACCATGACCAGCGACAGCGTCTCGAGCGTTGCGAGCCAATAGCCCTGGTTGAGGATGAACAGCAGCGCCAGGGCGACGAAGAGGGCGAGGGACAGCGAACGGCGCAGTGCCCACGCCAGCGCGGCGACCGCCACGATCAGAATGGGAGCGGGCACGGCGCGCAACAGCGCGGTGACGCCGTTGACCATGCCGCGAATCACGATCGATATTCCATCAAAGAGATAAGTGCCGTGCGTTTTGACGTAATCGATCGCCACTGCCATCCCATCGCCCACGGGAATCTTGTGACTGACGACCCATTGCTCGAATCCGCCGGGACGCGGCGGCACCACGGTGTGCGCCAGCGCGGAGGCCGCCGGCCGACCCTCGAAGGTCAGGACTCCCTCGAGCCAGGCCTTGGTGGCCGTGGGATTGGCTTTCAGCCATTCCGTCGCCGCGATTTCGGGCGCCTCATGCCGATCCAAGATCGCCGCCATCATTTCACTCTCGCCGCGCAGCGTGAACTTGAGATTGGCGAGCAGCCGGCCCATGTTGGGGCACTCGGCGCTGTAGCCCTTGCGGGTTACGGTATATATGGTGGCGCCGCCGAAATTGGGACCAAATACTTCGTCGCCGCCCGCGAGATATTTCAAGTCGAAGCGCATGTTCATGGGATGCGGCTCCCACGCCAAAAACACGATGGGCTTCTTGTCGCGGTACGCGCGCTCCACCTGCGCCAGCATGCCCTGCTCGCTGGACTCGATCAATTTGAAGCCGCCCAGCCCAAATTGACTCTGCTTGAGCATTTCCAGCACATGGCGGTTGCCGTCATTGCCGGGTTCGATGCCATAGATCGACTCGTTGAGCGCCGGCGCGAAGCGCTGGATATCCTTGAAGTCCCGCAGGCCCGCGGCGTAGGTGTAGGCCGGAACGGCCAGCGTATATTTGGCGCCGGTCAGATTCGGTCCGATCACCACCACAGATCCGTCCTCCACGTAACGGGCTCGGTCGGCCTCCTGCGCCGGCATCCAGTTTCCCAGGAACACGTCGATGTCGTTGTTCTGCACGGAAGCAAAGGTCACGGGAACGGACAGCACGGTGACGGTCGGCGAGTAGCCGATGGAGCGCAATAGCTGAGTGACGAGGGCGGTGGTCGCGGTCACATCGGTCCAGCCGACGTCGGAGAAGCGCACGGTTTGGCAGGTGACGGGATCGCGTTTGCCGGCGACCGGCGCTGCGGCATTGCTGGCCGGCGCCGCGGCATCGCTGAGTGGCGCCGCGGGATCGCCGAGTTGCGGCGCGGCATCGCCGGCGGGCGCGGCCTGAGCGCTCGAACCGACCAGCGGCAGGGTGAAAGCGCTCATGAGCGCGTAGCTCGACAGGGCGGCGGCGAGACTCCAGCGAGCTTTGGCAGAGTACCCGGAGAGGGGCTCCGGGGGCTTGACCGGGCGTCCTCGCGAGCGGCATGATTGAATCAGAGACTCAAGCCTTGAATAGGCGTTTAACGAGGTCTGGTTAGCGCTCACCCGTGCTTCCCTAGTAGACTGAAAATTAACGCATAAATTGTATTGTTACGTATCTTAGACACAACTTCGGCCGGGCGTCCACTCATGCTTCGGGAGTTCTGGGAGCTGCGAAATTGAACAATCAATCAATGACCTCCGTCGAAGGCACCGAGGCACCGATCGAGGACACACGGCGTCGCCAATTGGTCGAGGTCACCATCGATAGCCTAGCGGAACTTGGGTACGTGGGCACGACGCTCGCGCAAATTGCCGCCCGCGCCGGCGTGTCGCCGGGCTTGGTCGCTCACTACTTCGGCGACAAGGATGGTTTGCTGGATGCGGCGTTTCGAGCGCTGGCGCGGCGCGTGGGCAATCAAGTCCGTGCGCGCCTGCGCCAGGTGAGCACCCCGCGCGGGCGCATTCAGGCCGTCATCGACGCGAACCTCGCGCCGGAGGAATTCGAGCAACGCACGGGCACTGCCTGGCTCGCCTTCTGGGGCCAGGTATTGCAGGTCGAGTCGCTGAAGCGAGTGCAATCCGTGTATCAACGGCGCACTTTGTCGAACCTGCGCAGCTCCCTCAGGAAACTGGTGCCGCAGGACGAAGCGCAGCGCCTGGCATCCATGATCGCGGCCATGATCGACGGCGTGTGGCTCCGGGCCGCTCTGTCGGGCTGGCGCGAGGCCGACAGTGAAAGCGCGCGCGCCCTGCTGACTGAATTCGTCGACGCACGTCTAAGCCCCGCGGCGCCTGCCGCAGACGGCGCGGGCGCGGCAGCGCGGGCGCGAAGTTCTCCCGCCGCCGGCGAGCGGTTTGCGTCCATCAATCCCGCGACCGGAGAAGTGCTGGGCTACGTCACGGCCGCCGGCGCCGCACAAGTCAATGCCGCCGTGCGCGCCGCTCAGAAGGCGCAGGCGGGTTGGGGGGGCATGACGGGCACCGAACGTGCGCGCGTGTTGCGCCGTGCCGCGGACCTCTTGAGATCGCGCAATCAGGAACTCGCCGAGCTCGAGACTCGGGACACCGGCAAGCCCATTCAAGAGACGCGGGTGGTGGATGTAGCCTCGGGCGCCGATTGCTTCGAATACTTTGCCGGTCTCGCGCAGAGTCTCAGCGGCGAGCATATCGATCTCGGGACTCAGGCCTTCGGCTACACGCGGCGTGAACCGCTCGGCGTGGTGGCCGGCATCGGTGCCTGGAACTATCCGCTGCAGATCGCCTGCTGGAAGGCTGCTCCCGCGCTCGCTTGCGGCAACGCCATGATATTCAAACCCGCCGAACTGACGCCGTTCACCGCCGTCAAGCTGCAGGAGATTCTGCTGGAGGCTGGGGTGCCGCCCGGCGTGTTCCAAGTGGTGCAGGGTTTCGCCGATACGGGCCGCCTGTTGACGCGGCACCCCGACATTCGCAAGGTCTCGCTCACCGGCGAAGTCGGCACCGGCAAAGCAGTCATGAGCGATGCCGCGCAAACCTTGAAGAACGTCACGCTCGAATTGGGCGGCAAATCGCCGCTGATCGTCTTTGAGGACGCCAAGCTCGACAACGCGGTCGCCGGCGCTCTGCTGGCGAATTTCTACTCATCCGGACAGGTGTGCTCCAACGGCACGCGGGTGTTCGTGCATCGCTCGATCAGGGCGGCGTTTCTGGAACGCCTCGTCAAGCGCGTGGGCGCGATGCGAATCGGCGACCCCATGAACCCGGAGACGCAGGTGGGCGCGCTGGTGTCCGAGCAGCACATGCACAAGGTGCTCTACTACATAGACCGCGGGCGCGCCGAGGGTGCGCGCGTCTTGACGGGCGGCATGCGCGTGACGACGGGCGAGCTCGGGAAGGGATACTTCGTGGCACCCACCGTGTTCGACAATTGCCGCGACGATATGACCATCGTGCGCGAAGAGATTTTCGGTCCCGTGATGTCGGTCCTGGAGTTCGAGGATGAGCAGGAAGTCATCGAGCGCGCCAACGCCACTGAGTTCGGACTGGCGGCGGGCGTGTTCACCAACGATTTGACCCGCGCTCATCGGGTCATCGCGCGATTGCAGGCCGGGACCTGCTGGATCAATCAGTACAACGTCACGCCGATCGAGCTGCCCTTCGGCGGCGTGAAGCTCTCCGGCCTCGGCCGCGAGAACGGGCGCGCCGCCATCGAGCACTACACACAGCTCAAGAGCGTCTATGTCGCGATGGGCAATATCGACGCGCCGTATTAGGCGCTGCGCGCCGATATGTTAGGCGCTTTGCGCCAACTTTTAAACGGGGTCGGGGCGACCCCGTCCGATAGTTGCCCGCTGCGCGAGCAGCGGATCCAGAGGAGACACAGGCTTGGGCGACGAGAATTTTGATTACGTCATCGTGGGGGCGGGGTCCGCCGGTTGCGTGCTGGCGGACCGATTGACCGCGGACGGGCGGAACCGCGTGCTGCTGCTGGAATACGGAGGCTCCGATCGATCGATCTTCATTCAAATGCCGTCCGCGCTGTCCATACCGATGAATATGGAGAAGTACAATTGGTTCTACCACACGGAACCGGAGCCGCATTTGGACGGGCGGCGCATGCACACGCCGCGCGGCAAAGTGCTGGGCGGATCCTCGTCGATCAATGGGCTGGTGTACATCCGCGGCAACGCGCAAGACTTCGAAGGTTGGAGCGCGCAGGGCGCGAAGGGTTGGGCGTATCGCGATGTATTGCCGTATTTCCGGCGCGCCGAGACCCGGCAAGAGGGGGGCGACGAGTATCGAGGCAGCAGCGGCAAGCTGCACACTCGTTACGGCACCGTGAGCAACCCACTGCATGCCGCATGGCTGGCCGCTGCCCGCGAGGCAGGGTATCCGCACACCGCCGATGTGAACGGGTTTCAGCAGGAAGGCTTCGGCCGCATGGACATGACCGTCGCCGAGGGCAGGCGCTGCAGCGCCGCCAATGCGTACTTGAGACCCGCCATGCAGCGCCCCAACCTCAAGGTGCTGACGCATGCTTTGGCGACGCGCATCGTATTCGAGGGTAGGCGTGCCACCGGCCTAGAGTACGTTCAAGGCGGTACCACTCGCCGCGTGCGCGTCGGGCGCGAGCTCATTCTGTCGGGCGGCCCGATCAATTCACCCCAATTGCTGAAGCTTTCGGGCGTCGGTCCGGCGGCGGAACTGCGCACGCACGGCATCCCCGTGATTCACGATTTGCCCGGCGTCGGCGAGAACCTGCAGGACCATCTGGAATTTTATTTCCAGGTGGCCTGCAAGGAACCGATCACATTGTACTCGTCCATCAATCTCTGGAATCGCGCCCTGATCGGCGCGCGTTGGCTGCTGCGCAAGGACGGGTTGGGCGCCAGCAATCATTTCGAGACCTGCGGCTTCATCCGCAGCCGGCCCGGCGTGCCGTATCCCGACATCCAATATCACTTTCTGCCCATGGCCGTGGCTTACGACGGCTCGACGCTGGCGCAGGAGCACGGCTTTCAAGCGCACGTGGGCCCGATGCGCAGCAAGAGCCGCGGCTGGGTGCGGCTGGCGTCGACCAACCCCCTCGACAAGCCGCGCATCCTGTTCAACTACTTGAGCGAACCCGACGACTGGACCGAGATGCGCGCCTGCGTGCGGCTGACACGCGAGATCTTCGCTCAGCCCGCGTTCGATCGATATCGGGGCCGGGAGATTCAGCCGGGCGCCGAGGTGCAGAGCGACGAGGAGATCGACGCCTTCATCCGCGCCAAGGTCGAGAGCGCCTATCACCCGTCGTGTTCGTGCAGGATGGGCAGTCCGCAAGACCCCCTGGCGGTGGTTGATCCGGACACCCGCGTCCATGGGCTCGAGGGCTTGCGCGTGGTGGACTCGTCCATCATGCCGTCGGTCACCACGGGCAACCTCAACGCGCCCACCATCATGCTGGCCGAGAAGGCTGCGGACCATATATTGGGGCGCGGCATGGCCCCGCCCGAGGATGCGCCGTTCTACGTGACGCCGAATTGGCGGAGCGCCCAGCGGTAAGATTCTCTTTTTAGCGCCTACGCGTAGAGATGAGTCACCGGCAGCCCGAGCCGAAGGCAGGACTGCGCGGCGGGACTTTCCGCCAGCACGATCCTGTCCGATATCCCGCCGGCCAGTTTTACGATCCACCCTTCGTGCGATCGCAGGCCGTAATATTCGGTGAGGCCGAGACATTCGCGTATCCACTCCGGGATGATCTCCACGGCTGCCCGCACGAGCATTCGCTGCATCCAGAGGAGGGGGCGTGGAAAGGCCGGCGTTTCACGCATGATTTCGAGGAATTGGAATATGACGGCGGATGGCTCCAATCGGCCCCGCATGGAATCGAACAGAGCCCGGCGCTGCGCATCGGACCGCGGCGTGCCGAACGCGCCATAGAGCTGCGAGACCGGCGCTCCCTCACCATACACGGCGTCGAATTCTCCTTCGCTGAGCGGATCGACAAAGCGGCTGTACGCTTCCGCAAATCCGAATGCGGCGGTTGCTTGCACCCAGGCCAGCAGCTGCGCGTCGCCCGCAGAATAAGGTACTCCGGCAGGGGTCCTTCCGGCGATTTTGGCGTGCATTCGCACGATGCGCGCAATCATGGGTTCGGCAACGCTGCGCGCGCCATACACGGTCACCATGGCGGCGAGCCCAGTTCGCTGCAAGCGGCCCATCGGATCCTTGCGAAACGAGGAGTGTTCCCACACTCCGGTACGCACGGCGGGCTCCGCCAATTCAAGAATGACGGCGGCTATCCCGCCGATGAGGAGCGCGACGGGGTTCTTGAAGATATGCCACGACAGAGAATCCGGCGGGTACAGCGCGGCTTCTCCCGGCGGGCGGGTGAAATCGATTGCCCGGCCGTTCCGCGGATTCAAGAGAGCGCACGCGGCGGCGTCGAGCCTGCGCTGCACGCTCCACGGCAGCCGAATGATTGAACTACTGGGATGCATTGCGCATCGACCCTTGGAGTCGTCGACCCTCCAGCCATTGCCAGGATATCAGGGCCGGCAGACCGCATAGCACCTCGCGCATACGCTTGGCCATGGAGACGGCCAGCGCCAATTCGCTGCTGATGCCGAGGGCGTGCCCGAACAGGACCAGGCCGGCTTCTTGTACGCCGATTCCGGCCGGCACGACGAACGCCAAATGCCGCACTGCCTGGGTCATGCTCTCGAGCACCACGGCGGTGCCCCAGCCGACGGGGTGTTCAAAGAGGCGCAAGGCGAACCAGATTTCGAAGGCCCCGAAGACCAGCGCCGCGAACTGTAAGATGCTCGCGACGAGCAATCTCCCCCCGCGCCGCAGACAGGCGCGGAGCTCATGATCGAGCGCCGCCGCTTGTTCGGACATCGTGCTCGCGCCCACCAAGGGACCCAAGAATTTTTGAAGGCGCCCAAAAGCCGAACCGTAGCGCAGCAGCAACACGGTCATCACCGGTACCGGCAGGGTCAGCAGGAACGCGAGCAGCAGACGATGGTATTCCTGGCCTGTGGCGCTGAGCTCCACCAGCAGCACCAGACCCACGGCGGTAAATGCATACACCACGACCATGGTCATTACCATCTCGACGATCACGGTGGCACCGATGGGTGCTGCGGCCAGCCCGCGCCACCGCAACAAGCGAATCCCGACCACCCCGCCTCCGACACTGGCCACCGGCAGCAGCCGGTCGACCGCATCGCGCACGGTAGTGGCCCAAAATACATAGCCCAGCCCGGCGCGATGCGTCGGATCGTAGGGACGAAGCAGGATGAGCCAGCCGGCGGCATAGAGGAAAAAGAACAGCGAGCGGTACGGTACCAGCCAGAGCAGCCGCCAGCCGCCCGAATTCAAGGTGTGCAGCATCGCGGAAAAATCCGCGCGAACCACGAGGGTGACCAACAAGGCCAGCCCCAGCAGACCACCGATGTAGGCCGCGTTCTTCATCGGGTCTCCCGCACGATGAATCCGGGACGGGATGGCTCGGTATTCAGGACAGCGGGCGCATCACGCCGTCGGAGCCCACGTCAAACTCCTTACCGCGCCACGTGACATGGGAGGTAAAGAAGCTGCGGCACCAGACCCAGCAGATCAACACATCGCGTACAGGCAGCAGCCAAAGATCCGATACCAGCGCCCGATCATCGCGTAACCGATGCACGAAATGCAACACCAACCGCGCCAGCAGCGAGATCCCGAAAAGCACGCATGCCGCCGCCGAAAATGACGATTCTGATAGGGCGGCGATGAGGCCAAGAACTGCCAGGGGAAAACTAAAAGTGATGAAAATCAGCCGAAAGCTGCGCGGGCGCAGCACGTGTATGGTGCGCATCCATCGTAGCTCGTGCCGAGTAAGCGAACGGAAAGTCGGCTCGTGGTGCTCTCCGTCCACCACGTAGGGAGACAACACGATCCGCAGCCCCAGCCCGCGAACGAGTTCGCCCAATCGATGGTCGTCGGCAAGATGGTTCGCCATCACCCGCAGGCCGCCGAGCGCGTCCAGGGTATCGCGCCGCAGGCACACGGTTTGGCCCGAAACATAGCCCTCGTAACCGAAGAGCCACGCCAGCAGCACCGAGGGCACATACCATTCGTTGATGTACATGGCCCCGAGGCGGGACCAGATCCCCCCGGTCGGCGCGCCGCGGTAAATGCAGGTAACCAGGCCCACGTCCTGATCCAGCAGCGGTGCCGTCACGGTGGCGAGATAGTCGCTACCCACGAAGGCGTCACTGTCCGCCATTGCCAGGATGTCATGACGGGCGTACGGGAGCATGTTGACCAAGTTGCTGATCTTCAAATTAGTGCCGTGAAGCTGCGGATTGATCACGAGCTCGATCGGCACCGAGGGGAATTCCGCCGCCAGCCGCTTCACCAGCGCACAGGCGGGATCACCCGCATCGCGCACGCCGAACACGATCTGAAATTCCGGGTAATCCTGCCGGCAGAACGAACGCAGATGCTCGAGCAATCCCGGTTCCGCGCCACACAATGGCTTGAGCACCGTGATCGGCGGCATCGAGCGTGCTTTGCTCGGCCTGCGCTGCATTCGCCAGGCGAGTACGGCAACGACGGTCACCAGGGAGTAGCCGGCGGCCAGGCCCAAACACACGAAACCGACGACGGTTACCACCGCTTGAATGGACGGCATGAAATCGACGCTCCCTCAGGCCTCGTGAGCCCGCAGGAAGCGGAAGAACTCGACCCCTTCACGCAAACGCCGGGTCATCATGTCCCAGCTCGTCAGCATTTCCTTGACGATTTCCCAGATCTTGCTGGGCCGGAAATAGAAGCGCTTGTAGAACACTTCCATGCTGTGAAATATCTCTTCCTTCGACAAATGCGGATAGCTGATGGCGGCGAGCTGCACGCCCTTGTCGTTGACCAGATTGACGGCGTCGTTTTCCTGCAGCCAGCCGTTGTCGACTGCCTGCTTGTACAGCGTCGTGCCGGGGTAGGGTGCCGCCAGCGACACCTGGATCGTGTGCGGATTGATCTCCTTGGCGAATTCGATCGTGCTCTCGATGGTTTCCTTGGTCTCGCCGGGCAATCCGAGAATGAAAGTGCCGTGGATCATGATGCCGAGCTTGCGGCAGTCTTCGGTGAAGCGCCTTGCGATGTCGGTGCGCAACCCCTTCTTGATGTTGAGCAGGATCTGATCGTCGCCTGATTCGTAGCCGACCAGCAGCAGCCGCAGACCGTGGTCCTTCATCACCTTCAAGGTCTTGTAGGGCACGTTTGCCTTTGCGTTGCAGCTCCAAGTCATGCCGAGTTCGCCCATACCGCGCGCAATGGCCTCCACGCGCGGCAAATTCGACGTGTCGGTGAAGGTGTCGTCGTCGAACATGATCTCCTTCACTTCCGGCATGTTCTCCTTGATCCAGCGCACCTCCGCGAGGACGTTCTCTGCCGAGCGCACCCGGTAGCGGTGGCCGCCGACCGTCTGCGGCCACAGGCAGAAGGTGCACTTCGAGCGGCAGCCCCGGCCGGTATAGAAGCTGACGTAGGGATGCTTCAGGTAACCGATGAAGTAGTTTTCGATCTTGAGATCGCGCCGGTAGACGGGCGCGACGAACGGCAAGTCGTCCATGTTCTCGACGATCGCGCGCGGCAAGTTGTGCACGATGCGCCCGTCGTCGCTGCGATAGGAGAGCCCTTTGACGTCTTTCAGAGGCACGCCCTCGGCGACTTCCTTGCAGGTGTAGTCGAATTCCTCGCGGCACACGAAATCCACGGCAAGCGTGGCTTTCAAGGAGCCCTCCGGATCAACCATGGTCTTGGCACCGACCAGACCGATCTTGATGTTGGGATTGTCCTCTTTCAGCAGCTCGGCGAATTTCGCATCGGTGGGGAACGACGGCGTGCTGGTGTGCATGATGACGAGGTCGTAGTCGCGCGCGATCTTCCGGCTCTGTTCGACGGTCAGCTCATCGGCCGGGGCATCGAGCAAACGCGAGTTCGGTACCAGAGCGGCCGATTGCGCCAGCCAGGTCGGGAACCAAAATGACTTGATCTCGCGCTTGGCTTGGTAGCGCGATCCCGCGCCGCCGTCGAATCCGTCGAACGAAGGCGCCTGCAGAAATAATGTCTTGTACTCGCTCATGTCCTGTCCTGTTGCGCTGATCTTTGGCCTCAGCTGGTGGTTCGGCCTCGCCGAGGTACCGGTCTCGTCTCGGGATCGGGATATTATAGACCAAGAGCAGCCGAGTCCCGAATATCGACGGGATCTCGGCTGCCGAAGCGGGATTTGAGTGCCCGCGGCGGGTTGGAATCCGGCTTTCGGGCTATCGATCCTCCAGCCGATACACCGACAGGGTATTGGTCACGTCGTCGATGACGGCATATCCATCGCGGAGCACCCCGAGAGCCGTGCTGAGTCCCGGCAGGCTGCTGGTAAAAAATACAACGGCGGTTCCGGGAGGAGCCCGACATTTCTTGGACGGATCCGGTCATGCCGGGAGGCGGAACCGGGCATGCTAGAATTTGCGGTTTACATGAACGAGAGAAATGCGAAATGACTGACCGGCTGACAGCCTTATTGGCGGAGCGGCCGTGGCTGCTCGCGGACGGCGCGACCGGCAGCAACCTGTTCGAACGCGGTCTGCGGTCGGGCGATGCACCCGAACTTTGGAACTCGGAGCATCCGGATCGGATCGCGGAGCTGCACCGCGGTTTCGTGGAGGCCGGAGCGGACATCATCCTGACGAACAGCTTCGGCGGCACGCGACACCGGTTGAAGCTGCACAAGGCGGAAGAGCGCGTGGCGGAGCTGAACGAGAAGGCGGCCCGCATCGCCCGTGCCGAAGCGGATCGCGGGACCCGCGTGGTGCTCGTCGGGGGAAGCATGGGACCGACCGGGGAGATTCTCGAGCCGCTCGGGCCCTTGAGCCTCGATGCTGCGCGCGAGGCCTTCGCCGAACAGGCAACCGCGCTCGCGCGGGGCGGTGCCGACATTCTTTGGATTGAAACGATGTCGTCGATCGAAGAGACGGAAGCGGCCATCGCCGGCGGGCGTACGACGGGGCTGCCGATCGTGGCAACCTTGAGCTTCGACACCAACGGCCGCACGATGATGGGCATCACGCCGTCCGAACTCGCCGGGTTGCACCGCAAGCACCATCTCGCGGCGTGCGGCAGCAACTGCGGTACCGGTCCTTCCGAACTCGTGGCTTGCATCGTCAATCTCGCCGCGGCCTCGGAGCCCACCGCCGTACTCGTCGCGAAGGCAAACTGCGGCATTCCGCAATTCCGCGACGGCGAGATCCGCTTCAACGGAACTCCCGAGTTGATGGCGCAATACGCGCGGCTTTCGCTGGATTCTGGGGCTCGGATCATCGGCGGCTGCTGCGGTACGACGCCCGGCCACCTGCGCGTCATGCGCCAGGCGCTCGAAGCTCATGTGCGTGGACCCAAGCCCGGCCTCGCGACCATCGAATCCAGCCTCGGCGCCATTTCGACCGGTGCGACGGCGCAGTTGCGCGGCGAGCTCAGCCGTCAAGCGGGCGCCGCCCCCGGCGCAAGGTCTACGCGCGGCACCGGGCGCCGCAGTGCAAGGGCGGAAAATACCTGAAGCCGAGGTCCTCGGGGGTCAGGGGTACTTGTTTTCCACGGCGTCCCGGACGAGATGCGTGTCATACACCAGCACTACGGACGCGATTCGGCCGGTATCCGGATCGAAATTGAATACGTCCGCGCATTCGAACGCCACCTTCGAGCCATCCTTCAGCCGCCAGTCGTAGAGATAGTAGGCGACCGCTCGCATATGCCCCTCAGCGCTGACCAGAACATCATGCACGGTGAGCTCGCTGGCGCTCGATGCGCTCGCGACCTTCGTCATGTAGGCGCGCACCGGCAAGCGTCCCAAAAACGGCGACTGGACCCAGCCATCGGCGGTGAACAGCGCGGCCGCCTTGTCAACGTCGTTCGCTTCAAGGGCCTTGAGATACTTGCGCACAGCTTTCTGCATATGCCCTCCCATCCTGCGATGCCCGGAAGACGAGCCTAAACCTACAGGCGCAACAAGGAAAGGGGCGGGGCGGTTGGTGCGGGAATCCGGTATGTTACGCGGCGCAACGGCGGCGCGGCACGGGCCGGAACCCCAAGGGTCATCGATGAGCGCAAAAAAATCGGCACCGGATCTCTGGCTCGGCCTCGACACCGGCGGAACATTTACCGACGCGGTGCTATTGGCCGACGGCCGCCGGGTCATTGCGAGCGCCAAGGCGCTGACCACTCCCTGGAATCTCGCCGTCGGCATCAGCAAAGCGATTCGAGCCGTGCTGGAACTGGTGCCGGAGGACGCCGGCCGCGAAGACGTGAGCCTCGTGTCCGTGTCGACGACGCTCGCGACGAATGCCGTCGTCGAAAATCGCTTCAGCCCGGTCTCAACTTTGCTGATCGGCTTCGACGACGCGATGGTCGAGCGATCGGGTCTGCTGCGGCCCGGGAGCGGCGGCCTTGTGGTTCGGGTCCCGGGCGGGCACGCCGCGACCGGCGAAGAGTCCGCGGCGCTCGACGAGGGTGCCATCACGCGCGCGGTCGCGGAGCACGAGACGCGCGTCGAGGCGTTCGCGGTCGCGGCGAATTTTTCAGTGCGCAATCCGGCCCACGAATTGCGTGCGCGGAAGTTGATCCGTACGTTGACCCCGAAGCCCGTGACTTGCGCTCATGAATTGAGTTCCAAGCTCGATGCTCCGCGGCGCGCGCTCAACGCGGCGCTGAACGCGCGCCTCACGCCGCAGATTCGCCATCTGATCGAGGCGCTGTCGCGCGTGCTCGCCGAGGAGTCGATCGACGCACCGCTGATGATCGTGAAGGGCGATGGCTCGCTGATGAGGGCGGAAATTGCGCTCGAGTACCCGGTCGAGACGATTCTATCGGGCCCTGCAGCGAGCCTGGTCGGCGCGGGCTTCCTGACCGGCCTCGAGGATTTCGTCGTCGCGGACATGGGCGGTACCACGACCGACGTCGCGGTCGTCTCCGGCGGCCGGCCGGTCATCAGCGGCGAGGGCGCTCTGGTCGGCGCCTGGCGCACGATGGTCGAGGCCGTCGACGTGCGCACCAGCGGTCTCGGCGGCGACAGCGAGGTGCATTTCGACCGGCAACATCGGCTCTGCGTGGGGCCGCGCAAGGCCATGCCTCTCAGCCTGCTCGCGCACAGCTTCCCTTCCGCACTCGCGCAGTTGCGATCGATCGCCGAACTCGAACGTCTGCCGGCGCATCCGGCGCAATTCGCGTTCCGCAATCCCGATCGCGCCGCCCTCGAGCATTTCTCGGCGGTCGAACGGCGAGTGTGGGATGCGCTGGGCCTGGAGCCGCGCCAAGTGTCCGAGGTCGTGCGCACCGGCGCAGGTCTCGAGGCGCTGCGCCGTCTCGCCGATGCGGGGCTTGCGACCCTCGCGGCGTTTACGCCGAGCGATGCCATGCACGTGCTCGACCGGCAACAGGGATGGAACCGCGAGGCCGCCGAGTGCGGCGCACGCATCCTCGCCACCGAGGAACGCAATGCGCGCGCCGCGCGCGCGGCGGTTACGCCGCAGGCGATCTGCGAGCGAACCTACGAACATGTCGTGCGCGAGACCGGCCGCGTGCTGCTCGCCGCGGCGTTGGCTCAGGATCCCGGTCTCGAGGCGCGAGGCCGCGGCTGGGGCGAGCTGGGATCCAGACTCATCGAGGAGACCGTTGCCGGGCGGCCGTTTTCGAAGCTCCTGCAGACCACATTCGGGTTGGCACGTCCGTTGGTCGCCATCGGCGCGCCGGTCGGTGCCTACTACCCCGAAGTGGCTCGCCGGCTCGGCGCGCCGCTGTCCATTCCCATGCATGCGGCGGTATGCAATGCAGTGGGCGCCGTCGCCGGTGTGGTTTCGCAGACTGTTGAAATCCTGGTCAATCAGCCGAGCTTCAAAATTTTCCGCGTCCATGATCCGGCGGGCAGTCACGACTATCCGGATCCGGAACCCGCGCTCGAGCATGCGCAGCGCATATCGCGCGAGCTCGCGCTGGCGGCGGCGCGGCGCGCCGGCGCGGCCGATCCGCACGTCGAAACCAGCGTGACCGAAAAGCTCGCGCAGGTGGGCCCGGGTGCCGACTATCTCGCGGAGGCGGTGGCTCGTTCGACGGCGACGGGACGTCCGCTTGCGGGGCATGCGGACGCGCGTCATATCGGATAAAGGCATGTAGCCCCGTCGCCATATCGTATTAAGGCATAGCGAAGAAAAATAAATCACTGCGGGGTGTGGAAACTGCGTAGACCGGCACGGAGACGCGGTTATTTTTCCCTATAATAATTTCTCGTCCACAATTCGCGAGCAGCAATGAAACAGCCTGAAGAGACGGTCGGCCGACGCAGCCGGCGCCGGCCCGGAAGCACCGATGTCAGCCACGCGATCTTCGATCGCACGCGGCCTTACCGGCATCTGCGCAATCCGTTCACGCCGATGAAGGTGTTCTCCGACGATCAGGTCGCCGCCATTCACGAGGCCGCCCTCGTCATTCTCGAAACGCAGGGCATGAAGGTCCTGTCCGCCGACGCGCGGGTTCTGTACCGCAATGCCGGCGCCGAAGTCGACGAGGCGACGCAAATTGTGCGGCTCGCGCGGGAATTGGTCGGCGCCTCGCTCGCAACCGCCCCACACGATATAACGTTGCACGCCGTGGATCCGGAGCGCCACGTTCCACTATCGAACCAGTGCGTGGCATTCGCGCCGACCTCGGGGCCTCCGAACATCATGGATACGGCCGGCGGACGGCGCGCCGGCACGCTCGAGGATTTCTGCAATCTGATCAAGCTGTGTCAAAACTTCGAGGTGATCCACGTGCTCGGCGGGGCCACCGAGCCTCAGGACATTCCCGTCCACGTCCGTCATCTCGAGGTCACGCGCGCGCAGCTCATGCTCTGCGACAAGATTCCCTTCATATTCTCGCGCGGCCGCAAGCAGGTCGCCGACAACTTCGAGCTCATACGCCTCGCGCACGGCATTTCGCCCGAAGAGTTCCGCTCGCGTCCGTACACCTACACCATCATCAATACGAACTCGCCGCTGCAGCTCGACATACCGATGGCCGACGGCATCATTGATTTCGCAACCGCGGGCCAAGTGCTCATCATCACGCCCTTCACGCTGGCGGGAGCGATGGCGCCGGTGACGATCGCGGGCGCGCTGACGCTTGCGCACGCCGAGGCGCTCGCGGGGTTGACCCTGGCGCAGATCGTGAGGCCCGGCGCGCCGGTCGTGTATGGGAGCTTCACGTCGAACGTCGACATGAAATCCGGATCGCCGGCGTTCGGTACGCCCGAGTACGTCAAGGCGGCCTTCGGCGCCGGCCAGCTCGCGCGCTTTCTCGGTTTGCCGTGGCGTTCCTCGAACGCGACGGCCTCGAACATTCCCGACGCTCAGTCGGCCTATGAGTCGCAGATGAGTCTCTGGGGCGCGTTGTTCGGCGGCTGCAACTTCGTCCTGCACGCGGCCGGCTGGCTGGAGAGCGGGCTGACCACTTCATACGAGAAATTCATTCTCGATATCGAGATGCTGCAGATGTTCGCCGAGGTGTTTCAGCCGGTGGGGGCCGCGCCGCCGGACCTCGCGCTCGAGGCGGTGGCCGAGGTGGGCGCCGGCGGTCATTTCTTCGGCTGCGCGCATACCATGGAACGCTACCGAAGCGCCTTCTACGCCCCTCTGGTCTCCGACTGGCGCAATGCCGGCCAATGGGCCGACGACGGCGCCAAAACCGCTACGATGCGCGCCACCGGGATCTGGCAGAGCGAATTGCAGCGTTATGTCGCGCCGGCGCGCGATCCCGCGATCGTCGAGGCGCTCGACTCCTATGTCGCACGGCGCAAAGCGGAGGGCGGCGCGCCGCCGGTCACCTGATGATGTCGCGTCTGGACATGTCGCCGTCGCGATATCACAAGTCCAGAGGGCGGTTGCGTCTTAACATGGAATACGATAAGGACCGTGTAACGCGCGGTTGCGGTTCGGAAAATAAGGATTGGAGAGAGTATGTCAGCGCCGACTGAAGGTGATTTCGAACTGGCCTCGCTCAATGACGAGGAACTGACGGAGCAGGTCCACGACGATCTATACAACGGCCTCAAAACCGAGGTCGAGGAGGCGACGCGGATTTTCCTGAAGCGGGGCTGGTCGGCCGAACGCGTCCTGAATGACGCCCTCGTGGAAGGCATGCGCATCGTCGGAATCGATTTTCGCGACGGCATCCTGTTCGTGCCCGAGGTACTGCTGGCCGCAAATTCCATGAAGGGCGGCATGGAGATCCTGCGCCCCTTGCTGGCGGAAACCGGAGTGGAGCCGATCGGCAAGATCGTCATCGGCACGGTCAAAGGCGACATTCACGACATCGGCAAGAACCTGGTCTCGATGATGCTCGAGGGTGCGGGTTTCGAGGTCATCGATCTCGGCATCAACAACCCCGTAGAGAAATACCTGGAGGCGCTCGACAAGCACAAGCCCGATATCCTCGGCATGTCGGCGCTGTTGACGACGACGATGCCGTACATGAAGGTGGTCATCGATACGCTGAAAGAGCGCGGCATTCGCAAAGATTACATCGTGCTGGTCGGCGGCGCACCGCTCAACGAGGAGTTCGGCAAAGCCGTCGGCGCGGATGCCTATTGCCGCGATGCCGCCGTTGCCGTCGAGACCGCCAAGGGGCTGATCGCGGCGCGGCGAGCCGGCGCGGCGGCCCACTGAGCCCGCGCAGTGACTCAGAACGCAGAGCCGCGGGGCCTGAGGCTGCTGATCATCGCCTGCGGAGCGCTGGCGCATGAGATCACGGCGCTGCGCCGCGCCAATGGCTGGGACGAGCTCGGCGTGAGCTGTCTACCGGCCGAGCTGCACAACCGGCCGGAAAAGATTCCCGCGGCCGTTCGCGCGCTGATTCACGCCTCGCGCGACCGCTATCAGTCGATCTTCGTCGCCTATGGCGACTGCGGCACCGGCGGGCTGCTGGACAAGGTGCTGCGCGAGGAGGGGGTTGAACGCATTCCGGGCGCCCATTGCTACGAGTTCTTCGCCACCTCCCCTAAGTTCAGTGCGCTTGCCGAGGCCGAGCCGGGCACTTTCTACCTCACGGACTTTCTGTTGCGCCATTTCGACCGTTTGGTGATTCGGGGCCTCGGGCTCGATCGGCATCCGGAGCTGCACTCGATGTACTTCGGCAACTATCGCAAGCTGGTTTATCTGGCGCAGGCCCCGAAGCCGGGCGCGGAGGAGCAGGCGCGCGCCATCGCGGCGCGGATGGGCCTGGAATTTGAAATTCGCCAAACCGGCTACGGAACGCTGGGGACGACGCTGGTCGATGCGGTGACGCGCGCCGCCGATGCGCGGCGCAGCGGCGCCCCACGCAGCGACAGCCCACGCGGCGCCACTGAACCCGGCGACAACGCCCCACGCGGGGACGAGGTGGTCGCATGGGTTCGCTGATCGTCATTTCCTGGCGGGACATCCCGGCGCAGGTCATCGTCAAGCGGGGCCGCGAGTCGGCCAAGGTGCAACTGTCGCACCGCTTCCAGGAAGCGGTGGACCGCGCCGCCATGCGTGCCGGCAAAGGCAGTTCGGATGCCTATCTCGCCGACTGGGCGCGCAGCGCACCGCGCCCCTGCGGCGATGATTTGCAGGCCGAGGCGTCCGCGGAGGCGGCGCGTCTCGAATCGAAGTTCACGGACGAGGATTTGGAACGACTGGTTCGCTCGAAGGGCGTGGACGCGAATCGGATCGTTCCCGATTCCGGACCCGCGCCGGCTTCCGAGTCCGCCTGATGTATGCCGTCAGGCTATGGTCGGTGCGCCACGCGCGCGGCCTGAACGCGTTCTATCGCGGTTTCGAGGCAACGCTGGTGCGTCTCAACCCTCTGTTTCGGGCATTGGGCCATGAGCGCATCGAACGGCCGGTGGCGCGCGTCGAGAAAGCGGTCAAAGGGCTCTTGTTCGATTGCCGCATGTGCGGCCAATGCGTGCTCAGTTCAACGGGCATGTCGTGCCCGATGAACTGTCCCAAGTCGCTGCGCAACGGCCCTTGCGGCGGTGTGCGCGCCGACGGCAATTGCGAGGTCAAACCGGATATGAGGTGCGTGTGGGTCGAAGCCTACCGCGGCAGCGAGCGCATACCGGGCGGCGTCGAGTCCATGAGCAGGGTGCAGTTCGCCGTGGATCAGCGTTCCCAAGGCCGTTCATCGTGGTTGCGGGTCGTGCGCGAGAAGGCGGAGAACAGCAGCGGGCCGAAGGGCGTGACGACGGGGTCTGCGACCGGCTCCCCGGCGGGTACCCCCAAAGGCACGCCGTGAGATTCGAGGACGAACCGGTCCCCGGCTATCCGCTGCCCATCCTGCCCGGCCATACCTCCCCTGGACGGTTCGAACGGGTTCTGCGCGCGGGCGGTTTTGCGATCACCACCGAACTCGCGCCGCCGGATTCCGCCGACCCGGAGGACGTGTACAAACGGGCACGAGTTTTCGACGGCTATGTCGATGCGATCAACGCGACCGACGGCAGCGGCGCGAACTGCCACATGTCGAGTCTCGCGGTTTGCGCGCTCCTGACGCGTGTCGGTTATGCGCCCATCATGCAGATCTCCTGCCGCGACAAGAACCGCATCGCGATCCAGGGCGATATTCTGGGCGGCGCCGCGATGGGAGTCTGCAACATACTCTGCTTGACCGGCGACGGCGTGCAGGCGGGCGATCATCCTCAGGCGAAATCGGTGTTCGATTTGGATTGCGTGTCGCTGCTCGATATCGCGCGCACCCTGCGCGACGATCATCATTTTCAAAGCGGGCGCAAGATCAGCTATGCGCCGCGCGTGTTTCTCGGTGCCGCCGAAAATCCCTCCGGTCTGCCGTATGCCTGGCGGCCGCAGCGGCTGGCGAAGAAAGTCGCCGCGGGCGCGCAATTCATTCAGACTCAATACTGCTTTGATTTGCCTCTGTTGCGCCGCTTCATGGAAGAGATCGAGGCGCTCGGGCTCTTCGGCCAGGTCTTTATTCTCGCCGGCGTCGGACCGCTGCGCTCGGCCAAGACGGCCGAGTGGATGCGCAGGAACGTCCCCGGCATGCACGTCCCGGACGCCGTCATCGCGCGTCTCGGCGGCGCGCAGGATCAGGCCCGCGAGGGCCGCAACATCTGCATCGAGTTGATTCAAGCGATGCGCGAGATCCGCGGAGTGAGCGGCGTGCACATCATGGCCTACCGCCAGGAAGAATCGGTGGCCGAGATCGTCGATAAATCCGGGATTCTTCGCGGCCGCGCTCCCTGGTATCCGGAGCGCGACGCCCCTCAATATTCTCACAGGACAGCAACATGACCGACACCGTTATCAGTTCCGCCACCAAGGAGGTCGTCATCGGCTTCGACCGGCCCTTCGTCATCATCGGCGAGCGCATCAATCCGACCGGACGCAAGATCCTCGCCGCCGAAATGGCAGCGGGCGACTTCACCCGCGTCGAGGCGGATGCGCGTGCGCAAGTCGAGGCCGGCGCGCACATGCTGGACGTCAATGCGGGCATACCGCTCGCCGATGAGCCCGCGATTCTCGCGCGCGCCATACAGCTGGTGCAGTCGATCACCGATGTGCCCCTGTCCATCGACTCATCCATCGTCGCCGCGCTCGAGGCCGGGCTTGCCGTCTACAAGGGCAAGGCGCTGGTCAATTCGGTGACCGGCGAGGATGAGCGTTTGGAGAGCGTACTGCCGCTGGTCAAGAAGTACGGTGCCGCGGTCATCGCGATTTCCAACGACGAGACCGGGATATCCGAAGATCCGGACGTGCGCTTCGCGGTAGCGAAGAAAATCGTCGAGCGGGCGATCGACCACGGCATCCCGGCACGCGATGTCGTCGTCGATCCGCTGGTCATGCCCATCGGCGCGATCAATCAGGCGGGCGTGCAGGTCATGCGCCTGGTTCACAGGCTGCGCACCGAACTCAAAGTCAATACTTCCTGCGGCGCCTCGAACATCAGCTTCGGTCTGCCGAATCGCGACGGCATCAACAGCGCCTTTCTGACGATGGCCATGGGAGCCGGAATGACCTCAGCCATTACCAATCCGATGCATGTGGAAGTCATCAAGGCCGTCATGGGCGCGGACGTCATGCTGGGACATGATCCCGACTGCGCCCGTTGGATTCGCCGCTTTCGCGACGCGGCTCCGCCCGCCACGGGCGCCGCGAGCGCCACCGGTGAAGCGCCGCGCGGCCGCCGTGAAGGCGGCCATCGCCGGCGCCCGGCCTAAGATTAGGCGGTTCGCATGGCGGCTCGAGATCCACTCGTCGTATTCACGCCTTCCGGCAAGCGCGGCAATTTCCCGGTAGGGACGCCGCTGCTGCAGGCTGCGCGCAGTCTCGGCGTGGATATCGACTCGGTCTGCGGCGGCCGCGGTCTTTGCGGGCGCTGCCAAGTATTGGTCGCGGAGGGCGAGTTCGCCAAGCACGGCGTCTCCTCGTCCAGCGCCAGCTTGTCGCCGTTCAGCGAGCCGGAAAAGCGCTACTCGCGGCGAGTGCCCATGGCCGAAGGCCGGCGCCTGTCGTGCTCGGCGCGCGTCGAGGCCGACGTGGTCATCGACGTGCCCGCGAGCAGTCAGGTCCACCGCCAGGTGGTGCGCAAGGACGCCGACGCGCACGTGATCGAGCTCGATCCGGTCGTACGCCTGCACTACGTTCAGGTGAAGCAGCCGGACATGCACGATCCGTCCGGCGATCTGCGCCGGCTGTTCGAGGCGCTGGAATCCGAATGGAGCCTCGAGGATCTCACTTGTGATCTGTCGGTGCTGCAAACGCTGCAGCCGACGCTGCGCGCGGGATCTTGGCAGGTTACCGTCGCGGTGCACGCCGCCAAGCAGATCATCGCCGTCTGGCCCGGCCTGCACGAGCTCGCGTACGGGTTGGCGATCGACGTGGGTTCGACCACGATCGCTGCGCACCTGTGCGATTTGGGCAGCGGCGAGGTCGTCGCTTCCGCGGGCGTCATGAATCCGCAGATACGCTTCGGCGAGGACTTGATGAGCCGCGTCTCCTATTCGATGATGAATCCCGGCGGCGCCGCGCTGATGACCGCGGCGGTGCGCGAAGCGCTGTGCGGGCTCGCGGCGGATGTGGCACGCCAAGCGAGCATCACTCACGAGGACATTCTCGAGGCGACGCTGGTCGGCAATCCGATCATGCACCACCTGCTGCTCGGCATCGATCCGGTGGAGCTCGGCGGCGCGCCGTTCGCGCTGGCCACCGATCATTCGCTCACCCTGCGGGCGAACGTCATCGATTTCAAATTGCATCGCAACGCGCGAATCTACGTTCTGCCGTGCATCGCCGGGCATGTCGGCGCGGATGCGGCGGGAATGGTCCTCGCCGAGCGCCCGGATCTCGCCGAGGAGATGACCCTGCTCGTCGATGTCGGCACGAACGCGGAAATCGTGCTGGGGAACAGCCGGCGTCTCGTCGCCTGCTCCAGCCCCACCGGCCCCGCGTTCGAAGGAGCCCAGATCAGCTGCGGTCAACGCGCGGCGCCGGGAGCGATCGAACGCGTGCGCATCGACCGCGAGACTCTCGAACCGCGCTTCAAGGTCATCGGCTCCGACCTTTGGTCCGACGAGCCGGGATTCGATGCGGCCACGGCGGCCACCGGCATCACGGGCGTGTGCGGATCCGGCATCATCGAGGTCATCGCGGAAATGTACCTCGCCGGCATCATCAATCAGGACGGCGTCCTCGACGGCAGACTGGCGGCGCGCTCATCGCGCATCGTCGAGAATGGGCGAACTTTCGCTTATTTGCTGCATCAAGGCGCGGTGGTCGAGATGAAGATCACCCAAAACGACGTTCGCGCGATTCAACTGGCGAAAGCGGCGCTGTATGCCGGCGTCGCGCTGCTCATGGAACGGCTCGGTATCGATCACGTCGATCGTATCCGGCTCGCCGGGGCCTTCGGCAGCCACATCGACGTCAAGTACGCGACGATTCTCGGGATGGTTCCCGACTGCGATCTCAATCAGGTACGTTCGGCCGGCAATGCCGCCGGAACCGGCGCACGCATCGCGCTCTTGGATGCGACTTCGCGCGGCGTCATCGAAGCCTTGGTCAGACGCATCGAGAAAGTGGAGACCGCCATCGAGCCGCGCTTTCAACACCACTTCGTCGAGGCCATGGCGATTCCCCACAAGACCGCCGGCTACGCGAACTTGCGCAGGGTAGTGGATCTGCCGGCGCCCAAGGAATCCACCAGCCAGAGCGAAACCCGCGGCCGGCGGCCGCGCCGCGTGGATCCGTTGAAGACGGACTAAGTCGGCCGTCCGGCCGACTTGAACGCCCGCAGGGGCGGCCCCGAAGGGGCGAGGCGCGCAGCGCCGAGTACTAAGTCGGCCGTCCGGCCCAGTCCCGTCGACAAGGCCGCTGCAAGTTACTGTCTTTTCATAGTAGTTCCCCTTGGTTGCGGCGCGTTTTGAGCTGCGCACGGTGCGCGGATTGGTTTCCGGCGAGACTGTTGCAACTTTGTGTACTAGTGGAACGTCTACGGTATGCGCCTGAGTTAACCAACCCGAGAGGAGCAATGACATGTCGACGCAAACTGTCGCCACTCGCCTTGCGGAGCTCTGCCGTCAGGGCAAATTCGAAGCTGCACAGAAGGAGTTATTCGCCGAGGATGCGGTCAGCATCGAACCTCGCGAGACGCCGGATTTCCCGAAAGAAACAAAGGGGCTGCGGGCAATTATCGAGAAAGGACATAAATTCGAATCGATGCTGGAGAAAGTGCACGGATGTACGGCCTCGACGCCGCTGATCGCCGGCGATGCGTTCGCGCTCACGCTGGCGATGGATGTGACCATGAAAGGGCGCGGACGCGTTAAGCTCGAAGAAGTCTGCGTGTACGAGGTCAAA
>DASWEO010000014.1:0-2683 GCA_036394715.1 Steroidobacteraceae bacterium
AGCGCTCATTCTTCATGACCGCAGTGGTGTTGATCGCAATCATGGTCGACCGCCGCGCTGTGACATTCCGCACGCTCGCGGTGGCGGCGATGATCGTGCTGACGATCGCGCCTGAGGCACTGGTGCATCCGAGCTTCCAGATGTCGTTTGCGGCTACCCTTGGATTGGTGGCGCTGGTGCAGATCGGAATGCCCCGCCTGTTCGCCTCGCCCGACAACTCGGCTACCGCTCGCGCGGCACTGTGGGGCGGACGGGAAATCGCGACCCTGGTACTGGCGTCGCTGGTGGCCGGGCTGGCGACCACGCCGTATGCCGCCTTTCATTTCCATCGGGTGACGCCGTACGGCGTGCTCGCCAATCTCGCCGCCATGCCAGTGGTTTCGGCGGTGGTGATGCCGGCCGGCCTGTTGGGGCTCGTCGCAACGCCGTTCGGCTTCGACGGCGTTTTCTGGCAGACCATGGGCATTGGCATCTACTGGATGATCGCCGTGACGCAATGGGTCGCCGGCTTGCCCGGCGCGATCGGCCGCATGGCGGCGTTTGGAATCGGGCCGGTCATCGCGGCGAGCGTGGGGATCATCCTGCTCGGGTTGCTGCGGACGCCGCTGCGTTGGTCCGGCGCCGCCGCGCTGGTGCTCGCGGTGGTCTGGGCGCTGGCGGTGCCGCAGCCGGACATTCTGGTTTCCGGTGACGGTCACAATGTCGGCGTCCGCGGCAAGGACGGGCGCCTGCACCTGATGCGGACTGCCAAGGATGCGTTTCTCCTCAAAGAATGGCTGGCCGCCGACGCCGACGGCCGCCAGCCCGCCGATGCTTCGCTCGCAGAGGGCGTCTCATGCGATGAAGCGGGTTGTGTGACGCAGATGGCCGACGGCGCGTTTGTCGCGCTGGCGCTGCGGCCTGACGCACTCACCGATGATTGCGAGCGCGCCGCGCTGGTGGTGACCACGCGGCAGGCATCGCCTTCATGTCCGGCGCCGGTGATCGGCCAGGATCGGTTACGAAGTCAGGGGCCCATGGTCTTGCGGCGCACCCGTGCCGGATTTGCGATTGATGCGGTCAGGCCAAGGGGTGTCGATCGGCCGTGGTCGCCGGCCGTTGCCGGCGACACCGAGGCCGACGCAATTCTCGCACCGCGCCCCGCCATTGCGCTGCCTGCGGATGCGACGCCAGCGGAAGCTGACCAGCAGATGGAAGACTAAGGGGCGTATCGCAACCGTCATGGACGGTAGTCGAATTGGTACTTCCGGCAAAAGCCGAATTACTTCTCGTTGAGTGACGGATTTTCCTGCAGCTCGAATGCGCCGAGACGAAATTCCTCGCCGGCATCCGTCGCTGTTGCCGTTTGAACCAGCGTAAACGCCGCGTTCGGGAACCGCTCCCAGACCGCAAGGTCTTCCGCCGTAACCGTGAGCCAACCGAATGTGAACATGTACCGGCCCGGTTCGGTCACGTGTCCCGCCTTTTGCCAAGTGATCTTATTGACCACCGATCAGTCTTTCCTTCTGAGCTCTGCAATTGATATCCGGTGGCGGCGCAGGGGGTCCAGGCTTGGCGCCGGCCCTGAGCGGTCGTCCACTCTTTCGCATGTCGAAGGCGGTAAGCTGCAAACGCATTTCGAAGGTGGCAAGCTGCAAAGCGAACGCCGCCAGCGCCAGCTTCAGATTATCCAATTCTGCAGTGCGCGCGTCGTTCCGGCGGTCCATGGTGGGTGTCGTCAACCCTGCGGTTCGGTGCAGACAAGAGCCAGTGATGCCGCGGCAGAAGCCCCCGCCGGCCCGAGCCGGCGGGGATATCTACGCGACCGTTCGGTTTCAGTCGACGGCGACCGTCCTTGGCGCGGATGCGTGGGCAGCCGGATGTGTGTGCTCGGTAACACCATGCACCACGGGCAGTTGCAGCACGGTGGCGCGCTGCCCTTCACAGAGCTGCGTCACCAGCACACGGCTTCCATCCGGGAATTCGATGGCATCATGGTGACGATGCGGAACATCCGGATCGATCGCGCCGAATTTCCCAACCCGGAAATTGACCGATTTGGTCCAGATCCATCGGTTGTCGTATCTGACATTCTCCGCGAATGCCAGCTCGGTCCCGGGAAGCATGCAGACCGCTACCTCGGGCTCCTTTTCTGATGCAAAACCGCGGGTCGAAGTGCCGCGGAATGTCGTGCTAATCAGCGTCTCCCCCACTTGGGCGGGGCGGGTTGCTACAGCATGCAGACTATAGTCACACATCGGATTGCTCCTCAGTCGAGATAGCTAACCGGCGCCGCTCAGAGGCGCAGGCCCCTATCACAGTGAACAATAAAGTTTAGAGCGAGCGATAAGTTCCGAAGTTCTCGCTCCTTGTAGGCAATTGTGCGGCTCCTGCCGCCGCGCCTAATCACAAGTGCGTTTGAGGATGTTTGGGGCCGTGGATGTGATGCCCTGGAGCCGCACCGGCCGCCAACACCGCCGCGGCGATTATTGTTGCGGCACGAGCCAGTCCGGACACAGTATTCCCCCTGGACGGCGTCCGAGGAAGATACTCTTTTCGGCCGCGCGTATTCCGGTTTGCCCGGAAAATGCTCAGTACTTCCGATAAAGCCCGATCAGCTTGCCTTGGATCTTGACCCGGTTGGGAGGCAGGATGCGGACCTCATAGGAGGTATTGGCGGGCTCCAGCGCAATCGAGGCGCCGC
>DASWEO010000015.1:0-2143 GCA_036394715.1 Steroidobacteraceae bacterium
CCGCAATTGGCCGGGCGGGTTGCCGATCACCTGGGTGTAGGTCGCCCGGCTGATGGCGAGACTGACTTCGGCGGCGTTCAGATCTGCCTGGCCGCGGCTGAGCCGGGCTTCGGCCTGCGCGGTGTCGGTCGGCGTTACGTCGCCGGCATTCAGGCGCCTTTGGGTGACGCCGAGGATTTCCCGCAAGAATGCGACATTAGAGCGTTGCGCTTCCACCAGCGATTGATTGGCGAGCACATTGCTATAGGCGGTGACAGCGTCGAGCAGCACGCCTTGACCGACATTTCGCAATGCCTCGCGACCCGACCGCACCTGCAGTTCCGCCACCCGCACGCTATTGGCGGTCTTGAAGCCATTGAACAACGTCTGCGTCACCGTCACCCCGATCGTCCATGGTTTCAGGGTCGCGGATTGAATCGTATTGTCGGGCAGCAGGTTTCGCACCGCCTGCAGCCCAACGCTCAGGCTGGCGACGATCTGGGGCCGGTAGCCCGCCAGGGCCTGCGGGACGTTCTCGTCAGTGGCGCGCTGCCGCGCCCGTTCGGCATTGAGCTGCGGATTGGACTGGTAGGCTTTGGCCAGGGCCTCGGGAAGGGATTCCCCCAGCGCCGCGGTAGCGGCAAAACCGACCCAAGTTGCAACACCAAGGCAAATGCCCGATTGAAGCACGCGCCTTCCCACGTGGCCAACTCTAGCCGCACGCCCGATCATATGATCCCGCAGCAACCCCGGCCGTCCGCCCCCGCCGACGGCATCGACACATTTACCTGTTTAGAGGGCACCACCGCCACAGGCAAACCGTCAGCCGCGAAAACCCCATGAATTCAGTGCTTCTCTGTTGCCGGTTCGTCACAGACGAATATCAGGGGCAAATACGCTATAGCTGCAGCCGGCTGCGTCCGATTCCAGAGCTGGCGGCTATCCCAACCGCGCCCGGGCTTGCATTTTGATGCCGAAACTATTCACCGACCCCGAGGCGGTCGCGGAGGATATCATCCGCGATGTCGGGACCGAACTGGTGGTCGGTCTGCCGCTCGGGCTCGGCAAGGCGAACCACATCATCAACGCACTCTACGCGCGCGCGGCCGCCGACCGTGCGATCAAGTTGACCATTTTTTCCGCGCTGACCCTGGAAAAACCCAGGCCAAAGAACCTGCTCGAGCAGCGTTTCCTCGCGCCGGTGATCGAACGCCTGTTCGGCGGCTACCCCGATCTCGCCTATGCCGAGGCGCTGCATGCCAATGCGCTGCCGCCCAATGTCGAGGTGATCGAGTTTTTCTTTTTGGCCGGCAAGTGGCTGCACGTGCCGTTTGCGCAGCAGCATTATATTTCCGCGAACTATACCCACGCCACATCATACCTGCTGGCGCGTGGCCTCAATGTCGTCACGCAACTGGTAGCGAAGCGGGTTCTCGATGGTGTTACCCGCTACAGCCTGAGCTGCAACACGGACACCACGCTCGACATATTGCGCGCCCGGGCGCAAGGCGCCGCATCGTTCAAACTGGTGGGCCAAGTCAATTCCGAGCTGCCGTTCATGCCGGGCGCCGGCGACCTGCCGGCGGAGGAATTCAGCGCAGTGCTCGACAGTCCTGCGACCGAGTTTCCGCTGTTCGCGCCGCCGTCGGAGCCGATCTCCGATACCAAATATGCCATCGGTCTTCACGCCGCAGGCCTCGTGCGTGACGGCGGCACGCTGCAGATCGGCATCGGGCAGGTTGGCGATGCTTTGGCGCAGGGGTTGATCGTTCGCCACCGCGACAATGCGCAATTTCATACCATCATGAAGCGGCTGGGGAACGGATCCAAGCCCCTCCCGGCGCTTGAAACCGGATCGTTCGAGCAAGGTCTTTACGGCGTCAGCGAAATGCTGTTCGAGGCGTTTCTGGGCCTGATCGACGCCGGCATTCTCAAGCGCGAAGTCGATGGCGCATTGCTGCACGGCGCGTTTTTTCTCGGACCGAAATCATTTTATTGCGCCCTGCGCGAAATGACGCCGGGACAGATCGCGCGGATCCAGATGATGCCGGTCTCCTTCACCAACGAGATCTATGACGATGAGGATGCCAAGCGGCGCGCCCGTGTCGACGCCCGCTTCGTCAACAACGCGATGATGGCGACCTTGATGGGGGCGGTGATTTCC
>DASWEO010000016.1:0-2076 GCA_036394715.1 Steroidobacteraceae bacterium
ATATCGCCGCGAATTTCTTTCCGCACCGCAACCCCGGCCTCGATCTGGTCAAGGCCTTCCTGGTTTTTGGACTGGGTTTCGTCATCCGTCCGCTCGGCGCGGTCCTGATCGGAATCTACGGCGATCGCGCCGGCCGCAAGGCCGCCTTGACGCTCACCATCCTGATCATGGCGGGAGGCACCCTGATCATCGCGGCCGCCCCCTCCTATGCCGCGATCGGTATCGGCGCGCCGTTGCTGCTCCTCGCCGGAAGAATTCTGCAGGGATTTTCGGCCGGCGGGGAAATCGGCAGCGCGACCGCCTTTCTCGTGGAGCATGCGCCCTCGCCCAGGCGCGGGCGATATACCGCGTGGCTTCAAGCCAGCATGGGTATGTCGAATATATTGGGTGCGCTCGTCGCCTTCGCCGTCACCACACGATTGTCGGCAGCGGAAGTCACCGGGTGGGGATGGCGGATCCCGTTTCTCTTCGGCTTGTCGATCGTGCCGGTCGGTTTCTATCTGCGCCGAACACTCGAAGAGACCCCGCAATTTCGCGCTGAGGCGGCGCAGCGTGCGGAGACACGGGCCGGTGTGGCACCCTTAGGAATGGTATTTCGGGAGCACTCGCGATCGCTGCTGGTCGGAATGGGTATCTCGATTCTCTGGGCAGTGGCGGTGTACGTGTTGCTGATCTTCATGCCGGTGTTGGCGCAGAAAGCGTTCGGTTTCACCGCGACGCAGGCCTTTGGGAGCTCGCTCATCGGCAATGTGGTGTTCGTCATCGGTTGCTTCGCCTTCGGTGCCTTGGCCGACCGCATCGGCCGTGCGCGCGTACTGACGATCGGCGTGGTGCTGCTGCTGTCGGGAGTGCTGCCCCTGTTTCAATGGCTCGCGTCGTCGCAGTCGACCGTCACCCTCGTTCTAGTGCTGTCGGCTTTTGGCGTGATGGTGTCGAGCTTCACGAGCGTCGCGCCGATGACCCTGTCGAGCCTCTTTCCGACTCGCGTGCGCGCGACGGGCGTATCGATCGTTTACAATGCGGCGATCACGATTTTCGGCGGCTTTGCGCCGGCGATCCTGACGTGGCTCGGTACGAAATCCGGCTCGGTGTTTGCACCGGCTTGGTATGTCGTGTTTGCCGCAGTGCCGGCGATCATCGCGATTCCATTCCTGCGCGGAGTGACCAATGCCGCTCTTGGGGAGAATTCGGGGGTCCCGATCCGGGAAATATGATGGACACCGAGATGGTAACGGCCCGCGGCGTTGACCGCGAGTCCTTGCGGCGCTTGTCGCGGCGCTCGAACACGCGCGGAGTCCTGCAACTATCCGCGCATCTCACGCTGCTATGCGCCACCGGCGTTCTCGTGTGGGCGGCCCGAGGCAGCTTCTTGATCGTGCCCGCCATCGTGCTGCACGGGATCGTGCTCAATTTTCTCTTCTGTCCGCTGCACGAGACCACGCATTGGTCGGCCTTCGCGAGCCGCCGGCTCAACGCGCCGGTGGGCTGGATCTGCGGGGCATTACTGCTCCTGCCGCCGCAGTACTTCCGGCGATTTCACTTTGCCCACCACCGTTTTACCCAGGATCCCGCGCGCGATCCCGAACTGGCGCAACCGGCGCCCGGCACGGTGAGCTCCTACCTATGGCGAGCATCGGGCCTGCCCAATTGGCACAAGCGGATCACCGTCACGCTTCGCCACGCGCTGACGGGCCGGGTAAGCGAATCCTTCGTGCCCGCGCGCATGCACGCGGCCATCGTGCGCGAGGCACGCAGTCTCTGGATCGGCTATCTGCTGGTACTCGGCGCATCGCTCGTCCTGCGGCGGCCGGAGGCGCTGATCTATTGGGTATTCCCTGTGCTCGCGGGACAACCCTTCCTTCGGCTGTTTCTCATGGCCGAGCATACCGGCTGCGCCCTGGACGACAATCCGTTTGGCAACACACGCACCACGTACACCACCGGCGCGCTCCGCCTTCTGGCCTGGCAGATGCCCTACCATGTCGAGCACCACTGCTACCCGTCGATCCCCTTCCACGCACTTAGGCGGGTCAATACGCTCATAGGTGATCGCATCGAAGTCGCGGCGCCGGGGTA
>DASWEO010000017.1:0-6907 GCA_036394715.1 Steroidobacteraceae bacterium
CTTGCCCGGAGTGTCGCCCCACAGGACTTTGTGAAGCTGTAGTTGGAAACGCACTTGCAGCCGGTCCGCCAAAATCCAGTCCGCCAACTGGGTCGGGGTTATTTCGTTGTAGCTGGGCGAGAATAGTATCCGGCAGCGCGCAGCCAATCCGTGCTCCTGCAGAAACGCCTTGCTCCAGTCGTAGTCTTCGCGGGAGCAGATCACGAACTTCAGCTGATCGCGCTGGGTCAGCAACCCGAAATTTTCAATTCTATTGCGTGTAGCCTCGTGCGAGCCCGGGGTCTTCACATCGACCACGCGAAAGACGCGGCCATCGACCGGGGCGATATCCAGCGCACCGCTGGTTTCGAGCGACACCTGGAAGCCGGCGTCGCACAGGCGTTCGAGCAGCTTCAGGCAACCCGGCTGCGCCAAGGGCTCTCCGCCCGTCACGCAGACATGCTGCGCGCCATAGCTTCTCACCTTCTCCACGATGGCTTCGAGATCCAGCCAATCGCCGGCGTGAAATGCGTACTCGGTGTCGCAGTACTGGCAGCGCAGGGGACATCCCGTCAGCCGCACGAACACCGTCGGATAGCCGACCGCGTCGGCCTCCCCTTGCAACGAGTGAAATATCTCGTTGACGCGCAAGCGATCGGGTTTACGCGACATTTCAATCAATGTTTCTCGGTCGCCATCTTGTCGAGGCGCTGCTGCGCCAAATGCCCGGCCGGTGTGTCGGGGAACTGTTTGACTACTTGCGACAGAGTTCCCTTGGCCGAGTCCCATTGTTTCAACTCGTATTGGCAATAGCCGATCTTGAGCAGGGCATCGGGACGCTTGCGCGATTGAGGATATTTGTCGACTACCCGCTGAAAAGCGCCCTGAGCCTCCGGAAACGACTTGTTGACGTAGTAGGCCTCGCCCAACCAATACTGAGCGTTGTCCGCGAGCGAACTGTCCGAGTACACGATCAGAAACTTCTGAAACGCCGGGATGGCGCGATCGTATTGACCGTCTTTCAGCAAGTTGAAGGCGGTTTGATACGCGGCCTTGTCGTCAGAACCCGGCGCCGGGGAATCCCCACCGGCGCCGCCCGAGCCCGCGTCGCCCGACCCGGCGCCGCTGTGCGACTCGAGAATCTTCATACGCCGATCGAGATCGGCGTACAAGTCGCGCTGCTGTTTGCGGCTCGCTTCCAGGTTATTGGTCAATACATCGACATCGTTGCGCATGGCGCGCAAATCGTTGCGCAGCGAGTCGCTTTGATTGGCCAAATCGAGCAGGCTTTGATTGGTCACCACTCTCTCGATGCGCGCGAGGCGAGTGTCGAGATCGTTCAGCTTGATTTGCACCGGATCCTGTTCCGGCGGCGTACTGGCGCAGCCCACGATCGCCAGTGCAACGAGGCAGGCTCCGCTCAAACCGAACGATGCGCGGGAATTCACGGGCCGTAGACCAATTCCACGCGCCGATTCTGCGCCCATGCCGCCTCATCGTCGCCTTCGACCGCGGGCCTTTCGGCGCCGAAGCTGACCGTGGTGAGTTGCGATTCTGCGACCCCTTGCAGCATCAGAGCGCGGCGCACTGCCTGTGCACGTCGTTCGCCGAGCCCGATGTTGTATTCACGGGTGCCGCGTTCGTCGGTGTTGCCCTCGAGCTTCATGTGCATGTTCGGATGACTGCTCAAATTGCGCGCATGAGCGGCCACGACGGCGGCGAATTCCGGTTTGATCTCCGATTTGTCGAAGTCGAAATAGATCACCTTGCGCGCGAAAGGTGCGTCCGCGCCCATGCCGCCGCCCTGGCTTCCGGCATCGCCGTTCAGCGCATTCGACGAGGTCGACGCGCCTTCTCCCTGCGTCGAGCCCGACACCTGGTTCCCGGCGTTCGGCGACTCAATCACATTGTGTTTCTTGGGGCATCCCGCGAGCAGCGCCGCTCCCGCTATGAGCAACGCGACCGATACAATTCGTTTCATTTATTTCTCCATCCGAATGACGTAAATCAAGCCTACCTTAGGAGCCTGTCTGACTAATGATCGCCGTCGCGAGGGCGACCCACAGCGAGCAGATTTTTGTGATCGTTTCGCGCGCATAGTGGGCACTATGTAAGCGAAAGGATCACAAAAAGATGCCGCTGTGGGGCGGCCGCAGCAGGCGCATCATTAGTCAGACAGGCTCCTAGTGTACTTTGTTTGACCGCCGACGTTTAGAACGGCGCCCATGCTGGTTCTTGCAATTCCCCCTCGCTCGACACCAAGCGCTCCTGTACCCGGCCATCGGCACTGACCAGGGCCAGCACGCCGCGCCCGCGGTCGCGGCTCGCATAGATGATCTCCGCGCCGTTCGGCGCATAACTTGGGCTAACGTCAAAATGACCCTTGGTGAGTACTTGGACATCGCCGCGCCCGCGAAGATCCATGGTCGCTATGCGGTAGCCGCCGTCTTCCTGGGTGACGAACGACAGTTGCGACTCATCCGGCGACAGCCTTGGCCGCGCGTTGTAGCTGCCTTGAAACGTGAGGCGTCGCGGCTTGTCGCCGCTTTGAGTCCCGACCCGGTAGATTTGCGGGCCGCCCGCGCGATCCGACGTGAAATACAGGCTTTGGCCGTCCTTCGACCACTGCGGCTCGGTGTCGATCCCCGGATCGTCGGTGATGCGGGTCAGCGCCTGAGTGGCCAGGTCCAATACATAGATATCCAGATTGCCGTCGCGCGTCGAGAGCGTGAGCGCGAGCTTCTTGCCGTCCGGCGACCACGCCGGCGCCTGATTCACGCCGGCCTGCGCCGACACCCGCCGCCGCTCCCCGGTCTTCAGGAACTGCACATAGACCGACGGCAAGCGGTTTTCGAAGGAGACATACGCCAGATTCTGGCCATCCGGCGACCACGCCGGCGACATCAGCGGCTCATTCGATTGCATCACGACGTGCGGATTCTCGCCGTCCGCATCCGCCACGATGAGCCGGTAATCCTTGTGCGGCAAAGACCCCAGCACGGAAATATAGGCGATGCGAGTGGCGAATGCGCCGCGTATACCTAGGATTTTCTCGAACACCATGTCGGCAACCTGGTGGCTCGCGAGCCGCAATCCCGGTTTGTTGGCGCTGATTTGATAACCCAGCAGCCGCTGGCGGTTGAGAACGTTATAAAGCTCGAACGTGATGTTGTAGCGATCCTGCCCCAACGGCTGAATTTGTCCGACGACGATGTAATCGTTGTTGAGCCGGCGCCAATCGTCGAAGGAGATGGCGGCGCCGGTATGGGGCTGCTCGATCATGTCCTTGCGGTCGGTGGCCCTGAAGCGCCCGCTGCGGGCCAGATCGTCGCTCACGAGCTTCGCCACGTCGAATGAGGCAGCGGCGGCCTCCGGCGAACTGAACGGCACGATCGCAATCGGGATGGCGTCCGCCTGCCCCTTCGTGATTTCGACCACGAGTTCCGCCCACGTCCGCGAGCAGAACAACATGAAGCCGATTGCCACCAAACATGAAGTACGTCTATTCATTGGGCTTGAACCTAAATACGAAGTTTCTCTCAAAGAGCGCCGGGTCCGGAGGATCCGGCAGGGGCGATGCACGATACACCGCGTTTTCGATCGATTGGCGGGCGGCTGCGTCGCCATTGCACTGGGTCACGCGTGCGCCTGTCACCTCGCCGCCCGGAATCTGGGTTACTTCGACCAAACAATCAAGACCGACGCTCGCCGACGGAGGCTTGATCCACGCATTCTGGATCCTATTGCGGAGCCGCGCGATGTAGCTGTCGCGCAAAGGGCCTGATTCGACGGCCCTTCGGTGTTCCTCGTCGGCCAATTGCCTGCGTAATTCGGCCTCGCGCTCCTGGCGAGCCCGGTCGTCGGCCGCCCGCTTGGCATCGGCGGCCTGCTTCGCTTCAGCGGCCTGCTTGGCGTCCGCGGCCTGTTTAGCCTCCGCAGCCTGTTTGGCTTCGGCGGCTTTTTTGGCCTCGATGAGTCGCTGCTGCTGCTCGGCAGCCGCGGCTTTGGCTTGCTCGGCAGCCTTGGCGTGCTCGGCCGCTTTCGCCTGCTCGGCGGCCTTGGCTTGTTCGGCCTCCTTGGCCTGTTCGGCAGCCTTCGCCTGCTCCGCAGCCTTGGCTTGCTCAACCTCCTTGGCCTGCTCGGCGGCCTTGGCCTCTTCTGCTGCCCGTGCCTCATCCGCGGATTTTGCCGCGGCGGCGGCCTTTGCTTCGGCGGCGGCACGCGCCCGTGCCGCTTCCTGCTCGGCGCGCTCGGCTCGCGCTCGCTCCGCGGCATGCAGGACTTGCGAGTCCACCACCACCGCGTCGATCGGCAGGGGCTGCAAGCTGGGCGGTGGTCTACGGGCGGAATTCAACGCCGTGATTACCAGGCCAACCACCAGTAGTCCGTGCAGCAGTACGGAAACGACGACTGCCCACGAATGTTCGCGCAGGAAATCCCGCATTCAACCCGCGCCGCCGCCGGCCCCGTTGGCGCCGCCGCGCGGGGCAGGCCGTACGGGATCCGTCAGGAATCCGACCTTCGCGGCGCCGGCATGTTGCAGCAGCACCATGGCACGCACCACCGTGCCATAGGGCACGGTAGTATCAGCTCTGACCAGAATGGGGGTCTGCGGATCGCGGCGCAAAAGCGCGGCGGTGCGCGCACTCACCGTGGCTTCAGACGCGGGCTTGTCCGGGTTTGGGCCAAAATTGATGTAAAGGCGCCCGCTCGAGTCGATGGTCACGATCAGCGGCGGATGCTTGTCCATGAATCCGGGGTCGATGGGCTTGGCGCCGGCGGCGGGCAAGTCCACTTTGACGCCCTCCTTGAGCAGCGGCGCGGTAATCATGAAGATGACCAGCAGCACCAGCATGACGTCGATATACGGCACCACATTGATCTCTCCCATCAGCTTGCGGCGGCGAACCAGTTTGGCCATAGAAGCTACGCTTGCGCCGCGCGGGCCGGGCCGTGACGCTGCAGAATCGTCGAGAACTCCTCGACGAAGGTGTCGAACCGGAGTTCGAGCCGGCTGACTTGATCGGCGAATCGGTTGTACGCGATCACCGCCGGAATCGCGGCGAACAGCCCGATCGCCGTGGCAACCAATGCCTCGGCGATGCCCGGAGCCACCGCCGCCAGCGTCGCCTGCTGCACATTACCGAGATTGTGAAAGGCGCTCATGATGCCCCATACCGTGCCGAACAGGCCCACATACGGACTCGTGGATCCGACCGTCGCAAGCATGGCCAGGTTGCGCTCGAGTCGATCCATCTCGCGCATCTGAGCGACCCGCATCGCGCGGCGCGACCCCTCCAGCAGTTGATCCGCGGGCGTCCCCAGCTGACGCAGACGGCTGTACTCGCCGAAGCCGGACTCGAAGATGCTTTGCTCGCCGGTGCCCGCGCGCCCCTTGGTCTCGATGCTGCGATAGAGCGCCGTCAAGTCGCCCCCCGACCAGAATGCGGTCTCGAATTGATCCGCCTGACGCCGCGAGCGGGAGATGACGCGCCCTTTCTGGAAGATGACGGCCCACGAGACCAGCGATGCGATCATGAGCAACAGCATGACCCCCTGCACGATGACGCTCGCATCGAGCACCAGGGCCCATATCGACAGGTCATTGCCCATTACACCACCCGCCCATGACGCCACTCCACGAATAGATCCTTTGGAATCGGACGCGCCTTCAGCGTGCCGGAATCGAGACAGGCGACGCGGGCGCTCGCGTCGATGAGCTGCACGTCGCCGCGCATGATGGTTTGTTTGAATACGATTGTGGCACCGCTCAAGCGCTCGAGTTCCGCCGTGACGAGAATTTCATCATTGAGTACGGCGGGGCGCAGAAAATCGACCGCCACGCTCACCACCGCAAACTGCAGCTGCCGCTCGGCGCGCAACCGAAGCTGATCGATCCCGAGCGCGCGCAGCCAATCCGTGCGGCAGCGCTCCATGAACTTCAGGTAGTTCGCGTAGTACACCACCCCTCCCGCATCCGTGTCCTCCCAGTAAACGCGGAATGGCACTGAAAACTTGAACACCGCCGCCACTACTGGACGTCCCTGAACAGAGGCAAATTCAAGTCCCGGTCCATCGCCGGCGCTGCAAGCCCGAAATGAGCATAAGCGCTGCGCGTCGCGACACGGCCGCGGGCGGTGCGCATCAGAAATCCCTGCTGAATCAGAAACGGCTCGATGACGTCCTCGATGGTGCCGCGCTCTTCGCTCATGGCCGCGGCGAGGCTGTCCACGCCGACCGGCCCCCCCTCGAATTTTTCGATGACGGTCAGCAGCAATTTCCTGTCCAGCGTGTCGAACCCTTGAGGATCCACCGCCAGCATGTCGAGTGCGGCGATCGCGACTTCGGAGCTGATGAGCCCGGCAGCCTTGACCTCGGCAAAGTCGCGCACCCGGCGCAGCAGCCGGTTCGCGATTCGCGGTGTGCCGCGCGACCTCTCCGCGATGCGATGCGCACCGTCCGCCTGCAGATGCAGTTTCAAGATCGACGCACTGCGCGTGACGATTTTCGTCAAATCCTCCGTCGAATAGAACTCCAGCCTCTGCACGATGCCGAAGCGGTCCCGCAAAGGCGAGGTCAGGAGTCCGGCGCGAGTGGTCGCGCCCACCAGGGTGAACGGCGGCAGATCGAGTTTGATCGATCTCGCCCCCGGACCTTCGCCGATCATGAGATCGAGCTGCGAGTCCTCCATCGCAGGGTACAGCACCTCTTCCACCACCGGACTCAAGCGATGGATCTCGTCCACGAACAACACGTCGCGCGGCTCGAGGTTGGTCAACAGAGCCGCCAAATCCCCGGGACGCTCCAGGACGGGTCCCGATGTCTGCCGCAAATTGACCTTGAGCTCGTTGGCAATGATGTTCGCCAGCGTGGTCTTGCCGAGTCCCGGCGGTCCGAAGATCAGCACATGATCCAGCGCCTCGCCCCG
>DASWEO010000018.1:0-19055 GCA_036394715.1 Steroidobacteraceae bacterium
TCGGCATCCTTGGAGCGGTACCGAAACGGCACCGGCGTCCGAGTCAGGACCGCGAAGGCCTCCGGAGAAGCCGTTCGCAAATGCTCCGCGATGGCGAAGCCGTCGCCGAACAGGCTTTCGCCGCCGTCGGGAGATGCGACCAGCGCATGCAGCACCTGAAATCCGGGCACCGGTTCGCGATAGGGATTGTCGGTGTGCAGCCCTAAGCCTAGGTCGGAATACGCCAGATTTTCCGGCTGCGCCACCGAGCGAACGTCGAAAACCCGCCCATAGTTTGTTTCCGAGACTCGCCCCGCGAGCATGGCGGCCTCGAGGATGCCGGCCTCGTTGGACGGCACATCGCTCAGGAACGCGATACCGTCCTGCAACAGCCGGGTCAGCCACTCTGCTCGCAGCGGCCGATCGCGTCGCGCCTCGGAGAATGTCGCCCAGCCGAAATCGCGCGCCGCATCGAGACCTGCCGCCTCCAGCCAGAATCTCCGCGCAAACTCCGGCCGCCCATGGGAGCGATTCGAGGCGTGTGCAAGCAGCCATTTGAGTTCAAACGACGCGGAGCGTAACTCGGATTCCCATTCGATGTTCACCGCGCCGTTGCGGGCCACGGCCGACCGAATCTTGGGGTCCTCGGGCAAGTCCGCGATATCGATGAGCCGCTGTCCGCTGTGGGGATCGCGATCCTCGCGCAGATTGTCGCGCAGCCACAAGCTGGCAAATTCGCTCGAAGTCCCGTCCGCCCATTCGATGGTGAGCATGTCGGGGAGCGACCGGAGGCGCTTCACTGCAACAACCTCGTTCATGGAAGCCGGCTCTTGTTTGCCGCTGCCTTCGCGCCCAAGAAGTAGAGATAGCCGGCGCCGAGAGCCGCCAGAGCGCTGACGGCCGCCAGACCCACGAAGACGGCCTGCCAGCCGAAGGACACCGAGATTCTGGCGATGCTGTCGCCCGCGACCACCGCACCCAGATACCCCACGCCGTCGATAATGCCCGACGACACCGCGCCGGCCTGTTTGCCGCCGAAGTCGAGCGCGATAGCGCCGCCGAGATAGGAATACGGGCCGAGCAGACAGAAGGCGATGGTGCCGATGGCGAACAACGGCAACAGCGACCCAGTCGAACTGGATCGCATGGTCGTCAAGACCAGCAGGGCCGCAGCGGCGGCGGCTAAACCGACGAACATGATCAGTGCGCGCCCATTTACGCCGAGGCGGTCGCTAAGCCAGCCGGTCGCCAACACGGATACGGCCCCGACGCCCGGGAAGACCGAACTCATGCGTGCTGCATTGCTGGCGCTGTAACCTAAATAGTCGCGCAAATAGGCCGGGGTCCATAGGTTGAAGCTCTCCCGGATTATCGTGCAGCCCAGAGACAGGACGCAAACCACCAGAAATGCGCGGCTGCGGAACAGCGGCAGCAGCAGCTCGGCCAAGTTCTTTGGCCGCGACTCCGATCCCGCAAACAGATTGAGCGGATTGGGTTTCGCCTCGATGAACCCCGTATCGAGGCGCGACTCTCGAAGAAAGAGGAAATTCACGGTCAGGAACAGGCCGACGACTGCGGCGGCGAAGTAGAACAGGGTGCGCCAACCGAAGCCATGCGCAATGAGCATTCCCATCCACTGCCGCGCCGCCGCGTCGCCGACGAGATAACTGATGCTCAAGATGCCGATGATCATTCCGTAGGACGAATAGTCGAACCACTTCGACGACACTTTGATGAGTCCCGCCCACGACAGCGACTGCGTCAGGCGGTTGCCGATCCACGCCATGGTGAACAGCGGCACGCTGAGTCCGGAAGCAAACATCAGCGTGAATCCCGTGGCGCCGACCAGGCCGATGAGAAAACTGACCCGACCGCCCCAGAAGTCGCCGAGTCCCCCCAGGAACAGCTTCCCCAACGCGTAGGCAAATACGCCAAACGAAGCGATCGAACCGATTCGAATGATGGCATCGCCGTGGCTGACGCCGTGCTTTCCCAGTTCGTCGACCAGAAGCGGCGTTGCGACCGACAGGTCGGCGCGGCAGAAGTAGAGCGCGCCGTAACCGCCGAACAGCAAAAGGACGGTGGCTGTTTGCCGCAAGCGCAGTGATCGACTCTGCGCGCCGCCGTTAGCAGCATCCGGACTTACCAGCTCGGGTGCAATTGCCATATAAAATCCCGGGAAAGAGGCCGTGGGCGGCGAATTCGTGCGCCATCATCTCATTTGAGCAGCACGCGGGCGACAGCACCTATTTGACATAATCCGACCAAGAAGCGCTGGAGCATGGGCCGTCATGCCGAAGCGTGGGCCGCCCTGCCGAAGCATGACTGTGCTCTTGGCACGAAACCTGCTTTGAATACCGAGGAGAGCAGCGCCAGGAGCTGCTCCGGGCAGTGGATTCAAGCGCAAGGGACCATCGATGCGGTATTTGCACCCTTCAGGCGAGATGCGAAGCGACCAACTCTTCGCCTCGGCGGCAACGCATGGCCGCTCTTGCCACGGCACGCGGCAAATCGTTGCCGCTCGGACTTTCATTGACCGCTGCATCCACCGACTCACGGGCGGGAACAACACCGCGGCGTCTCACTCGAGGAAAATCATATGTCGTTAATCCCAAATTTGACATCCGCGTCATCGGCGCTGCCGACGCTCAATATCCATACGCATGGCCATAAAAAAGGCTCACACGTGGGATCCCCCGACGATTCAACCAGCAGCAGCGCGGCGCAAGCGCCGGCGGGGAGCGTGCAGAATCTATTCGGTACGCTGCTGCAATCAGTGGAGCAGGTGATCGGCTTGCAGTTGAGCCCGGCGAAACCTGCCGCAGCGGCAACCACCGCAGCCGCAACCACCACGGCCGCGGCTGCCGGCGCGGGCACGGCTGCGTCCACGGGTGCCGCTACGGCGTCAACTCAGTCCGCAGCCAGCCTGCTGCAAAACTACTTGAACAATTTGTCGCAGAACTTGCGGGCCAGCGGTTCGCAGACGCCCAGAGCCGCGGGATCTACCGTCAGCGTCGACGCGTAGCATCACATCGAACTCAAGAATCGGGCCGGCGCTCGATTGACGTTCGCGGGTCTCCCGGCTAGGCTCAGGTCCGCCGGACAACTCCCCTGTGAACGCCATCAAACGATTGCCGACTCTATTCATCCCGCACGGCGGTGGTCCGTGTTTTTTCATCGATCCGCCGGCGGCGTATCCGCACATGTGGGACGGATTGGCCGCCTACCTTCGCGGCATCGACGGATCGCTTGGCGTGAGACCCAAGGCGGTGTTGGTGATTTCGGGGCATTGGGAAAATCCTCTGCCCACGCTCAATATCGCCACCAAGCCTGGATTGCTGTTCGATTACTACGGCTTTCCCGAACATACCTACCGGTTGAAATATCCGGCGGCCGGCGCGCCTGACCTCGCCGAACGGGTGCGCAGGTTGCTGGGCGATGCCGGCTTCCAGACCGACGTGGAATCCAAGCGGGGTCTGGACCACGGCGTCTTCGTGCCCTTTCTGCTCATCTATCCGAACGCTGACGTGCCGATCCTGCAGCTCTCGCTGCAGGCCAGTCTCGATCCCGCGCTTCATCTCGCCTTAGGGAGTGCCCTCGCGCCGCTGCGCGACCAGGGCGTTCTGATCGTCGGCAGCGGCATGAGCTATCACAATCTGGCCGACATGTTTTCAGGCCGGGGCGGGGCCGCCGCTCTGGCTTTCGATGCCTGGCTGGGAGACGCCGTGCAAGATCCCGCGACGCGCAATCAACTGCTCGCGAAGTGGCGCGAGGCACCGGGGGGCGCGGCCTCGCACCCGCGCGAAGAGCATCTGATTCCGCTGATGGTTGCCGCCGGCGCGGCCCAAGGCGACCGCGGAATTCGCAGCTTCGGCGAATCGATCGGCGGCAAACAGATCTCCGGCTTTCAGTTTGGTTGAGGACCGCCGATGAATCGAATGCTTTTCTTTGCCCTGGGGCTGGTGATGGCTGCGCGCGCCGGGATTGCACAGGACGCAAGTCACGCCGCGGTGAGCCCCGCCGCTCTGCGCACCGTCGTCGTTCGCGCGCAATGGCTCATCGACGGCATCGCCGACAAGCCGCGGCATGACATGGAGATCGTGATTCGCGATAACCGCATCGTCGACGTGCGCCCCGCGAATTCCCAGGCGTTGCCGGCCGCGGCGCAGGTGATCGATCTGGGCGCCGCGACGGTGTTGCCGGGGCTCATCGATACGCACACGCATATCTTCCTGCAGGGAGAGGATCCGGCTGCGGGCGGCTATGACGTGCAATTGCTGAAGTACCCCGCCTCTTACCGTGCCGTGCGCGCCGCGGTGTCGGCGCGCCGCGCCCTCGAGCAGGGATTCACGAGCATCCGTGACGTGGAGACCGAGGGCGCCGGGTACGGCGATGTGGGCATCAAGCGGGCGATCAATGAGGGAGTCATACCCGGTCCGCGGATGTGGGTGTCGACGCTGTCGATTTCATCCACCGGCGGCTATCCCCTCGAGGGCTATGCGCCGGAGATCGCCGTGCCCAAGGGATCACAGCTGATCGACGGACCCGTCGAAGCACGCAAGGCGGCGCGCGAGCAATTGGACAAGGGCGCGGATTGGATCAAGGTGTATATGACCCATCGCTCCTGGCTCGACGCACAGGGCGCCCTGGTGTCTCAGCCGACGCTCACCGTCGAAGAACTGAAGGCCGTCGTGGATGAGACCCATGGCTGGGGAAGGAGAGTGGCCTGCCACGCCTACAACGGGCCGGGTCTGCAGCGCGCACTCGACGGCGGCTGCGATTCGATCGAGCACGGGCTGGAGATAACGGACGCGCAGATCGCGCAAATGCTCAAGCAGGGCACGTGGTACGTGCCGACCCTGCAGGTGTACTACACCGATTGGGAGCCTCCGGACACCGAGGAGGGAAAACGCGATCGCAAGCGCGTGGCCTTGCATGGAGTCTCGTTCACCAAGGCGCTGCATGCGGGAGTCAAGATGGCATTCGGCACGGACGTCGGCGGATTCAAGTGGTCCGAACCGATCGCCGAGGAATTTGCGCGTGAAGTGGAGTTCGGTATGACGCCGATGCAAGCCATCAAGTCCGCGACGTCGCGGGCGGCCGATCTCCTCGGCAAGCGCGGTGAGCTCGGGGTGGTGGCGCCCGGAGCGTACGCGGACCTGATCGCCGTGGCGGGCGATCCGCTCGCGGATGTCAGCGTCCTCAAGGCCGTGCACTTCGTGATGAAGGACGGCGCGGTGTTCAAGTCTTCGGCAGGCGAACGAGTCCCGTAAGTAAGGAGCCTGTCCGAGTAATGATGCGCCTACTGCGGGCGCCCCATATCGGCATCTTTCCGCGATCATTTCGCTTACATGGTGCCCACCATGCGCGCGAAATGATCGTGGAAATCTGCTCGATCTGGGACGCCCTCGCTACGGCGATCATTACTCGGACAGGCTCCTTAGTCCTGGGCGCGAAGCGTGGCGATGTTTTCCGCCGTGACCGCCGACGGCCGGGCGCCGAAGCGTGCGGTGACGTAATTGGCGAGGCTGGCGATTTCCGCGTCGGAATAGGCGCTGCCGAAGGCCGGCATGGCGGTGCGAGAGTCGGAAGTCTGCAGATGCGCGCCGGATAGAATGACCTGCACCACATTGATCGCAGTGGGATCGTTTACCGACCGCACGCCGGTGAGTGTCGCATAGGGGATCACGGGACTGACCCCGGTCCAATCATGGCAACCGGCGCACGCGCCCGCATACACGGCCTTGCCGCGCGGATCGGCATTGGCGGCGACGCCATCCGCGAATGACGAGGGGGCGGGGCTGGCCTTGGGCTCGGGCAGATCCGACGTTGAAATACCTGGTACCGAGCGCAGATAGGCGACCATCGCCGTGATGTCGCTCTGAGTCAGATAGCGGAGGCTGTGGTCGACGGCCTCACCCATGGGTCCCGTCGCGGTGCCCCGGCCGTCCGCATGGCCTATGGCCAGATAATGTGCAAGATCGGCTTCACTCCATGCACCGATACCGCTCTTGGGGTCCGATGTGATGTTGTAGGCACGCCAGCCGGCTTGCACCGTGCCCGCGAATTTCTGTCTCTGGTCGAGCGCCTGCAAAAGATTTCGCGGCGTGTGGCATTCGCCGCAGTGCTCCATGGCTTCCACGAGGTAGGCACCTCGGTTCCACTGCGGGTCGCGTGCGGGTCGCGGCTCAAATCGCTTGTCCGGATTGAACAGCAGCGCCCAGATTCCCATCAGCGAGCGCTGATTGAACGGGAAGCCCAGCGAGTTCTCCCGATCCGGCGCATGCACGGGCTTGAGGCTGAAGAGGTAGGCCTTGATGGCGCCCACATCGGCATCGCTCATGTACGTATAGCTGGTGAAGGGCATCGCCGGATAGAGTTTCTCGTTGCCGGGCGCGATACCCTTGTGGACGGCGTCCAGAAAATTCGCGTCGGTGTAATCGCCGATTCCTGTTTCCTTGTCGGGAGTGATATTGGTCGAGTACAGCGTGCCGAACGGCAGCACGAAGGCGCGTCCGCCCGCAAAGGGCTCGCCGTCTTCGGCGGTGTGGCAGGCCGCGCAATCCGCGGCTCGCGCAAGGTACTGGCCGCGCTCGATGAGGCTCGCGCCTTTGAGTTCCGCGGGAACGCCGGTGGGATCCTCTCCGTGATACTCCGTCAGCGCCACGCGGGTACCGCCCGCGAAATCCGTGGCATGAGGCGCAAGCACCACGATCCACAAAAAACCGATCAAGACCACGGCGAGAACCGCACCGATGATGATCAGGGTGTAGCGCTTGGCGGGGCTGGTATTGGGGGAGTCGTTCATGATGGTTTCTTCCCGGAAAGGACATCTTGGTCTATGGGTAGCCGGCGCAGGCGAATGCCGGTGGCGGCGAACAATGCGTTGCCGAGGGCCGGCGGCGCGGCGGTCGCGCCCGTCTCGCCGATGCCGCCGGGGGCTTCGGCGCTCTTGATCAGGTGCACCTCGATCTGCGGAATTTCGTTGATTCGCAGCATCCGGTAGTCGTTGAAATTGCTTTGCTGCACCCGCCCTTTGTGGATGGTGATGTTGCCGTACAGGGCGGCGGTGAGCCCGAATATCAGGCCGCCCTGCAGCTGCGCCACCACGGTGTCCGGATTGACGATGATGCCGGTATCCACGGCGGAGACCATACGGCGCACATGCACCGCGCCATGGGTATCGACTTCGGCTTCCGCGACGGTGGCAATGAAGCTGCCGAACGCGACCTGCACCGCGATGCCGCGGCCGGTACGTGCGGGCAGGGGATTTCCCCAGCCGGACTTGGCCGCCGCAAGCTCGAGCGCCGCCTTCAGGCGGGGCGATTTGCCGAGCAGGTCGCGGCGAAAGGCGACCGGATCCTTGTTGGATTTCTTCGCCAGCTCGTCCATGAAGCTCTCGATGGCGAACACATTGTTGTTCGGGCCAACGCCCCGCCAGAAACCCGTGGGCACCGCGGGCGGTTCATCGCGCACATATTCCACCCGCAGATTGGGGATGTCGTAGGGAATGTCGGCGGCGCTGTCGATGGCATCGATGTCGATCCCTTTTTGAAAGGCCGGCGGCAGCCAACGAGCGATGATCGAGGAACCTGTGATGCGGTGCTTCCACCCGATGATTCGGCCATTGGAAACACTCGCCGACAAAGTATCGCGATACACGGGACGGTAAACATCGTGTTGAATGTCCTCTTCACGCGTCCAGACCACTTTGACCGGCCCGTCGACTTGCTGTGCGATTTGCACGGCACTCGCGACCATGTCCACTTCCAACCTGCGGCCGAAGCCGCCGCCGATGAGGTAGTTGTGCGCGGTGACCTTGTCGAGCGGCAGTCCGGTAACCTTTGCCGCGATGGCTTGGACCCTGGAGAACACTTGACTGCCGACCCATACCTCGCAAGCCGTCGGCGTGACATGTACCGTGCAATTCATCGGCTCCATGGTGGCGTGGGCGAGAAAGGGCATTTCATACGCAGCTTCCAGCAAGTCGCCTTGGGTCAGGCCCTTGGCGACGTCTCCCACGGAGTTGGCGACCGCGCCCTCCGTTTTGCTGGCGGCACGGAGCTGCTTCCAAACGTCGTCGGAGGAAACGGCGGAATGGGGTCCCTCGTCCCAGGTGATGTCGAGCGCGCTCAAGCCCTGCTTGGCCGCCCACATGTGATCGCCGACGACGGCGACAAGATCCTTGAGCACGATCACCTGGCGAACGCCGGGGAGACTTTTCGCTTTGGCGTCATCGACATGCCCCACCGTCCCGCCGAACACCGGGCAGGCGGCGAGGGTGGCAAACTTTACCCCGGACGGCATGACATCGATCCCGTATACCACTTTGCCGTTGACCTTGTCGGGCGTGTCGAACCGCTTGAGCGGGTTGCCGATCAATTTGAAATCTTTGATGTCCTTGAGCGGCGGGTCTTTCGGCGGCGTGAGGCCCTGGGCGCGATCGATCAGCGCCGCATATGCGACCCGGCGGCCGCTCGCCTCATGGATGGCCTCGCCCTTCTCGGTGCGAATACCGGCGGGCTCCACTTTCCATTGCTGCGAAGCGGCTTGAACGAGAATGGCGCGCGCGCCGGCCGCCGCCTTGCGCAAGGGCAGCCAGAACGCGCGCACCGAGTTCGAGTTGCCGGTGACTTGAATGCCGAACACCGGATTGCCGTAGAGCTTGTCGCTCGGCGGCGCGGCTTCGAGGGCGACTTGATCGAAGGCCGCGTCGAGCTCCTCCGCCAGTATCATGGCGACCGCCGTGTAAATGCCCTGACCCATCTCGACCTGCGGCATGATGAGCGTGACCTTGCCATGGGCATCGATGCGAATGAAGGCATTGGGCGCGAACACTGATTTTCCAGCTTGCGCGCCGTGAGCCGAAGGCAGCTGAAATGCGACCACCAACGCGCCGCCCACGGCGAGCCCGGCTTGGAGAAATCCGCGTCTGGTCAACGCAGAGTCGGTCCTTGGGATCGATTCCTGGACGATTGAGTCGGACATGGCTGATTCCCGGGATGCGGAGTTAGGCTTTGGCAGCATGTTTGATCGCCTCGCGGATGCGCACATAAGTGCCGCACCGGCAAATGTTTCCCGCCATGGCCGCATCGATGTCGGCATCTTCGGGATGCGGGGTGGAGTTGAGCAGAGCCGTCGCCGACATGATCTGCCCGGATTGGCAGTAGCCGCATTGGACTACCTCCAAATCCAGCCATGCCTTCTGCACCTTGGCCCCGGCCGCGGAAGCGCCGACCCCTTCAATGGTCGTGATTGCGCGTTGTCCGATCGACCCTACCGGCAATAGACAGGATCGTACGGGCGCGCCGTCGATATGCACGGTACAGGCGCCGCATTGAGCGATCCCGCACCCAAACTTGGTGCCGGTAAGTCCCAAGATATCGCGCAGCACCCAGAGCAGGGGCATATCGGGCGGAGCATCGGCATTCCTCACTTCGCCGTTTATTTTTAGACTGACCATGAGGCACCTCTTAAAGGGAACGCAATGGTTAGGGCGTCGTTTGCAGGAGCAAGACTATAGAACTACTGAACAAAACCCGCCATTGGGTTGTTGATTAATTGCGGCGAGCCGGGGAGGCCATGGGCAAATGATAAAATTTACAAACGCAGCTCGGCAATGCCTGCCAGATACGCGTCTTGGGCCATGGTCTATCCCCCTTTAGTCGCGCTTCAACGATCGGAGCAGCGGCGTGATCAGATCGATGGGCAACGGGAACACGATGGTCGAACTCTTTTCGCCGGAAATGTCGGCGAGCGTTTGCAGATAGCGCAGCTGTAACGACGCGGGCTCGCCCGACAGGATCTTGGCGGCTTCCGCTAGTGTCTGCGCTGCTTGCTTCTCGCCCTCTGCGTGGATCACCTTGGCGCGTCTGCCGCGCTCGGCTTCGGCCTGCCGGGCCATGGCGCGGATCATGGTCTCATCCAGATCGATGTCCTTGATCTCGACATTGGTCACCTTCATGCCCCAGGCCGCCGTATTCGCGTCGAGGATCTGCTGAATGGCGGCGTTGAGCTTGTCGCGCTGGGCCAGCATCTCATCCATTTCGTGTTGCCCCGCCACCGAGCGCAGTGTCGTCTGTGCCAGCTGACTGGTTGCCTCCCAGGGGTTGGTGACCTGCAAAATGGCCTTCTCGGGATCGACGATACGAAAATAAACCACCGCGCTGACTTTCACCGAAACGTTGTCCCTGGAAATCACGTCTTGTTTCGGCACATTCAGCACGACGGTGCGCAGTTCCAGCTTCTTCATCTGCTGAATCGCCGGCAGCACGAGCCGCACGCCGGGGCCTTTGACGCCGGTGAACCGGCCAAGCGTGAACATCACGCCGCGCTCGTATTCCTTCAGTACGCGTATCGAACTCATGACCAGCAGCAGCAATACGACAACGATGACGGGAAGCGAAAAGCTCATCGGCGACTCCTTCTAATTCTGTTGCGGTTCCACCCAGAGCGTCAGCCCGACGACTTTGACTATACGCGCCTGTTGTCCCGCTCGCAGCGGACCGGCGGTGCGGGCGTTCCACAATTCTCCGCCATAGCGCACGACGCACTGATCCTGACAATCGCCGACCGCTTCAACCAGCGCGCCGATCATCGTCTCGACACCGGTGCTGATGGGCCTGCGCCGCGCACGGGCCGCCAGCCAGCCGATGGTGACGATGACGAGCCCGCCGGCAACCGCGATTCCCACGATCAACGGCAACGCCACCTGCAGTCCCGATGCACGATTGTCGAATAGAATGATGGACCCGATGACAAATGCCGCCAGGCCGCCGACGCCGAGCGATCCAAACGCCGGCATGAAGAATTCCGTGACGATCAGACCGATGCCGAGCGCCATGAGAGCGAGACCCGCGTAGTTGACCGCCAGCAGTTGTAAACCGTAGAGCCCCAGCAGCAGCGCCAGCGCACCGACGACACCGGGCAGCACCGCGCCGGGGTTATATCCCTCGAGCAGCAGGCCGTAGACGCCGATCAGCAACAACCCGTAGGCAATGGTGGGATGAGTCAGCACCAACAGCACGCGCGTGCGCCAGTCCGGCACGACGCTCCGCACCGCAAGTCCCCGGGTATCGAGCACCAGCTCGTGATCCGCGGCTTTAACCTTGCGCCCCTGCAGCTGCAGCAGTAGATCCGGCACGTCTTTCGCGACGATGTCGATCACATGCTGCTCGAGTGCGTCGTTCGCAGACAGGCTCGCCGCCCCGCGCACGGCAGCTTCCGCCCAAGCGGCATTGCGGCCGCGCAATTGCGCAAGCGAGCGGATGTATGCGACCGCATCATTGACGGCTTTGCGCTCATGGGCCGTGCCGGCAGGAATATCCTCCGGGACCGTGTGCTTCTTGCTTTGCTTCTTGTCGTCTTTGTTGTCATCGCCGGGATTGGCCGGCGGCGTGGCCGGCTCACCGCCGATCGAAATCGGTGTCGCTGCGCCCAGATTGGTCGCCGGGGCCATGGCGGCGAGATGGCTCGCATAAAGAATGTAAGTGCCTGCACTGGCCGCCCGCGCTCCGCTCGGCGCAACGTAGCCCACCACAGGCACCGCAGAGGCGAGTATCGCCTTGATGATGTCGCGCATGGAGGTGTCGAGTCCACCGGGGGTATCCATCTGCAGGATGACGACGGCGCTGCGGTCGTTGCCCGCGGCCGCGAGCGAGCGCTCGAAATACAGGCTCATTGCGGGCCCGATGGGACCGCTCAACTCGACCACGGTTGCGAACCGGTCGGCGGGTGCGGTGTCGTCGCTGCGGCTCGATGCCGGACTCACAAACAAAAGCAGTAAGCTAAGCCACTGCGCGATGCGGCGCAATTCAATCCGCCTGGAACGAACTCCGCTCACTGCCCGGCCCCTTTTGGCGGTGGCCCTGTATCAAGCTTTCCGATGGTAGCCTGAAGCGGGACGCGCGTCTTGACTAATGGTGCCCGGGCGATCAATGGTGCCCAGGCGAGCAATGGCGCTCAGGCCGGCAATGGCGCTCAGGCCGGCAATGGCGCTCAGGCGGGCAATGGACCTGTGTACATCGCCGGTTCTCGGATGACGCCGCCGACTTCGTACTGTTCGATCGAGTGGGCAATCCATCCGACAGCTCGTCCCAATATGAACAGCGAGTCCTTGCTATCCAAGCCGAGACGACGTCCGAGATAGACGTTGGTCAGTGCAAAGTCAGGTTCGAGTCCCTTGGCATCGTAGACGACGGCGATGGCGCGTTGAAGTTTCCGGTAGTCGGTATCGTCGGCGAGAATCTCGTTGAGGCGCCGAAGCACGGCGCGCGCGCGCGGGTCGCCATTCTTGTATAAATCGGACCCGAACCCCAAAATCTCCTCGCCCTCGCGCATCCGCCGCACCACCGGATCTTGCGGATCCTGCGCGTTGGCCACTTCGTTGAGGAGGCGGGCAAGTCCTTCGTGCCTGCCGATCTTGGTCCTGCGCCCCATGGAAACTGAAAGTCCCGTTAGAACCGAACGATAGGGCGTGACACCGGTGCTTGCTACGGCGCGCACCGCATAGGTTCCCGGCTCGAATCCGTGGTCGGCCGACAGAACCATGACGCGACGGATGAGGTCCGCCATATCGTCGGAGGCGCCGAGCCCGCGCGCGACAGTCACATGCAGTGGGTCGCTGCTGGGAGCGCGCGCTTTGACCAGGAATGCCGCCAGCCATCGAAGCACGTCAACACCGGTTTGGCACATGCCATCGCGAGAGAGGTCATAGGCACGGGGGTTGGCGACCTCGATGAACGGGAACAGCGCCGTTGCGCGATCCGCGGAGCTGGCCCCGGAAAATAGCCGCAGCATCTCCGGAAGTTGAGCGGGCGCATTAGGTAGTGCGCCGGTGAAAAGCGCAGACCGCTCGGCTTGCCAAAGCAACGCCGCAACCTCCTCGATGCTTCGAGTCTCCGACAACTGAACTGCGTTCTGGCCGCGATAGTGAGGCCCAAGTTCCGTGATGAGGGTGATGTCGGTCTCACGACGCAGTCCCCCTGGGCGCTCGGGCGCAGGCGCCACGCCGCCTCCCGCGACTCGTTCGATATCGGCCCTCCAGTACCGGTTTCGCCGAGACCCGGGAACCGGTTGGGAGCGGATTCTCTTCCTGCCGACGTAGGCATACAGCGTCGAGAGGTTTACGCCAAGCATCTCCGCGGCGGTCTCGGCCGAGACATAGAGGTCATCTTGCATATCTATATATGTACTCTTTTTATCCAGATTGACGAATCAATCTCACTATCTCACGATTGAAACCAATAAAACGTACATGTGGATAATAAGTGTCAATATATAGGGGGAGTTATGTCAGTGTCAACGATCAAAATTCGAGTTCTGACCGGCCGCATGGGCTCGCGAGCAGCGCTCGGTACAGTCCTGACTGCGGCGTTCTACCTGCCTACCGCGCTCGCAGAGGACGCAACACCGCAGTCGGTCGCGCCAGGCACCCAACTTGAGGAGGTGCTGGTCACCGCGCAGCGGCGGGAATCCAAACTCCAGGACACCCCGATCGCCGTATCTGTCATCGACGGCGGCGAAATTCAGCGGGAGAACTTGGTCAACCTCAGCGAGATCGCCGCAAAGGCCCCAAGCATTACATTCAATCAGGTGAACCACTCCGAGTCGTTCATTTCCATTCGCGGGACGACCATCGGCAATGACGCCGCCGGCATCGACCAAGGTGTGTCCGTCTTCATCGACGAAGTGCCGACAACCGGCTTTGGAGATGACAGCCCTGATCTCTACGATTTGCAAAGCGTCGAAGTGCTCCGCGGTCCGCAGGGCACGCTGTTCGGCCGAAACGTGACGGGCGGGGCCGTGCTGATCCGCACCGCGCCGCCGAGTTTCACGGAGTCGGGGCGCGTGACGGCCACGTACGGCTCCGACAATCTGATGGAGGTACAGGGGTACGACACCGGCCCGCTCGTCGGGAACGTCGTGGCCGGCAAAATAGCCGTGGACGTTCGTCGCCGCGATGATTTTCTGACGAACCTTGCTCTCCACGACAAGACTTACGGCGAGAACCTGGGAACGTTCAGAGGGCAGCTGTTGTGGACGCCGAGCTCGGAGGTACGGGTGCTGTTTGGAGGCGACTACCTGGACGACACCTCCGCAGGAAAGACGCAATGGCTGGTGGGTAATTTTCAGCCCAGCCTTTTCCCTACCTTGAGCTACAGCCCGGACAATACCAATCAGGGATCGAACGCGCGCACGGACAAGAAAGTGGGCGGCCTTCTGACCCACATCGATTGGGATCTGCCGTTTGCGACGCTCACGTCCGTCACGGGCTATCGAAAGGTTGACGAGCACGTGCACTTTTCGACCTCGGGCGATCCGTTCAACAGCATCATTTCCGATCCGGTGATCAACGACAATCAGACCTCCGAGGAGGTTCGGATCACGTCGCCGGCCGGTCAGCGTCTCACCTGGGTGGGCGGCATTTTCTATCTCCATGCCGATCGCGCCTACCTGCAGACGGTGTCCTTCGATGCCTTCCCCGGTACCCGGCTGAATGCACTGGCCCAGTTTGGAGTTCCGAGCCTTGCCCGGTTCTTGAGTCCCTACGTCAATCAGGCGAATCAGCACGTCGCGGTGGAGAGCAGGGCCGGATTCGGCGAAGCGACATATGAATTGACCTCGGGTCTCAAATTGACCGTCGGTGCCCGCTACTCGAGCGAGTCGAAGTCCGGACATACGGAAATCAGCAATACGAGTGTGCAGAACCCCAACTTGAGCTCCGGGCCCTATTCGAAGACCTGGACGGCATTCACGCCAAAAGCGCTGGTGTCATACGAGCCTGTCTCCAACGTGATGATGTACGTGAGCGCCACCAAGGGCTTTGAGAGCGGCGGCTACGATACCAACGGCACCACGAACGCAGAGCTCGCCTCGGCGTACAACCCCGAATATGTATGGAGCTACGAAGGCGGGATCAAGACGACGTTTCTGGACAAGCGCCTGCAGATCAACCTGGCGGTCTACGATGCCGAGTACAAGGACCTGCAAACGCGCAATTTCGATCCGATCTCCGGCAACATCATTGCCGGAAACGCTGCGAAGGCGCGGGTACGAGGCGGCGAGCTCGAGGTGGAAATGCTGCCGGTCGAGTGGCTGACTCTCGGACTTTCGTACTCGTATACCGACGCGAAATACCGCAGCTACTTGGTCCCGAACGCTCCGCCCGATCCGCCGACCGACAACTCCGGCCACACCATTCCATTCACGCCGCGCAACGCGGCTAACTTCCGCGCAGAAACGAACTTTCCGGCTCCGGGCGACGCCGGCAAGATTCGCATCGGCGCCGACGTTACTTACCGCAGTGCCATTCAGTTCAACGACGCCAACAGCACGCCGGATTTCATCCTTGCCAAGAGCGCGTATCACGGCGTGCTGAACATGCATGCGACGTGGTCGTCCACGAACGATCGCTCCGAGGTGACCGTGTGGGCGAAGAATCTCACGGACAAGCGGGCGATCATCAACAACGCCGACCTGTCCAATTTCTTCGACACGTTCTCCGAATACAACAAGGGAGGCTACGTGTCGATCGACAACTGGAACGATCCGAGAACCGTGGGGATCAGCCTGACGAAACGATTCTGACCCCTGGATCGGGTCGACGCGATGCCCGGCTCGTGCACCGCGCCCGACATATCATTGCACCGTGAGAACGAAGGAGTATTCGCTTGAACGAGATTCGGTATGTAGCAGCGACCGGCGCTTTAGGGGTGGGCGTCGACGCAGAGGCGCTCGAGCAGTCGCTCGACTTGCGTCCGCACTTCATCGCCGCCGACGCCGGAACCACCGATGCCGGCCCCTTTGCGCTTGGTTCGGGAAGCGCCGCGTTTCCCCGCGAAGCGGTCAAACGTGACCTTGCCCGGGTCCTCGTCGCGACCAGGAAGGCGAATATTCCGGCGCTGATAGGCTCGGCCGGCACGGCCGGCGGCGACCCGCACGTCGACTGGGTTCTCGACATCGCCCGCGAGATCGCGGAGGAGAATCATCTATCCCTGCGCACGGCGGTCATTCGGTCAGAGCAGAATCGCGACTACCTCCTCGGCCTGTATCGCGAGGGACGCGTCCGCGCGCTCGATCCCGCTCCCGAAATCGACGAGACAGTGTTCTCGCGCAGCGCACGAATTGTCGGCATGATGGGCGTCGAGCCTTTGCAGGCGGCGTTGGACGCAGGCGCTGACTTCGTGCTGGCGGGACGCTGCAGCGATCCCGCGTTGTTCGCCGCGCTGCCGACTCTGCGCGGCCTTCCTCCGGGCCTGGCGTGGCACGCGGGCAAAGTGACCGAGTGCGGAACCATGGCATGCGAAGGCCCGCGGGGCGGCGTGATCACGGCGACAGTGCGGGAGCACGAAGTCATTTTGCGGCCGGTCGGCGAGGGGCTGCGTTGCACTCCGCAAAGCATAGCCGCGCACAGCCTCTACGAAAACGCGCATCCCTACTTGCACAAGGAATGTTCCGGCATTCTCGACTTGACGCATTCCAAATACACCGCCATCGATGATGTTTCCGTCCGCATCACCGACAGCGGCTTCATTCCGTCGAGTGACTACACGGTAAAGCTCGAAGGCGCGGAATTGGTCGGGTACCAGTCGATCATGATCGGAGGCATCCGGGACCCGTTCATCCTGCGGCGGCTGGACCAGTGGGTGGCCGAGGTACGGGCCTACATCTACGGCGCGGTGGCGCGGATTCTCAAGCTGAATCCGCCGGATTGGTCCTTGACCGTCCACGTCTACGGGCGAAATGCGGTGATGGGCGCCATGGAACCCAACGCATCCGAGATGCCGCACGAAGTCGGGATCGTCGTCGAAGCAACCGCAGCCACACAAGAACTGGCGACCAAAGCCGCTCAACTTGCCCGTCAACCGTTCCTGCACCATGGCGCACCCGAATGGACGAGCGGGACGACGAGCTTCGCGTGCCTGCACAATCCAGCGCACATCGATCGCGGCGCCGTATATCGATTCAACCTAAACCACGTCGCGGTTCCGCGAACCAAGATGGAAATGTTCAGGACCGAGTTCGTTCAGCTGGGAGCACGGCCGCTATGAAGCTTGCCGAACTTGCGAGCCTGATTCGCAGCAAGAACGCCGGCCCCTTCGTTCTGACGTTCGACATCGTGTTTCCCGACGACGAAAGCTATCTTCGCGCGAAAGAGTCCGGTGCGCTGACCATCGCTCGCTTCGCCGAACTATTCCGGTGCGAAGAGAAGCACGTGCTATTCTTCGAATGCGATAACGCCCGGGCATTCAAATTCAGTATTCCCCGGCCGATCGTGCAGGGCAATCTCGGCGATGGCGACATGCACGGTGGTCAGCAATTCATCCCCCTGATGGACATCGAGATTCGATGACGGCAATTCAATGGCCCGACATTGGCGCGCGGCTCGACCGGCTGCCGCCGACCCGGTACATATGGTATCTGGTCGGACTCGTGTCCTTCGGCGCGTTCTTTGAAATCTACGATCTGGCCCTGACGGCGCCATTGAGTCTCGGGCTTCTCGCCGCCGGGGTGTTCCACCGGGGAGCGGCCGGATTCTTTGGCTACACCGACCAGGCAACGTTCGCCGCCGCCACCTTTGCGGGCCTCTATGTGGGAACACTGGGGTTCGCCGCCGTGGCGGACCGCATGGGCCGTCGGACGATATTCACCTTCGCGCTGCTATGGTATGCAACGGCGACGGTGGTGATGGGCCTGCAGAACAGCGCGTTCGCCATCGACCTGTGCCGGTTCGTCGCGAGCATGGGTGTCGGCCTCGAGCTGGTCGCAATCGATTGTTACCTCGCAGAACTCATGCCAAAAACGGTACGGGGGCGCGCATTTGCCTTCAGTGCTTCTCTGCAGTTCCTATCAGTGCCGTTCGTCTCGGTGCTGGCTTGGGCTCTGATCCCGGGCACGCATCTTGGAATCGCGGGGTGGCGTTGGCTCGCATTCGTTCCCGCCGTGGGCGCATTGCTGGTCTGGCAAGTCCGCAGAGCGCTGCCGGAATCGCCGCGATGGCTCGAGGCGCATGGCCGTGCGGTCGAGGCTGACCTGGTCACCTCGAAGATCGAGCAATACGTGGCCCGCGACCTAGGGTCTCAAGTCCCTCCGATACATCCGCCGGCCGTCCCGCCGGTCCTCGAACCGGCGCTGGGTGCGGCCAAGGCAATTTCCCTCTGGGCGCCCCCCTACAGGCGGCGAACCATCGTGCTGATCGGATTTCACGTCTTTCAGACCATCGGCTATTTTGGTTTCTCAAACTGGCTTCCGACCCTGTTGGTGTCGCAGGGCATAGAAATAGGCAAGTCTTTGGCGTACACCGCGGTGCTTGCATTGGTGCCGCCCATTGCCCCGCTGGCCTTCAGTTTATTTGCCGACAAGCTGGAACGTAAATGGATGGTGGCTGCGGGCGCTCTTTTGGCCGCCGTGGCGGGCTTAGCTATGTCGCGCGTCACACAGCACTCGAACTTTGCTGTGTTCACCGCGATTGGAGCCTTTGTCGCAATCGGCAACTCTCTGATGTCCCTGTCGTACCACACGTACCAAAGCGAGTTGTTTCCCACCCCTGTGCGGGCACGCGGGGTCGGGTTCGTCTATTCCTTCAGCCGCCTTTCCGCCATATTTTCCAGCTACATCATCGCCGCGACGCTCGACCGTACGGGCAGCGTCGGCGTGTTCGTCCTCATCTCGTCGGCAATGGTGGTCGTGGCGCTCATCGTCGGCCTCTTCGGACCCCGGACGCGCGGGCTTGCCCTCGAGCAGATATGAGCGCGTCTTGCGATCGACCGCCCTGTTGAAGGCGTAGACGGAGCGATTGGCGCGCTCGAAGCGGTCGCGAGGATCGGGTTTGCTGGCGGGGGGCAGCGTCGCGCAGCCGCCGAGCAGCAATGCCGCGGCAAGCGCCGCGCCGATGGTCAATCTGTCTATTCGCATGGAGGCCGTTCCTCGAGTGGAGAGCAGCGATCCTAGCGATGGGCTTTTCGCCCTTGATGTGTGATTTTCGGGCCCGGCGCTACAATGTGTCCGTGCAGACACAAAGGCCTGATATCCGGACATCAGCCGGCTATAAGCGCATGTTGTCCTTGGAGAATGTT
>DASWEO010000019.1:0-5102 GCA_036394715.1 Steroidobacteraceae bacterium
TCCTGCTGCTCTGCTTCGGTTTGGCCTTCGAAGTTCCGGTGGCTACTGTATTATTGGTGTGGACCGGATTTGTAAGGATCGCGACACTCAAGAAAAATCGCGGCTTCGTGTTACTCGGGATATTCATCTTTGCCGCCTTCGTGACGCCGCCCGATGCCGTGTCGCAGAGTGCGATGGCGGTACCGATGTATTTGCTGTACGAAATAGGGATCATCATGGCCGGACTATTGCTCAAGGACAAGATAGCGGCTCGCGCCAAAGAAGAAGCGGAAACGCTCAAGCGCGAAGCCGGGGCCTGAATTTGAGCCCCACTTTTTTCGGGCATCCGCGCGGCCTCGCCACGCTGTTCTTCACGGAGATGTGGGAGCGATTCACCTACTACGGCATGCGTGCGGTGCTGGTGCTGTTCCTGGTCGCCGCGGTTTCGACGGGCGGGTTTGGCATCGACGATAGGACGGCCACAGCGGTCTACGGGCTGTACACCGCGGGGGCGTATCTCGCGGCCCTGCCGGGCGGCTGGATCGCGGATCGGTTGATCGGTGCGCAGCGCGCGGTGTTCGTGGGCGGATTGGCCATTACTTTGGGCAATGCGCTGCTGGCGATGTCCACGAGTCCGCGCGGATTTTATATCGGCCTGGTCGTGATCGTGATCGGCGTCGGGCTGCTGAAACCCAACGTGAGTGCCATCGTCGCGGACCTCTATCCGGAAGGCGGTGCGCGGCTCGATTCCGGGTTTACGGTGTTCTACATCGGAATCAATGTCGGCGGATTCTTGGGACCTCTACTCACCGGCTGGGCTCAAGTGTACTTCGGCCTTCGCGCCGGATTCGCAGCGGCGGCGTTGTTCATGGCCATTGGCGTGGTGCAGTTTTATTTGACGCGGCGGCATCTGGGCACCGCTGGCGCCTACATCGCACCTGCGCCTGGAGGCGGCACGGATAGGACGCTGCACTGGCTTTACCTTTGGGTGGGAATCGCCTTGTCCTCCGTGGTGCTGGCGGCGGTGAGCTTCGGCTGGATTCCCGTGAACGCGGTCAATTTGGCGCAAGCCGCGACCTATGCGATCGTCGGCATGGCGGTCCTCTATTTTTTGTATTTCTTCATCGCCGCGGATCTCAGCGCCGAAGAACGCCGGCGCGGCGTGGTGCTCGTAGTGCTGTTCCTCGGCAGCGCGTTGTTCTGGTCGGGCTACGAGCAGGCCGGTTCCAGCTTGAATCTGTTTGCGGAGCGCTACACGGACCGGACGCTGGGGTGGCTGCACTTCGTCGTTCCGACGGGCTGGTATCAATCGCTGAACTCGGCATACATTTTCATTTTCGCGCCGTTCTTCGCGTGGCTGTGGATCGCATTGGCGAGGCGCAATCTCAATCCATCGGCGCCGTCGAAGTTCGCCCTCGGCGTCATGTTGATGGGTTCAGGATTTCTGGTCATGGCGGCGGCAGCCGCCATCGTCGCGTCCGGATCGAAGGTATTGCCGTACTGGCTGATCATGACCTATCTGCTGCACACCTTCGGCGAGCTTTGCCTGAGTCCCGTGGGTTTGAGCTACTACACGAAATTGAGTCCCAAGCGCTTCGTGGGACAAATGATGGGGATGTGGTTCCTTTCACTGTCGCTTGGCAATCTGCTTGCCGGACTGATCGCCGGCGAGTTCGACGTGAACAACGTGGCTGCAATGCCGGGGCAATACATGCATATCGTTTATTTCTCAGTGGGTTTGGGCGCCGTGCTTCTGATCCTCAGCCGGCCCGTGAAGAAACTGATGGGTGACGTGCAATGAAAACAGCCACAGCCACGGCAACGGTTCCGAGCACTGCTCCGGCTCCTCAGTTCACGCTCAAGGCCATCCTTCTTTCCGTCATCCTCACCGTCATCCTCGCCTCCGCCAATGCGTACGTGGGCTTGTTCGCCGGAATCACGGTCGCGACGGCCATTCCGGCCGCCGTCATCTCGATGGCGGTGCTGCCGCTGTTCGGGCGCTCGAATATTCTCGAGAACAATATCGTGGCGACCGGTGCCTCCGCCGGCACCTCGATTTCCGCGGGCGCCATCTTCACCCTGCCGGCGCTCATTCTCCTGCACCACTGGACGAGTTTCGATTATTGGTGGACGCTCGCGATAGTCGGACTCGGCGGCCTGCTCGGCGTGCTGTTTTCGGTGCCGCTGCGCCGAACGCTGATCATCGAACAGAAGCTGCGGTTTCCGGAAGGGATCGCGGCCGCGGAGGTGCTCAAGGTCGGCGCGAACCCCGGTATTGGCGCGAAATATCTGGCGTTGGCGAGTATTGTCGGCGGCCTGTTCAAGCTCATCACCTCGGGTCTGCGCGCCTTGCCCGAGGCGTTCACCGTCAAGGGTTTCTTCGGCGAGCGCGGCATCGCATTTTTCGGCTATGGCTTCTCCCCGGCGCTGCTCGGAGTCGGCTACATCGTCGGGCTGAACGTCGCGATCCTGATAGCGGCCGGCGGCCTGTTTTCCTGGTGGCTCGCCATTCCCTTGTACAACAGCTTTTTCTTCGAGCACGACCCGGTGTTGATGCACAAGCTGATCGGACTCGACGCGGAAGACGCGGCATTCGCGATATGGCGGGCTCAAGTACGCTACATCGGCGTCGGATGCATGTTGACGGGCGCGCTCTGGGCGCTCTGGTCGCTGCGCAATTCCCTGTGGTCCGCCGTGCGCAGCGGGCTCAAAGTCGGTGTGCGCGGGGCCGCCGAAATCCCCCACACCGAGCGCGATCTACCGATGAGCGCAGTGCTCGTCTGCATCGCCCTGTTCGTCGTGCCGCTGTTCGTGCTGTATTACCTGGTGGTGGGGAGCCTCGGCGTCGCCTTGGCGATGGCCGTGATCATGATCATCGCGGGCTTCTTGTTTTCATCGGTCAGCGGCTACATGGCGGGACTGGTCGGATCGTCCAACAATCCTGTCTCCGGCATTACGATCTGCACCATTCTCTTCGCCTCGCTGGTTCTCATGTTGATGGTGGGCGGTAAATCCGCGGTCGGCGCGGTGGCGGTGGTGTTCATCGGCGCCGTGGTCTGCAACGCGGCGGCCGTGGCCGGCGACAACCTGCAGGATCTCAAGGCCGGCCAGCTGGTCGGGGCCACACCCTGGCGTCAACAGGTGATGCTCTGCGTCGGAGTCATCGTGAGCGCGGCGGTCATGGCGCCCGTGATGAACGTGCTGCTCTTCGCGTACGGCATCGGCGAACCTTCGCATCCCGGCGTCAAGGCCCTGCCGGCGCCGCAGGCCAACCTGGTCAGGTCGGTCGCGGAAGGCATGTTCGGCGGCACCTTGCCGGTCGGCATGATCGCGATCGGCGCAGTGTTGGGCGCATTGATCATCGTTTTTGATCTCTACCTCAAGCGGCGCGGATCGCGCTGGAGCGCGCCGGTGCTGGCCGTGGCCGTGGGCGTCTATCTCCCCTTGGATGTGTCGACGCCCATCCTGGCCGGCGGCATCGTTGCGGAGTTGGTCGCCCGCTGGCATCGCAAGCGAAACCCGAACGGCGATGTGGAGAAACTCGCGCAGAACGGCATGTTGTTCGCCGCGGGTCTCATCACCGGCGAGGCGCTGGTGGGTATTTTCATTGCCCTCTGCATCTGGATCAGCAAGAACCCGGCCGTCCTCGCCATGGCCTCTGAAGCGCCCGGCGGGAAATGGTGGGCGGCTTTGCTGCTGCTCGGAGGCTGCTACTGGATTTTCCGCGCGGGTACACCGCGCCGCGCCGCTTAAGGTCTTCGGGCCGCTCGACGTTTTGCGCGATCCACGTCACTCCGCGAAGCTCATGCTGGCCTTGACCACCATCTATCTGGTGTGGGGCTCGAGCTTTCTATTCACCAAGCTCGCGGTCATGAATCTCCCCCCCGCGCTCTTCTCCGGGATTCGTTTCGCGACGGCGGGCACGCTGCTCGCGCTCATCGCCAGGGTCTGGAGCGGCAGCTCGTGGCCTTCGCGCCTGATCGATTGGCGCCACGTCATCATCGCGGGTTTTTTCATGGTGTTCGTCAGCAACGGCTTGAATACCTGGGCCATGCGATATCTTCCGTCGAATCAATCGGCGCTGCTCAACGGCACTTCGGCGTTCTGGATCGCCGGTCTCGGCACGTTCGGGCGCCGCGGCCACCCACTGACGCGTTCGGCGATCCTGGGATTGGTCATCGGATTTCTGGGCGCCGCGCTGATGCTCTTGCCCAAGGAACCCTTGAGCGCCAAGAGCCTGCTGGCGCAGGCCGGCGTGCTGACCGCCTGCTTCTCATGGTCGTTGGGTACCTTGTACTACCGCAGCATCGATACCGAATTGAGCTCGCTCATGTTCATGGGCTTGCAGATGCTCATGGGCGGATTGATGCTGCTCAGCCTAGGGCTGGTCCACGGCGACGCGGCGCACTGGGCGCCGAACACCTCCGGCTTGATGGCTCTCCTTTACCTGACCTTCTTCAGTTCCTGCCTGGCGTATACCGCCTACGGCTGGCTGAGCCTGAATGCCGCTCCGGCCTTGATCGGCACCTACGGCTACGTGAATCCCGCGATCGCTTCATTCCTCGGCTGGCAGTTTCTGCACGAGCATTTGTCCGGGACGCAGCTCGTCGGGATGGTGGTCATCATCGTCGGCGTGAGCATCTTGACGCTGCCGGGCGGCAGTCTCACCGATCCCAAGACTCTCGCGGAGCCAAAGACTCAGTAGCCGGCCGCAGCCGAATCCGCGCAACACCGTCGCGTGCGATCAGCGGCGCCTGACGATGACTTCGACCTTGCCCTTGCCGCCCACGAACCATGAGCCGACGAAGCTCACCAGGCTCACGAGCACCGAGGTCCAGAACGCGGACCAGAAGTCCGCCACGTGCATGCCTGGCAGCATCCACGCCACCAGCGCCACCATGCCGGCGTTGATCACCAGCAGGAACAGACCGAGAGTGATGATGGTCATCGGCAGCGTCAGCAATATGGCGATGGGCCGCACGATGGAATTGACGATTCCCAACAATACGCCCGCAAGGATCAAGGTGGCCGGGGTGTCGATCGAGACGCCGCTGACCCAAACGGTCGCCAACCATAAACCGAGCGCAACGATGCTTGCGCGTATCAGAAATCCGAGCATGTGT
>DASWEO010000020.1:0-5958 GCA_036394715.1 Steroidobacteraceae bacterium
TCAAGAATACAAGAATCCGAAGGGCAATTGTTGCATCTTCGTAACAGAAAAAAACAAACTGTTCAATTAGCCAGATGGCTGCGGATCAGGGATTCCACTCCGGCCAGCGCCCTTCCCAAGTTTTCCGGCTGCGTTCCTCCGGCCTGCGCAAAATCAGCACGGCCCCCGCCCTTGCCGCCGACCTGCGCCGCGACGGCGCTCGCGATCTCTCCGGCTCTCATTCGACTCAACAAATCAGCTGAAACGCCCGCCACCAGCACGACTTTGCCATCTTGGACGGTCGCCAGCACGATAACGGAAGATCCCAGCTTACCCTTCAGCTGATCGACCGCATCGCGCAAAGACTTGGCGTCGGCACCATCGATTTGCGCAGCCAAAACCTTGATCCCACCCACATCCTTGGCCTGAGATGTCAAATCGCCACCCTGGCCGCTCGCGAGTTTGGATTTGAGCTGCTGCACCTCTTTTTCCAGCCTGCGAGAGCGCTCGACGAGTTCGCGGACCTTCTCGTCCACATCCTCACGGCTGCCCCGAAGCATTGCAGCAATGTCGCGCAACACCTGATCGGTGTGCACGACCCACTCGTATGCCGTTTTGCCGGTGACCGCCTCCACACGACGGACTCCGGCTGCAACACCCGATTCGCTCAAGATCTTGAAAAAACCAATATCGCCAGCCCTTTCGACGTGGGTACCGCCGCATAGTTCCATCGAAAAATCGCCGATTGAAAGCACACGAACGTCGCTCTCATATTTTTCCCCGAATAGCGACATCGCGCCCGCCGCGACCGCCTCGTCGAGCGCCATCACCCGTGTCTCCACCGGCGCATTGCCGCGGATCGCTGAATTGACGAGTTCCTCGACGCGCTGCAATTCCTGCGGCGACGTGGCCTGGGTGTGCGAAAAATCGAAGCGCAACCGGTCGGCGGCGACCAGCGAACCCTTTTGCTCGACATGGGGCCCGAGCACCTTTCTCAGGGCTGCGTGCAGCAAGTGCGTTGCCGAATGATTGAGTGCGATGGAAATTCGGCGCTCTGAGTCGACCCGTGCTTCGACAACATCGCCCACACGCAATTCCCCGGCGTCGAGCACGCCCACGTGCGCATACGACGCGCCGATTTTCTGCGTGTCGCGCACGGTGAAGTGAGCCGGCGCACCGGACGCCGCAGCGCCGATGAGTTCGCCGGCATCGCCGATCTGGCCGCCGCTTTCCGCGTAAAACGGCGTGTGGTCGAGCACGACCTGACCTTCTTGGCCCGGCCGCAGTGCACCAACTATGGCACCGTCGAAAATCAACGATGTCACGACACCCTTGTCGTTGAGCCGATGGTAGCCCGAAAAGCCCGTCTTTCCCGGCAGCTTGACTGCATCGCGGGAACCTTCGCCAAACTTGCTCGCCGCGCGCGCGCGGCCCCGCTGCGCTTCCATCGCAGCATCGAAACCGGCTTGGTCGATCGTGAGACCGCGCTCGCGCGCCACATCGGCCGTCAAATCGAGCGGGAACCCGTACGTATCGTATAGCCGGAACACGGTTTCGCCCGGGATTACCGTGGATGTCAATTTCGCGGCTTCCGCATCGAGAAGCGCCATGCCGGTGGTCAATGTTTCGGCAAATCGGATCTCCTCTTGTGCGAGGACTTGGGTGGCGCGGGCCTCGCCGCTGACCAGCTCGGTGTAGTACCCACCCATTTCCCGCACCACGCTCGCGACCAGCTTATGGAAAAAGGGCTGGGTCTGGCCCAGCTTGTAACCATGGCGAATTGCCCGCCGGATGATGCGTCGCAATACGTAGCCGCGCCCTTCGTTGGAGGGTACGACGCCATCAACGATCAAAAACGTGCAGGCGCGGATATGGTCGGCAATCACCCGCAAGCTCGACGATTCCAGATCGTGAGTTCCGGTAACCTCTGCCGCCGAACGGATCAGCGATTTGAACAGGTCGATGTCGTAGTTGCTGTGCACGCCCTGCATGACGGCCGCGACACGCTCCAATCCCATCCCCGTGTCCACCGAGGGCTTGGGTAATGGCACCAGCACGCCGTCGGACGAGCGGTCATACTGCATGAACACCAGGTTCCAGATCTCGACATAGCGGTCGCCCTCCTCCTCGGGCGAACCCGGGGGACCGCCCGCGATCTCCGCGCCGTGATCGTAGAAAATCTCAGTGCAGGGCCCGCACGGGCCGGTTTCACCCATGGACCAGAAATTCGATTTGTCGCCCATGCGCGTGCAGCGCGCGGGGCCGATGCCGATTTCCTCCGTCCAGATGCGTTCCGCTTCGTCGTCCTCCTCGAACACCGTCACCCAGAGCCGTTCCTTGGGAATCCCAAGAGTCCCGGTGATGAAGTTCCACGCGAAATGTATGGCTTCCCGCTTGAAGTAGTCGCCGAAGCTGAAATTGCCCAGCATTTCGAAGAATGTGTGGTGCCTCGCGGTGTAGCCGACATTTTCCAAGTCGTTGTGCTTGCCGCCGGCGCGCACGCAGCGCTGCGCCGTGGCCGCGCGCGAATAGTCGCGTACTTCCTTGCCGAGAAATAAATCTTTGAACTGAACCATGCCGGCATTCGTGAACAACAGCGTGGGATCGTTTCCGGGCACGAGCGAACTGGAGGGCAGCACCGCATGCCCGTTCTTGCGGAAAAATTCCAGGAAGCTTCCCCGGATTTCCGAGCTCGTCATCGATTTCAGTCTAGCGTCGCGTTTCATGTCTCTTCAGTATCTGAATCAAGGTCAAAAGATAAGCCTAAGGCCGTTCGTATTTGAGCGCTCGTGAACCCTCGGTAACCCAGGAATCGCGCCTGGCGCTGCCTGTCAGCGTAAGTGCTCGGCAGTTTTGCGCCAAATTTCTTTTGCCGGACTTGTCGCAGGTGCACAATCCACTCGGGAAAGGCGTCGAGACATTCCTCGACCAAGGTCCCCTCCAAGCCGTGGCGGCGCAAATCGGCTCGTACGCGGAGCGGTCCCAAGCCCCTCGCCGCATGATAAGCCACGAAATTCTCGGTGTAGCGCCGGTCATCGAGCAATTTTTCGGCGCGCAGCGTATCCAGCAGCGGCGCAACGACTACCGCATCGTACCCTTTCTCGAGCAGTTTACGGCGTAAATCCTCGGACGCGTAGTCGCGGCGAGCGAGCGCGTCGAGCGCCGCCACGCGAGCCGCGCGTGCATCGAGTGGTTCGACCGCTTTGCGACCCAGGGCGTTACGCCTCTTTGATGTCGCCGCCCCGGTTCATGGTTGCCTTTTCCGGAATCAATTTGGCGCGAATCTGCCCTTCGATGTCCTTGGCAATCTCGGGATGCTGCTGCAAGAACGTGCGGGCATTGTCCTTGCCCTGTCCAATGCGCTCGCCCTTGTAGCTGTACCAGGAGCCGGATTTCTCGACAAGATTATGCAGAACACCGATCTCGATGAGCTCGCCTTCCTTGGAAATCCCGGTGCCGTACATGATTTCGAATTCGGTTTCGCGGAACGGCGGCGCCACCTTGTTCTTGACCACCTTGACCCGGGTCATCGATCCGACCACTTCCTCGCCGTTCTTGATCGCCCCGATGCGCCGAATGTCCATGCGTACCGAGGAATAAAATTTCAGGGCGTTGCCGCCGGTGGTGGTCTCGGGATTGCCGAACATGACACCGATTTTCATGCGGATTTGATTGATGAAAATCACGATGGTATTCGATCGCTTGATGTTGCCGGTCAGCTTGCGCAGTGCCTGCGACATGAGCCGCGCCTGCAAGCCCATGTGCTGATCGCCCATCTCGCCTTCAATTTCCGCCTTCGGCGTGAGCGCGGCGACCGAGTCGACCACCACCACATCCACTGCGCCGGACCGCACCAGCATGTCGGTGATTTCCAACGCCTGTTCGCCGGTATCGGGTTGCGAGACCAGCAAGTCGTTGACTTTGACACCGAGCTTCTCCGCGTACACCGGATCGAGCGCATGCTCGGCATCGACGAATGCCGCCGTGCCGCCGTTACTCTGCGCCGAGGCGATGATGGCCAGCGTCAGTGTGGTTTTACCCGACGACTCCGGCCCGAAAATTTCGATGACGCGGCCGCGCGGAATGCCGCCCACGCCGAGCGCTATATCGAGTCCCAAGGAACCCGTGGGGATGGACTCCACCTCGTACGTGGCGCCGGCATCGCCCAAGCGCATGACCGAGCCTTTGCCGAACTGTTTTTCTATCTGGCTCAGCGCCGCTGCCAGAGCCTTCTTACGATTCTCTTCCATGGGGAGTCCTCAACAAAGTGTGGCGCTATTATTTCATATATAGCGCGCGGCGCTCATCTCATATGCGTCGAAATGACAGAGATTTCTATGATCTCGATCATTCATACAGTAGTTGCCAGGTGTCGACTACTGTATAGACCGAGTGCGCGCCGCTGGTATCGGAACGAATCAGACTGAATGATCGCGCATTCCAGTGGAACGGCGACATTGCTTGCAGCACAGGGGCTTGCGCGACCTTCCTCGCGAGCGTGATATGCGTGCGCAGCGGCGAGTGCGGGCGCTTGAGGTTCAGGGCTGCCTGATGGAGCGCCAGATCCCGGTGCAACTGTGTCCACAGCAAGGTCAACGCCGCCGGCGCCTCCCGCGCCATGGCTACTGCGACTTGGTGGCGCGGCCAGTAGTCATACGCGTTGAATGTAATCGTGCAACCGGCGGCCCGCTGACCGCGTCCGATCTGCTGCAGCACGGCGAGCCGGGACGTCGCGACTTCGCCGACAAACGCCAGCGTCACATGATAGTTCTCGCGCGGCACGCGCTTCGCATCGCCGGCCAAGCGAAGAGCCGCGGCGGCGTTTGCGATCTGCGCTCGCGTGTCGACATCGGGCCACAGCGCAAAGAACAGCCTCACGTCGGAATCTCCCCGTGCCGCTCAAACCTCGAGCAGCCCCTCGAGCGCCGCTCGCACGGTTTTGCGTCGCACTGCTTCGCGGTCGCCGCGGAAGTGTTTGAGCTCTGCGTCAACGTGTACCTTGCGGCCGCGGCGCTCCGCCCAGCCGAGCCAAACGGTTCCCACCGGCTTGCCGGGCACCGCGCCGCCGGGACCCGCGATGCCGGTCACCGCCACCGCGAGATGCGCGCCCGTGCGCTCGAGCGCGCCCGCCGCCATCGCCCGTACGGCGGCTTCGCTCACGGCACCTTGGGTCTGGAGCACGGAACGCGGCACCCCGAGCCTCCGGACCTTGGCCTCGTTGCTGTAAGTGACGAAGCCCTCGACGAACCACTGCGAGCTCCCGGCGATATCGGTCAGGGCCTTGGCGATCCAACCCCCGGTGCACGACTCCGCCGTCGCCACGCCGCGCCCGCCCTCCAACAAGTGGCGGCCGACGCGGGCGGCGAGCCGCGCGAGATCATGATCTGTGTTCCGCATCTACCTAGAATTTTGACCACGCCAGGCGATTCTTGTCGATGGACTTGAGGTCAGGCGTCCCGGCCTGGCGCATGATGGTGCGGAGCTCGCGCGTCAATATGTCGCTGACGGCCTCGACGCCGGCCTGGCCGAAGGCGGCGAGACCCCAGGCCTGCGGGCGCCCGATGCCGACGGCCGTCGCCCCCAATGCCAGCGCCTTGAAGATGTCCGTACCGCGTCGAATGCCGCCGTCGATCAACACGGGTATGCGCCCGCCCACTGCGGCCACGATTTCCGGAAGGCACTCGATGGTCGAACGCAGCGTCTCCTCTTGTCGCCCGCCGTGATTGGACACCACGATCCCGTCGACGCCTGCCCGCATCGCCTGCGTCGCATCCTCCGCCGTTACGATGCCCTTGACCAGAAGCTTTACGGTCACCAATTTGCGCAGGCGTTCGAGAAAGTTTCCCGCCAGGCTCGTCGGCGGGAGCTGCGTGACCCGAGAGACGTCGATGCCGGCGAACATGGGCGCTTTGCGCCAGATGTCGTGCGAGCCCCCGACATGACATTGCGTGCAGTCCCGGCCGTCGCGCCGCATGGCGC
>DASWEO010000021.1:0-11374 GCA_036394715.1 Steroidobacteraceae bacterium
GAGACCCTCATCGACGACTGAGCCCGCGCGTCCGGACGCATATTCCCTCGCTCCGACACGTTTTGCAGTGTTCGTCTGACAGCGGCTTGCGGGCGGTGATGACAGAAGAGCTTCGGGAAATGTTCCTGCTAAAATGAACCACCCAATCGCGCACTAAATTTGTAGAATCGATCGCCGGCAAATCCGGACGAAACGGAGTCATCCATGTCCACGTCATTCTCTCTCAATGGCAAGTCCACCACGCTGGATGCCGACCCCAACATGCCCTTGCTGTGGGCGGTGCGCGAAGTCGCCGGCCTGACCGGAACCAAGTTTGGCTGCGGAATGGCGCTCTGCGGCGCATGTACGGTTCATCTCGACGGCAAAGCGATTCGCTCCTGCGTTACACCGCTGTCGACCGTGGCCGGCCGCAAGGTCACGACCATCGAGGGCTTGGCCGGAAAGCCTGCCAAGGCAGTGCAGGCAGCGTGGGTCAAACTACAAGTGCCCCAATGCGGCTACTGCCAATCGGGTCAAATCATGTCCGCGACGGCTCTGCTCGAATCGAATTCTGCGCCGAGCGATGCCGACATCGACAGCGCGATGAGCGGCAACATCTGCCGTTGCGCCACCTACTCGCGCATTCGCGCCGCGATCCATGCCGCCGCCGACACCATCAAGGTATGAGCCAATGACCACCCAACCCCAAGCAGCACCACGGTCGACGCGCCGCGAATTCCTCAAGAGCGCCGGCACCGTCGGCGCTGTGGCGCTCACCATCGGATTCGAATGGGCCGGGACGGCACGCCGTGCGTTCGCCGGTCCCGTTGCGCCGTCTGCCGGCGCCTCCTTCGCTCCCAATGCGTTTCTCCGCATCGGTTCCGACAACAGCGTGACCGTGATCGCCAAGCACGTCGAAATGGGTCAGGGCGCGTACACCGGCATTGCCACTGTCGTCGCCGAGGAACTCGATGCCGACTGGGCGCAGGTCCGGGTCGAAAGCGCACCCGCCGATGCGGCGCGCTATGCCAATCTGGCCTTCGGCAAGTTACAGGGAACCGGCGGCAGTTCGGCCATGGCCAATTCGTGGATGCAGCTGCGCGAGGCCGGCGGCAAGGCGCGCGTGATGCTGCTCACCGCCGCAGCCAAGCAATGGAAAGTTCCCCTCGCCGAGCTGACCGTGGAGCAGGGAACCGTATACCACGCCGGCAGCAAGCGGCAGGCGAAGTTCGGCGCATTGGTCGCAACTGCGGCAACCCTGCCGGTACCGGAGGCCGTAATTCTCAAGGATCCCAAAGATTTCAAGTTGATCGGCCACCATGCGCCGCGCGTCGATGCCTCGGCGAAGTCCGACGGCACCGCACAGTTCACGCTCGATGTGATGTTGCCCGGCATGCTCGTGGCGCTCTTGAAGCGGCCGCCTCAGTTCGGCGCGACCGTCAAATCCTTCGATGCAGCTGCGGCCGGCGCCGTCCCCGGCGTCGTCAAAGTGGTAGCGGTGCCGCGCGGTGTCGCCGTGGTGGCGAAAAGCTTCTGGGCCGCCAAGCAGGGGCGGGATGCGCTGCAGATCGAGTGGGATGATTCCAAGGCCGAAAAGCGCAGCTCGTCCGCCATCATGGAGGAGTACCGGCGGCTCGCCGACCAGCCCGCTCTCTCCGCGCGCAAGGAAGGCGATGCCGCGAAGGCCATCCAGAGCGCGGCCCGCAAGTTATCGGCCAGCTACGAGTTCCCGTACTTGGCGCACGCGCCGATGGAACCGCTCGATGCGGTCATCAAGCTCAGCGCCAACAGCTGCGAGATCTGGGCGGGAGACCAATTCCAAACGATCGATCAGGCGAACGCCGCGCGCACGGCGGGGTTGGATCCGCAGCAAGTAAGCATTCACACGCTCTACGCCGGCGGCAGCTTCGGCCGGCGCGCCAACCCGGGTTCCGATTACATCGTCGAAGCCGTGTCCATCGCCAAGGCGTTCGGCGCCGACGGCACGCCGATCAAGCTGCAGTGGACGCGTGAGGACGACATCCATGGCGGCCTGTATCGGCCGATGTACTTTCACAAACTCGAGGCGGGCCTGAATGCCGAGGGCCGGCTCACCGGCTGGCGGCACGTCATCGTCGGTCAGTCCATCGTCGCCGATACCCCGTTTTCCGGGCTGATCAAGGACGGTATCGATGGAACGTCGGTCGAAGGCGCGGCGAACATCGCGTACGCCATCCCGAACATCGCGGTCGATCTGTCGACGACCAAGACCGGCGTGCCGGTTTTGTGGTGGCGCGTGGTCGGCAGCTCGCACACGACCTTTGCCGTGGAAGCCTTCATCGATGAGGCGGCGCATGCAGCAGGCCAGGACCCTTTCACGTTCCGGCACAAGCTGCTCGATCAGCATCCGCGCATGAAGGCGGTACTCGAGCTCGCGGCCGATAAGGCGGGCTGGAGCACTCCCCTGCCCCCGGGCAAGGGCCGCGGCATTGCGGTTGCCGAAGCGTTCAAAACCTTCGTCGCTCAGGTCGCCGAGGTCAGCGTCGGCAAGGATGGGCAGATCAAGGTCGATCGAGTGGTCTGCGCAGTCGATTGCGGCACGCCCATCAATCCCGACATCATCGCCGCCCAGATGGAAGGCGGCATCGGCTTCGGCCTCGGTGCGGTTCTATACGGCGCGATCACGCTGAAGGATGGCCGCATCGAGCAGGATAATTTCAATGGTTATCGGGTGTTGCGGATGAACGAAATGCCGAAGGTGGAAGTGCATATCGTGCCGTCGACGGAGCCGCCCACCGGTGTCGGTGAGCCGGGCGTGGCGCCCTTGGGCCCGGCCGTGGCCAACGCCATATTCGCCGCGACCGGCAAGCGCGTTCATGCGCTGCCGTTCACGCGCGTGTGAGCGCCGCGTAACGCTGTAAATGGGTGTCGCTGTCGCCGAACATCAATTGAGCGGCGGTGAGCCGCTTGAACCAATGACTGACTTTCAACTCGTCGGTCATTCCCATGCCGCCGTGCAGCTGCACCGCTTGCTGCCCGACGAATCGGCCGGCCTGACCGATCACGGCCTTGGCCGCCGACAACGCCCGCCGGCGCTCGCCGACATTGTCGTCGGTGCAGCGCATGGCGGCGAGATAACTCATCGAGCGTGCCTGCTCGAGATGAATCAGCATCTCGGCGACGCGATGCTGTAACGCCTGGAAACGGCCGATGGGTTGGCCGAATTGCTGGCGCACGCGCAGGTACTCGACGGTGGCGTCGACCAATGCCTGCATGACCCCCACCGCGTCGGCGCACAGCGCCGCGAGACCGATGTCGAGGGCGGCGTCGACGGCGGCCAGCGCTTTGCCCTCAGGCCCCAAGCGGCTGCCGGCCGGCAATTCGACGTTCTGCAGGTAAACATCCGCGGCCCGCTGGCCGTCGACGGTGGGATAGGCGTCCAACACCACGCCGGGCGCCGCGCGCGGCACGAGAAATAACGACACGCCTTGGGCGTCGCCCGCCTCCCCGGCGACACGCGCCGAGACCAGCAGGGTGTCGGCCGCGCCGGCATGCATCACCACACCCTTGTGTCCGTCGAGCCGATAGCCGTCGCCGATGCGCCGCGCGCGCGTGGTCACCCATTGGCTTTCAAAGCGCGCATCGCTCTCGAAATGTGCGAGCACCGCAATCTTCTCGCCCGTGGCCATGCCGGCCAGCAGTTGGGCGGCCGGCGCGTAGCCTGCGAATGCGCGCAATACGGCGGTCGCGATCACGGCGCTGCTCAGCACGGGCTCGAGCAGCAAGCTACGGCCGCAGTCCCCCATCATGGCCAGCGTTTCCAACGGCCCAAACCCAAGCCCTCCCTGCGCCGCCGGCACGGTGATGGCCAGCACCCCTAATTCCGCGAGGCCGCGCCAGATCGAGGGATCCCATCCCGCAGCCGATCGGTTGATGGACTGATAGCGGTCAAAGCTATATTGCTCGGTCAAGTAGCGTTCTACTGCATCGTGCAGCTGCCGCTGTTCGTCGCTGAATTCGAAGTTCAAAAAAATCTCCTATAGACCGACGATCATCTTGGAGATGATGTTCTTCTGGATTTCGTTGGTGCCGCCGAAAATCGACAGCTTGCGCTGATTGAAGTACGCGGCGGCCAGTGTCGACGCGTAACGCGGTCCCGGCGGCTCGCGCGTGGGGTCGAACTGCCAGCCCGCTTCCATCGCTTCGCGCCGAAACGGCAGTGCATACGGTCCGACGGCGCGCATTAGAAGTTCGGAAATGCTCTGGTGTATCTCGGTGCCTTTGATCTTGAGAATCGACGCCTCGGGCCCCGCTGCCGGAGAGCGGCGCTCCGCGGACAGCACGCGCAGATTGGTGATCTCCAAGGCCCACAAGTCGACTTCGGCCTGTGCGATCTGGGCGGCGAACAAAGGATCCTCGATCAGCGGCCGTCCGTGCCGGCGCTCGCGCGCCGCGATGCTCTTGAGCCGCGCGAGCTCGCGCTTGGCGATGCCGATGCCGGCAATATTGGTGCGCTCGTGGCCGAGCAGAAACTTGGCATAGGTCCAGCCGCGGTTCTCTTCGCCGATGCGGTTTTCGATCGGCACGCGCACGTTCTCGAACCACACCTCGTTCACCTCGTGGCCTCCGTCCAGCAGCATGATGGGACGGACGGTGATGCCGGGACTCTTCATGTCGATCAGCAAAAAGGTAATGCCGGATTGCTGCTTGGCTTGCGGATCGGTGCGCACCAGACAAAAGATCCAATCGGCGTATTGACCGAGCGTATTCCAGGTTTTCTGGCCATTGACGACGTAGTCATCCCCGTCGCGCACGGCACGCGTCTTCAATGAGGCCAGATCCGAGCCCGCGCCCGGCTCCGAGTAACCCTGACACCACCACTCCTCTCCGGCACTGATCTTCGGCAGGAATCGCTGTTGCTGGGCGGCGCTGCCGAAGGCCATGATGACCGGCGCCACCATCTTGGTGCCGAAAGGGATCAGGCGGGGGCCGCCCGCCAGCGCCGACTCTTCCTCGAAAATGTATTGCTGGACCGAGTTCCAGCCCGTCCCGCCGAATTCCACCGGCCACCCCATCCCGCCCCAGCCGCGCTGGTGCAGGCGACGCTGCCAAAGCAAGTAGTCGTCCCGGCCAAGCTCGTAGCCGTTCAGCACCTTGGCGCTGATGTCCGGGGAAAGCTGTTCCCGCAGGAAGCTGCGGACCTCTTCCCGGAACGACTGCTCTTCGTCGGTAAATTCAAGGCGCATGGTCGCTGCCGGGAATCATAGTCTTGGTCGCCTCTTGTTCTGCAGTACAGAATTTAATTCCGAATTAGTGCAAAATTATGCCCGCACGCCGGAGCTTGTCAATGAATAAACCCCAAAGAGCCCAGCCCGCCAGGCGAACGAAGCCCTCGCCGAAGGCGGCTATTGTCGAACCGCTGGTCACCAAAACGGACCGTCATTTCGTGACCGCGCTGGCGCGCGGACTCGAGGTGCTGGCCAGCTTTCGCCACGGCGATCGCATGCTCGGCAATCAGGAGCTCAGCAAGCGCTGCGGCCTGGCCAAATCCACGGTGTCGCGGCTCACGCACACCCTCACCAGTCTTGGATATCTGATCTACGTCGAGGAAAGCGCCAAGTACAGTCTCGGCACCGCTACCTTGAGCTTGGCCAGCGCCATGCTGTCGAAACTGGACATCCGCAAGCTCGCGCATCCGCTGATGCAGGAGTTGGCTGAGTTCGGCCAGTGCTTGGTCAGCCTTGGCAGCCGCGATCGGCTCTCGATGATTTATATCGATGCGGTTCGCGGTTCGGCGGCAATCACGCTGAGTCTCGACATCGGTGCGCGAATTCCGATCGCCACCACCGCCATGGGCAGGGCGTATCTGACCGCGGTATCGGAGCGCGAGCGGAACGACATCCTTGAGCGATCCTGCGAGCCGGCCGACGTGAGCGATCAGCCCGAGCTGCATCGCGGCGTCGCCCAGGCGATGCGCGACATCCGTGAACTGGGGGTGTGTTGTTCTTTTGGTGATTGGCAGAAGGACGTCAACGCGATCGCAGTGCCCGTGATGCCGGGCGGCGGCCTGCCGCCGATGGCGATCAACTGCGGCGCGCCGGCGTACATGGTGTCGAAGGAGTTCCTATTGGGCCAGGTTCGGCCGCGGCTCATCGCACTCGCCAACGATCTGGAAACGTCCTTGGGCACAGCCCGCTGAACGCCTGCCCGCAGCGCCTGGGAGCCGGACGGGCTCAGGCGCGGGGAGTCGAATTCGCCGGGGAGTCTGCCGTGATCGCCCCTGCGCCTGCGCGCCAGTCGGACGGCGACCGTCCGGTCCAGCGGCGGAATGCGCGCGTAAAGGAACTGCCGGCGGAGAACCCCAGCAGGTACGTCACGTCGCTGACCGTGTGCCTCGGCGCGCAGAGGTAGGCGAGGGCTAGAACCCGGCGGGTCTCGTCCAGTATCTCCCGGTAGGTTATGCCGCAATCGCCCAGCTTTCGCTGCAGCGTACGGGCGCTCATGTTGAGAAGCTCTGCGACATCGTCCTGGGACGGCTCGCCGTGGGCCAGCCGCTGGGTCAGCACCTCGCGAACCCGCCACTGAATGTTGTCACGTTCGATCTGCGACAGGTATTGAAGCGCGATCGCGTCATTATGGCGCGCCAACTCCGGATTGCCGCCTTCCAGCGGTCGCTCGATGGCGTCGCGGTCGAACACCAATCGGGTCCGCGCGGCGCCGAATTGCAGCGGGGCGCGCAGCAAGCTCTGGAAGTCGTCGATTCGGGCGGGGCGTGCGCGGCGAAACTCGATGCGCAGAGGCGAATAGTCGTGCCCTATCAGGGAGCGGCACATCCTGAGGTATGCGGCGACCAAGGCGTCGACCGACTCGTCGGCGACCCCGGCGGCGGGCTCGATCACGAAGTAATACTCCGAACCGCTGCGCCAGAATTCGTACTCGATGGCGTCGCTCGCCACGTGACAATAGCGCTGCACGCGTTCGAAGGCTTCCTTGAGGGTCGAACTGGCAGAGAGGCCGTAGCTGAGCGCATGGAAGGTCGTCTGTTTGATGTGGCTCGCCACCTTGATCCCGAAAGCCGGGTCGCCGGTCGCCGCCACGGCAAGCTTCCAAAGGCGCTCCGTGTGGGTCAACGGAGCGCGGGCATTGGGACCATCGAGATACCTAAGATCGAGGCCGGCCTCGGCGAGCAAAGCCGCACTGTCGCATCCGGCAGCCTCCAAGGCGCGGCAGATGGCCTTTACCCAGGTTCCCAACGTCGTTCTAACGCCCTGGCCATCCTTGACCGGCACGGAACCCGAGGGCGTAGGGGCCTGTGTCTGCATGTCTGGTACTCCCTTGATCTACCTTCTCGCAGCAGAGGCCAGCCCGCCCCTGCACCCAAGTATTTCCGTAGACGCACGCGTCGGGCGCTAGAAGGGGATATCGTCGTCGAAGTCCTCTTTTCCGCCCGCGGGCGCCGGCGCCGAGGACTGGTCGTAATCGTCCCGCGGCGCTGCCGCGCTTCCCGTGCCGCGCTCGGCGCCGCCGCTCATTGCGCCGGCCCCGCCGGCACGGCCGCCCAGCATTTGCATATTGTCGGCGATGATCTCAGTGGTAAACCGATCATTTCCCTGCTTATCTTGCCATTTTCGAGTGCGCAATTTGCCCTCGACGAACACCTGCGAACCCTTGCGCAGGTATTCTGCGGCGATTTCGCCCAATCGCCCGAACAGCGCGATGCTGTGCCACTCGGTGCGCTCCTGCTGCGCCCCGGAGGCCTTGTCTTTCCACGACTCGCTGGTGGCGATTCTGATGTTCGTCACCGTCATCCCACTCGGCATGGAACGGGTTTCCGGGTCTGCGCCGAGATTGCCCACCAAAATGACCTTGTTTACGCCGCGCGCCATTGTCTATCCCCCGGAAACAATTTGATGGCGACCATTGTACACGCAGGGACCTACCCCAATACCCGGCTTGTCCCATGCGCTCATGCAGATATTCACCGAAATCGGCCGATGCCGAGCCGCCAAATCCCACCCGTTGGGCGCGTTCTACCCGCACTTGACGCCACGGGTATAGTAGTCGGTTACATGCAAAATATCCGCATCCGGGGTGCCCGGACCCATAACCTGAAAAATATCGATCTCGACTTGCCGCGAGATCGATTGATCGTATTGACCGGCCTTTCGGGTTCCGGCAAGTCCTCGCTCGCCTTCGACACCATCTATGCCGAGGGTCAGCGGCGCTATGTCGAATCGCTGTCGACGTACGCCCGGCAATTCCTCTCGATGATGGAGAAGCCGGATATCGACACCATCGAGGGCTTGTCGCCCGCGATTTCGATCGAGCAAAAATCGACCTCGCACAACCCGCGCTCCACGGTGGGAACGGTCACCGAGATCTATGACTACCTGCGCCTGCTGTACGCCCGTGCCGGTACGCCGCGCTGTCCGGATCACCACATCGACCTCGCCGCCCAAACCGTGAGTCAAATGGTCGATGCCGTTCTCCAACATCCGGAAGGGACTGCCCTGATGTTGCTGGCGCCCGCCGTTGCAGAGCGTAAGGGCGAGCATGCCGAACTCATCGAGGAATTGCAGGCGGGCGGCTTCGTGCGCGCGCGCATCGACGGCCAGGTTGTGGAGCTCGATCAAGCGCCCAAACTCGATGTGCGCCGCAAGCACACCGTTGAAGCGATCGTCGATCGCTTCAAAGTGCGGCCCGACCTGGGCCAGCGCCTCGCCGAGTCCTTTGAGACCGCTTTGCGGTTGGGTCAGGGCGTGGCGCGCATTGCCTACATGGACGGGCCGGAACGCGCCGAGCTCGTGTTCTCCGATAAATTCGCATGCCCCATCTGCAACTATTCCCTGAGCGAACTCGAACCGCGCCTGTTCTCCTTCAACAGTCCGACGGGGGCTTGTCCGGCGTGCGACGGTCTCGGCACCCAGGACTTTTTCGATCCGGAGAAGATCGTCGCGAATCCGCATTTGTCGCTCGCCGGCGGCGCGGTACGCGGTTGGGACCGGCGCAACGCCTATTACTTTCAGCTGATTCAATCCCTGGCGCGGCATACCAAGTTCGACATCGAGGCTCCCTTCGAAAGCCTGCCGCAAAAGATAAAGGACCTGGTGCTGTTCGGCAGCGACGATGTCGAGATCGAATTCAAGTACCTCGACGGCAAAGGCGGCACGGTCAAGCGGAAACACACCTTCGAGGGTATCGTCAGGAATCTGGAACGCCGCCACAAAGAGACGGAATCGGCGACGGTGCGCGAAGAGCTGGCGAAGTATCGTTCGTCGCGCCCCTGTCCCGAGTGCCTGGGAACCCGGCTCAATCGGGCCGCGCGAAACGTTTTCGTCGACGGCAAAAGCGTCCCCGAAGTGTCCTCATTGTCGGTGGACCACGCCCTGCAGTTCTTCGGCAAACTCAAACTGCTGGGCTGGCGCGGGGAAATCGCAGTCAAGATCGTCAAGGAAATCGGCGACCGTCTGGGGTTTCTAGGCAATGTCGGCCTTGGCTACCTCACATTGAACCGCAGTGCCGATACTTTGTCCGGCGGAGAGGCGCAGCGCATTCGCCTCGCGAGCCAAATCGGCTCAGGGCTGGTCGGCGTCATGTACATTCTCGATGAGCCGTCGATCGGACTGCATCAACGCGACAACCAGCGTCTGCTCGACACGCTCGTCAATCTGCGCGATCTGGGCAACACGGTCATCGTGGTCGAACACGACGAGGACGCAATCCGTCAAGCCGACCACGTCGTGGACTTAGGTGTAGGCGCGGGCGTGCATGGCGGCCGGGTCGTGGCGCAGGGTACGGCTGACGAGGTCGCCGCGCATCCCGAGTCGATCACGGGACAGTATTTGAGCGGCCGTCGCCGCATCGAGATTCCGGCGAAGCGGCGTGCGCCGGACCCGAAGCGCATGCTCCGGGTGGTCGGCGCGACGGCCAACAATCTGAAGAACGTCACGGCGGAATTTCCGTTGGGGTTGCTGACCTGCGTCACCGGGGTTTCGGGATCGGGTAAATCGACCTTGGTCAACGACACCCTGTTTCGGGCGGTGGCGACGCAGCTCAACCATGCCTCGGCCGGAACCGCGCACTTCGACCGCATCGAAGGCCTCGACTACATCGACCGGGTGATCGAGATCGACCAGAGTCCGATCGGCCGTACGCCCCGCTCCAACCCGGCCACGTACACGGGGCTGTTCGCGCCGATTCGGGAGATCTTCGCCTCCGTCCCGGAATCGCGGGCGCGGGGATATGAAGCGGGACGATTCAGCTTCAACGTCAAGGGCGGACGCTGCGAAGCCTGTCAGGGCGACGGCGTGATCAAAGTGGAAATGCATTTTCTCGCCGACGTTTACGTGCCCTGCGATGTCTGCAAGGGCAGGCGCTACAACCGCGAGACCTTGGAAATCCGCTTCAAGGGCAAAAACATCCAGGAAATTCTCGACCTCACGGTCGAGGACGCGCTGCCGTTCTTTTCCGCCGTGCCGACCGTGCAGCCGAAACTGCAAACCCTGCTCGACGTGGGGCTGTCGTACGTTCGCTTGGGACAAAGCGCGACCACGCTGTCGGGCGGCGAAGCGCAGCGCGTCAAGCTCGCGAAGGAACTCTCGAAGCGGGCAACGGGACGCACGCTGTACATTCTGGATGAGCCGACCACCGGACTGCATTTCGCCGATATCGCGCAGCTGCTCGTCGTGCTGCAGCGCCTGCGTGATGAAGGCAACACGGTCATCGTGATCGAGCACAATCTCGATGTGATCAAGACGGCGGATTGGGTGATGGATTTAGGACCGGAAGGCGGCGATGGCGGAGGTCGGATCATCGCCCTCGGGACGCCGGAACAAATCGCGGCGAACAAGGCGTCCTACACCGGGCATTATTTGCGGTCCACGCTGGCCTCACCTACGTTGCGCAAACGCGCATGAGCACGCAACGGCGCCCCTGGGTCTCGGCGCCGCGATTCTCGCCGCTGTTGGGCGTCGTGATCGGCGCGGTGGGGGGCGCCGTCTACTGGCTCGGGGCGCAGCTCTGGCCAACCAGCATTGCCGTGGTCCTGTGCTTGCTGGCGACCGAAGTGATGCCCGGCGGAGCCTACGAGAACACGGGCGCGGACCCTATGCGCGGCTTCGGCACGGCCGGTTTCGTGTTCGCTCTTCTGCTCAAGTACAGCACGTTGATGGCACTGTCGGCAGCCAGCCTTCCTTTCGCCGTGCCCGCCAACGTCGCGCTGGGATTGATCATGATCTGCGGACATGCCGCAAGCCGCGCCTTGGCGGTATCGCTCATCGCATCGCCGGACCCGCTCGTCGCATCGCCCGACGGTGATTCGCTCGCGCCGATATCGAACGGCGATCTGGTTCTGGCCTTATGTTTGGGCTTTGCGCCGTCGACGCTGTTGGGCATCCCCGGATTGATCGGGCTCGCC
>DASWEO010000022.1:0-3961 GCA_036394715.1 Steroidobacteraceae bacterium
AAGTGCTCGGGTCCAATGGCAGGCCCCAGCCACGCCACGAGCCGCTCCGGCGCAACCTGCAGCGCCTCCACCGTGGCCTCGATCACCCCGCCGGCTAGTCCCCGCCAGCCGGCATGCGCCGCGGCGATCAGGTCCCCCGAGTCCGCCGCCAACATAATGGGCAAGCAGTCCGCCGTCAGGATCGCGCACACCCGCCCCCGCCGCCGGGTGAACGCCGCATCCGCCGGGCCCAAGGGCTCCGAGGCGCCGAGTTCGGCCGGAAACACAGTTCCCGCCGCTGCGGCATCGTGATCGGCCTGACCCACAGGTCTCGTCCTTGCGGCATCCAGATCGACCACATTCGTGCCATGCACCTGCGTCAGCCACGCAGGCTCCGCCGCCAACCCCGCCGCCGCCTTCAGGCGCCGTCGATTCTCCCCCACCGCCTGAAGCGAATCCCCCACATGATCACCCAAGTTGAGCGACGCATAGCGCGCCGTACTCACCCCGCCGCTCCGAAAAGTCGACAGCGCCCGCACCCCGGGAGGTGCCGGCCATTCCGGCTCGAGCCAAGAAACACTCACCGCGCACGCCCCGATTTGCGCCCTCGGGGAAGCCCGGCAACCTGTGCAGCGTCCCGCGCATCCACGCGCAACACGCCGAGCAGTTGCGCAAAGTCCGGCGGCACGGGGCTCTGGAGAGTCAAACGCTCCCCCGAGCGCGGGTGCTCGAATCCCAGCGTGGCGGCATGCAAGGCCTGGCGCTTGAACCCGCGCAGGGTGTCGATGAGGCGTAAGGTCGCGCCGCGCGGCAGCCCAAATCGACCGCCATACACCGGATCGCCGACGATGGGGTACTTGATGTGCGACAGATGCAGGCGGATCTGGTGAGTACGGCCGGTTTCCAATTTCACACTCAGGTAGGTGTGAGCGCGGAAGCGCTCCAGCACGCGATAGTGCGTGACGGCCGGACGGCCGGATACGCGAATGGCCATCCGCAACCGGTCGCCGCGATGACGCCCGATGGGCTCGTCGATGGTTCCGCCGCCGGTCATGACGCCCACGCATACGGCAACATATTCGCGCCCCATGGTTCGGGCCTCGAGCTGCCGGCTAAGCGAGGTTTGCGCCTCCGGCGTGCGGGCCACCACCAACAGGCCGCTGGTATCCTTGTCGAGCCGGTGAATCAATCCCGCGCGCGGCAGCGCCGCGAGCGTGGGATCAAGCCCCAGCAAGGCATTTTGCAAGGTATGCCGCGGATTCCCGGCCCCCGGATGCACCACCAATCCAGCGGGTTTGTCGATCACCAAGACGTCGGCATCTTCGTGGACCAGCCGTAGTGCAATCGCCTCTGGCTGTACTTCGGGTTGCGCTGCCTCGCCCAGCGTCATTTGCACACGGACGCGGGATCCCGCCTCCACGATATCTCGCGGTTTGCAAGCCACCCGGTCTAATTTGACCGCACCGCCCTCGATCCAACCCTTGATCCGAGTGCGCGAATGCTCCGGCATCAGCCGCGCCAGCGCGCTATCCAGCCGCTGACCGGCCAACTCCGGCGGAATCGTGAGATCGATGACTTGGAACTCTGCATTCATAGGGCACTCGAAGTCAGGAGCCTGTGCGGCTCAGGTTCCCGCGGCGAGGCATCGGGTATACTGCCGCGCTTTCGGGACCCACCCATTGTAAGGAATCGCCTGTGAGACTGCGTGATCTTGTCCGTCCGAGCCGCATACTGCTCTTAGCCGTTGGCTTGAGCGTGCTGGCTGCCGGCTGCCGCAGCCACCGCGCTGAAGATGCCAAATCCGGCCCCGAAGTGATCTACGCGCGTGCGCAGAAAGCCATGAAGAATTCGAGCTACGCAGAGGCGATCAAGCAGCTCGAAGCGCTCCAATCACGCTTTCCGTTCAGCGAGCCCGCACGCCAGTCCCAGCTGGACTTGATCTGGGCCTACTACAAGAATCGCGAAGTCGATCCCGCGGTCGACGCCGCCGACACCTTTATACGCGAGAATCCGACCAATCCCCGGGTCGACTACGCCTACTACATGAAAGGCCTGGTGTATTTCGAGCGCCAATCCAACTGGCTGGAGCGTAAATTCAACGTCGACCTATCGCAGCGCCCGCCCGTCAATGCGCGCAAGTCCTTCGAAGCCTTCCAGCAGCTGATCGAGAAATACCCGCACAGCCAATACGCCGGCGACTCGAAGCAGCGCATGATCTACCTGCGCAACCGCCTGGCCGACTTCGAACTGCATGTCGCCCTCTACTACATGCGGCGCGGCGCCTACGTGGGCGCGATCAATCGCGCCAAATTCTGCGTCGAGAACTACGACGGCGCCCCGGCCGTGAAGGGCTCCCTGAAGGTCCTGGTGGACGCCTACCGCGACCTCCACATGACGGATCTAGCGTCCAACGCCGAGAAGGTATACGCCGCCAACTTCCCCGGCGACACCAAGGACATCCTCCCCAAGAAGCACTGGTGGGCGATTTTCTAGAAGCGCAGGCGAGGCGGCCAGCTTTTGATGTTGCAAATTGCAACTTCAAAGCGTGGTCTACCGCGTCTTGTACCCATTCGTGATCGGATACCGCCAATCGCGCCCGAACGCGCGGCCGCTCACGCGTACGCCGGGGGGCGCCTGACGGCGCTTGTACTCGTTGCGCTTCACCAGATCCAAAATGCGCCCCACCGTGGCCCGATCGAACCCCCGAGCCGCGATCTGATCCACCGACAAGTCCTCTTCGATGAAGGCCTCGAGAATCGGGTCGAGAATTTCATAGGGCGGCAAGCTGTCGGTGTCCTTCTGTTCGAAGCGCAGCTCTGCCGACGGGGGCCGCTCGATGACGCGCGCCGGGATCACCCGTGATTGCGCATTGCGCCAGGCGCACAGCCGATATACCAAGAACTTGCTGCAATCCTTGATGGGCGCAAAGCCGCCCGCCATGTCGCCGTAGAGCGTGGCGTAACCCACCGCCATCTCGCTCTTATTGCCCGTGGTGAGCAACATCTTGCCGGTCTTGTTGGATATTCCCATCAACAGCACGCCGCGGCAGCGCGACTGAATATTCTCTTCGGCCGTATCCGGCGCGCGGCCGGCGAATTCATCCTTCAGGGCGGCCAGAGTCGCCTCGAACATGCCCTCGATGGAAATCTCGCTGTGCTTGACGTTGAGCCACTTGGCCTGCAGCGCCGCATCGTCCTTGCTCATTTGCGAGGTATAGCGGGAGGGCATGGCCACGGAATGCACGCGATCCGCACCCAACGCATCCACCGCGATACTCAGGGTCAAAGCCGAATCCACACCTCCGGAAAGCCCCAGTACCACACCGGGAAAGCGATGCTTGTCCACATAGTCGCGCGTGCCCTGCACCAGCGCCCCGTACACACTCTCTTCCTGGCCTTGCAGCGGCACGATGTCGCCGGGCAGAGGCTTGACCGCCCCCGACGGGTCCACCACCAGATCCACGACGTACATACCCTCGGTGAACGCCGGCGCCCGCATCGTGACGCTGCCCTGCGCGTCCATCACGAAGGAATTGCCGTCAAACACGAGTTCATCCTGTCCGCCTACAAGATTGACGAATACCAGCGGTATGCGCGCCTCGCCCACGCGGGCACGCGCGACCTCTTGCTCGCGCTGGGTTTGTTTATCGACTTCGTAAGGCGAAGCATTGATGACCAAGAGCACTTGCGCGCCGGCCTCGCGCGCCTGACGCGCAGGCGCCGCATCCCAAACGTCCTCGCACACCAGCACGCCCGCTTTTACGCCGTTGAGGTCGACCAGAGTGGGTTCGGTGCCGGGCGTAAAATAGCGCTTTTCGTCGAACACTCGGTAGTTCGGCAAGCAGGCCTTGCGATGATTGGCGAGCACGGCGCCGTCGCGAATCACGATCGCCGAATTGAAAATCTTGGTCCCGACGTATTCCGGATACCCGGCGATCAGAGTGATGCCGCGCACTTCCTGCTTCAATCGATCGAGCGAGCGG
>DASWEO010000023.1:0-38560 GCA_036394715.1 Steroidobacteraceae bacterium
TCCATGGCCTCCGTGTGCGGCACCAGCCTCGCGTTGATGGACGCCGGCGTGCCGATCAAGGCGCCGGTGGCCGGGGTCGCGATGGGTCTCGTGAAAGAGGGCGCGAGGTTCCAAGTTCTGACGGACATCCTGGGCGACGAGGATCATCTCGGCGACATGGATTTCAAAGTGGCCGGCACGAAGGACGGCATCACTGCGCTGCAGATGGATATCAAGATCACCAGCATCACGCGCGAGATCATGAAGGTGGCGCTCGATCAGGCCCGCGACGGCCGCCTGCACATCTTGGGCGAGATGAACAAAGTGCTCTCCAAGCCGCGCGAAAGCATGTCGGAATGGGCGCCCACCATCATTACTTTGAAGATCGATCCGGAGAAGATCCGCGACGTGATCGGCAAGGGCGGCGCAGTGATCCGGCAAATCACCGAAGAAACCGGCACCTCGATCGATATCGAGAACGACGGCACGGTGAAGATCGCTTCCGTACAGGGTGCCGCGGGCCGCGAAGCCCAGCGCCGCATCGAACTCATCACCGCCGACGTCGAAGTGGGCAGAGTGTATGAAGGCAAGGTCGCGCGACTGATGGACTTCGGCGCCTTCGTGACCATTCTCCCGGGCCGCGACGGCCTGGTTCACATCTCGCAGATCTCCGAAGAGCGCGTCGAGCGCGTCGGCGACAAATTGAAAGAAGGCGATGTGGTGCGCGTGAAGGTTCTCGAGGTGGATCGGCAGGGACGCGTGCGGCTGTCCATGCGCAATGTCGACGCCGCCTAGCCCGAGGCAGCCTTAAGATACGGACACACGGATGGGAGGGCGCCGCAATGCCAGGTGCGGCGGCACCCATCCCGAATCCGAGGCCCGAGTGCGGAGGCAGCGTTATCCGGTGATCGCTGCGCCTCCACGCCCTGCGCCGAGCTCACTTCGTATCGATGTGCTCGTCGCGGTCCTTATCGCCGTCGCGGCTGCGAATTGCCGACAATGCCTTGAAGGAATCGTCCGCCGCCGTACGGATGCGCGGCGGACGGCTCTGCGGCTGCTGACTCATGATCTGTTTCAGGCTTTGTTCCAAGTGGCCGCTCACCAGGCCCTGCACACCGGTGCCGTAGGCGCGGATCACATTAACCATGAAATCCTGACTCAGGATGGGCTCGGCAAGATGCTCCTGTTCGGCAATCACCTGCAACAAAATGCTGCGTGTAATGTCCGCGTTGTTCTTCTTGTCGACGACGACGAACTCAATCCTTTCGACGACCAACCGCCTGACATCGGCCAGCGTGATGTACCGGCTTTCAACCGTGTCATAGAGTCGACGATTCGGATATTTTTTTATCACTCGCGGTTCGCTCATAGGGCTCCTCGCTCGTGTTGGCCGACGCGCCGCCGGAATATGCCGGCTCGTGCCTGACCACGCGTGACCAATCCTAAGGTCCTCACGGATCAAGGATAGCGCAATGCAGCGCTAAGGCAAATCGGCATTTTTTTGTATGTTTTTTAACCATTTACGCGCATATTTAGGCGTTTCGGCACCTTTTCGACGTTCCACTGCCCGATGGCCCAAGCCCAGGCATCGTTAAGGCTTCCCCCCGCCAGCGGATCGGGCGGCGCCAGTCCCAGCATGGAAAAGACCGCCAACAGCTGCGGCAAGGCCGCATCCGCATCCGCTCGCACGCTGCGCCGCGACTTCGCGAGCTTCGTGTCATCGGGTTCGGTGAGCACCGGGACGTGTGCATAGGCCGGCAGAGGGAGCCCGAGAAGCCCTTGCAGATAGATTTGGCGCGGCGTGTTGTCCAGGAGATCCGCGCCACGGACGACGTGGCTCACCCCCTGCGCCCCATCATCCACGACCACCGCCAATAGGTAGGCAAATATCTGATCGCGCCGCTTGAGAATCACATCGCCCACGGCGGCCGCGAGGTCCTGGCGGTAGCTTCCCTGGATGCGATCTCGAAACAGAATGGAACCCTGGTCGACGCGCAAACGGGTGGCTGTCGGCACCGAGGATGCTGCCGGCCGCACACGGCAGGTGCCGGGATAGCGGGTCTCGTCCTCCAACTGCAGTCGGCTGCAGGAACACTGGAAGGTCAGGCTGCGGGCCTCGAGGGTTTGCAAGGCATCGACATAGAGCCGCGTGCGATCGCGCTGGCAGACGATCTCACCGTCCCACTCGAAGCCGAACGCCTCCAGGGTTCGCAGGATGCCGTCCGCTGAACCCGGGACCTCGCGCGGCCGATCGAGGTCCTCGATCCGCAGCAGCCAGCGCCCGCCGTGCGCCCGCGCATCGAGGAAGCTCGCCACCGCCGTGTAAAGGGAGCCCAAATGCAAGTCGCCCGAGGGCGTAGGGGCAAAGCGCCCCACATAGGAGCCTGTCGGGCTTAGGGACATCGTCGCGAGACGGTGGGAGGCCGAGGACAGATTGGCGCGAATGCGAGGCGCATAGTGGCGACTATGTAACGAGTATTCGCGCCAATATGGACCGGCCTCCCGCCGTCGCAGCAGATGGACCTAAGCCCGACAGGCTCCGAAGGGCGCGCTTTATCGGTAGCGGTCGTCGCGGTCGCCGTACTGCTTTTCGCGGCGTTCGCGCCGCTCCTGGGCTTCCACCGATAGTGTCGCGACGGGTCTGGCTTCCAATCGCTTGATGCCGATTTCCTCGCCGGTCTCGAGACAGTAGCCGTACGAACCATCCTCGATACGCTTCAAGGCCTCGTCTATTTTTCGAATCAGCTTGCGCTCGCGATCGCGCGTACGCAGCTCGAGGCTGAACTCCTCTTCCTGAGTGGCTCTGTCATTCGGGTCGGGGAAGTTGGCTGCCTCATCCTTCATGTGCAGCACGGTGCGGTCCACCTCGACCATGAGATCTCGTTTCCAGCTCTGCAATATCCGGGCGAAATGCTCCAACTGTTCCTTGTTCATGTACTGCTCGCCGCGGCGGGCGATGTACGGTTTCACATTGCGCGGGCCCGCCAGCAAACTGGCGGCGGCGGAGGATTCCCCGTCGTTGTCCTCGTCGATTTGAGGCACGCGAGTCATCACGAGCGGACGGGTGTCGAATTTGATCGGCGCAACCTTGTCATTGCTCGCTTTGAGTACTTCCGGCTTTGCCGGAGGTATTTTCGCGGGCGCAGGTTTGACAGTCACGGTCTTTGCGATCACGGGTTTGGGGGCTGGCTTATTGGGTTTCACTGTTACCTTCGATGTAGAACGCGGTGGCGTGGGCTTGAGTGGAGGTCGGGCCACCTTCTTGGGAGCGGCTGCTTTGTGAGCCGCTTTCTTGGGTGTCGCCTTACCTGGCCGTTTAGCCGCTTTATTGGGTTTCTTCGAGGGCATTTGAAGTCTCCGCCTCCTAACGAAAGAGCGCGCGATTATACCGACGCATTCAGGCGTGTACAGGCCACTGAGGCAACATATTTTATTAATCTAAGCCTATGATTGAAAAGCAAAACCCCAGGCGGCAGGGTGGGGAGGGTGCGGACCCGCGCGCCCCGGGCGCTAGGGAAGGGTGATCGGGGGGGCGGCCGCCCAGCCGGGCAACCTGTGTTCCGCCGCCACTGTCGTGTAAATGCCGCCTCGAACGTTGAATTCGGCCAAAAGACGCATGAATCGAGGCGCGGTTGCCGCCACCAGGTCGCCCAAGATTTCGTTGGTCACCGCCTCGTGAAATGCGCCCCGGCTGCGGAATGACCAAATATAGAGCTTCAAGGACTTGAGTTCGACGCAGCGCTGGTCGGGAACGTATTCCAATTTGAGCGTGGCGAAGTCCGGTTGTCCCGTTTTCGGACACAGACAGCTAAACTCCGGAATGGTCATTCGGATGGTGTAGTCCCGCTCGGGCGTCGGGTTTGCAAAAGTTTCCAGTCGGGTGCTGGGTTCGGTCATGGACTCAAATTCGGCGACATCGCCGGGGGTTTACGAAAGTGACGTTTACTTTACACTACGCGCCACATTGACGGCCACGCGCCGGCTCCCAAGGGTCACCGAAAATAATGCGCTTAACGAAACTCAAGATTGCCGGCTTCAAATCCTTTGTCGACCCGACGACCGTGACCTTTCCGAGCAGCCTGACCGGGGTTGTGGGCCCGAATGGCTGCGGAAAGTCCAACATCATCGACGCGGTGCGCTGGGTGATGGGCGAAATTTCGGCGAAGCATTTGCGCGGCGAATCCATGGCGGACGTCATTTTCAACGGCTCGGCCGCGCGCAAGCCCTTGGGCGCCGCATCGGTCGAACTGGTGTTCGACAATTCCGACGGCAAGATCGGCGGGGAGTACGCGGCCTACAACGAAGTCGCCCTGCGCCGCGCCGTGAGCCGCGACGGCACGTCCGACTACTTCATCAACGGCACCAAGGTGCGCCGCAAGGACATCACGCAGCTGTTCCTCGGCACGGGCTTGGGCACGCGCAGCTACGCCATCATCGAGCAGGGCATGATCTCGCGCGTGATCGAGGCGCGGCCGGACGATCTACGCGCATTCTTGGAGGAGGCCGCGGGCATCTCGCGCTACAAGGAGCGGCGCCGCGAAACCGAGAGCCGGATCGGCCATACCCGCGAAAATCTGGATCGGCTGAACGACCTGCGCGAAGAGGTCGAGAAGCAGATTCGCCACTTGCAGCGCCAAGCCGCGACGGCCCGGCGCTATCAGGCCCTGAAGGAAGAAGAGCGCAAGCTGCAGGCCGAGTTGCTGGCCCTGCGCATGCAGAGTTTGGACGCCGAGGCGAGAGTGCGCGACGCCGCGGCATCAAGCTGCGAAACCGCGATGCACGCCGTGCTTGCCGAGCTGCGGGAAGCCGAAGCGGACATCGAGCGCATTCGCGCCGATCAGCAGTCGGCAGCGGACGCCCTCGGCGCGATTCAGGCCCGCTTCTATGAGGCGGGCGCCGAAGTTACACGGATCGAACAAGGCATCCAGTTCACGCGCGAGCTGCGCCAGCGGCAGCGCTCGGACTTGGAACAGGCCGAGGCCCAGGTCGCCGACCTGGGTCAGGTTCTGGAGCGTGATCGCAGCCAGCTGGAGGCGCTGTCGCAGGAACTGGCGAGCATGGTGCCCGGTCTCGACGCGGCTCACGCCGAGGAACTTCGCACCTCTCAGGCACTGCAGAGCCATGAGCAGGCGCTGGCGGCGTGGCAGCAGGCCTGGGATGCCCATGCCCAGGCCGTCGCGCTCGGCCAGCGCGAAACGGGGGTCGAACGGGCGCGCATCGAGGAGTTGGAAAGTCAGCAGAGGCACCTTCTGCAGCAGCAGGAGCGGCAAGAGAGCGAGCGCTCGGCGCTCGCCCAATTGCAGCCGGCGGTTGCATTGGAAACTCTGGAGAGCCGGATGACATTGGCCCGTGATGCGGGTCAGAAGGCTGCGGCCGAGCTGCAGGAACTGCTGCAGGAGATCTCGGTTACGCGCGATCGTGAACGGGCGGAGTCGCAGGCCCTCAACGCGCTGCGCACGCGCTGGCAAGAGGCGCTGGGCTCGCAGGTATCGACGGAGGCGCTGCAAACGGCGGCGCTCGGCAAGGCTTCCGGCAAAGTCACCGAGTGGCTGAAGTCGAAGTCGCTCGACCGCCAGCCGCGCGTCGCGCAGCAGCTGCGTGTCGATCGCGGCTGGGAGCGGGCCGTCGAAACAGTGCTGGGATCGTACCTCGAGGCCGTGTGCGTCGACGGTCTGGACAGCGTCACCGATCTCTTGGCGAGCTTCGATGGCGGCCATTTGGCCGTCGTGAGCACGGGTGAAGCGGCAGCCGTCCCCCGCGCTGCGACCTCGCTGCAGGCGAAAGTGCAGGGCGCCGCCGTACTGGGATCGGTGCTGTCGCCGGTGCATACCGCCGAAACCTTGAACGAGGCCATAGGGCTCCGAAGCCGATTGGGCGCGGGCGAGTCGGTGGTTACGCGCGATGGAATCTGGCTGGGATCGGACTGGCTGCGTCTGTCGCGCGATGCGGATCCGCGCACGGGTGTGATCGAGCGTGAGGAGACTTTGCGCGGGATCCGCGCGCAGGTGAGCGGACTCGCGGACGAGGTCAAGGAACTCGAACGCCGCCTGGAGCTCACTCGCGAGCGCGTGCGTGAGCACGAAGATCGCCGCGACCGCGCTCAGGCGGACGTGAACCGGCTGCATCGCGAGCACGTCGATCGGCGCGCGGAGCTGGATTCGGCGAGGGCTCGCAGCGCCGATGCGGCGCGGCGCATGACGCAGCTGGACACGGGACTCGCCGACATACGCACCGAGCTCGAGCGCGCGGAGACGGATCTGCGCGCAGCGCGGGGCCGCATGGAGGAGGCCATCGACAGATTGGCCGCCCTCGAACCGCAGCGCGTCGCGCTCGAACAGGAACGCGAGGCGCTGCGCGCGGATGTGGGCACTGCCCGCGCGGCGGCGCTGTCGGCGCAACAACTCGCACGGGAATTGGCGCTGCAGGTGGAGTCGCGGCGCTCGTCGCACAGCTCCCTGTCCACGACGCTGTCGCGAGTCGAGAAGCAGCTGGAAGGTTTGGAAGCGCGGCGCAACGAGCTGGCGACCCAGCTCGCGGACGGCGAGGCGCCGCTCGCGGCGGCGCAGACCCAGCTCGAGGAGTCACTGCGGATACGCGCGGAAATCGATGGTGAGCTGCAGGCCGCCAGGATTGCGAACGACGAGTTGGACGCCAGGCTGCGCGATCGTGATGCCGCGCGCCTGGCCGTCGAGCAGCGGGTGGACGGCGCGCGAGCCGGCCTGGACGAGGCGCGATTGGCCGCGCAACAGGTGCGCGTTCGCCGTGAGAGCGTAGCCGAGCAGCTTGCGGCGACGAATTTCGAACTCGCCGCACTGTTGGCGCAACTCACGGAGGATGCCACGATCGGGGGCTGGGAGTCGCAGCTGGAGGAGACCCGGGGCAAGATCGAGCGCCTGGGCCAGGTCAATCTGGCGGCCATCGGCGAGTTCAAGGAGCAATCCGAGCGCAAGGAGTATCTGGACCGGCAGTGCAAGGATCTGACGGATGCCTTGGAAACTCTCGAGTCGGCGATGCGCAAAATCGATCGCGAGACCCGCACGCGGTTCCAGGATACCTTCGACAAGGTGAACGCCGGCCTCAAAGAGAAATTCCCGCGCCTGTTCGGCGGCGGTCACGCATACCTGGAACTCACGGGCGAAGAAGGTGCGGCGGCCGGTGTGTCCGTCATGGCGCGACCGCCCGGGAAGCGCAACAGCACCATCAGCCAGCTCTCGGGCGGCGAGAAGGCGCTGACCGCCGTCGCCTTGGTATTCGCGATATTCGATTTGAATCCGGCGCCGTTCTGTCTGCTTGACGAGGTGGACGCGCCGCTCGACGAGAACAATGTCGGCCGCTTTTGCGACATCGTGCGCGACATGTCGCGCAATGTGCAGTTCATCTTCATCACCCACAACAAGAGCACGATGGAGCTGGCATCGCAATTGGTGGGCGTAACCATGAACGAGCCGGGAGTGTCGCGTTTGGTAGCGGTGGATGTCGACGAGGCCGTGCGCATGGCGGCGATGTAGAGCTCTCGAGTGGCCGCCGAGCTACGCTGGATATTGCTGTGCCTCAGCTTGCCGCTGCTCGCCGGCATATGGTGGTGGACCGCGCGCCGCGCCGGCCGGATTCCTGGCAACTCGGAGCTGCGCGAGCCGACGCCTTCCGCCGATTCTCCGCGGCATGCCGATTCCGGCGACGATCTGCCGGCTGAGCCTGCGCCGCCGCCGAGGGACTGGGGCGTTCCGCCCTTCGAGCCGCTCAATATCCGCACCGCCGAATTCGATCATGTGCCGGTATTGGATGCCCCGATGATGGCCGGTACCGAGCCCGCGCCCACCCCCGGATCGGAACGCGCACCCGCTCCTGCACCCGCGCGCGCGCCCACGCCGCCGCCCGCGATGCGCCCGATGTTCACCACGGGGCCGATTTCCGAGCAGAGCGACCGCGCCGCCGCGGCGCCGCCGCAGGCTCCCAATGCGGCGGAGCTGCAGAGGATCGTGACCGTTCGCGTCTGCGCCGTGGGCGAGGCGCGCTGGTCCGGGAGCCAATTGATGGCTGCGCTCGAATTGCACGGACTCGCATTTGGGCGCTACCAGGTGTTTCACCGCAAGCATGCCGACGGCCGCAGCTTGTTTTGCGTGGCCAGTCTCATTGAGCCCGGAACTTTCGACATTGCCGAGATGGCGGATCAAGAGTATCGGGGCGTAACCTTGTTCGCCGTGTTGCCGGGTCCGATCCAGCCGCTCGAAACCATGGACGAATTGCTGGGTACCGCGCGCGGCCTGGCGGAGGAATTGTCCGGGATGGTGCAGGACGCAAAGGGCATGCCCTTGTCGCCGCAGCGCGCGGCCGCATTGCGCGAGGACATTGCGCGTTTTCAGGCCTCGCTGCCGGGGAACTGACTGGAGGATGTGCGCGCAGAAGGCAGCGGGTCCGGCGAAGAAGGCGGCAACACGGGCCGCGGAACTGCGCGGTCTGCTGGACCGATACAACTACCGCTATCACGCTCTCGATGATCCGGAGGTCCCGGACGCCGAATACGACCGGCTCATGCTCGAACTTCGCGCGCTCGAAACTCAGCATCCGGAGTTGCTGACCCCTGATTCGCCGACGCAGCGGGTGGGCGCGGCGCCGATTGCGGCTTTCGGCACGGTGAGGCATCGGCTCGCCATGCTGTCGCTGGACAACGCCTTCAGCGACGAGCAGGTGCGCGACTTCGACCGCCGTATCCGGGAACGGCTTGATCTCGAGGAACCCATTCGCTATTCGGCCGAGCCGAAATTGGACGGCTTGGCCGTCAGCGCCCGGTATGAGAACGGCGTGTACGTGCAGGGCGCGACGCGCGGCGACGGCGAAACCGGCGAGGACATCACGCAGAACCTCAAGACCGTCCAGGCGCTGCCCATGAAACTGCGCGCCGCTCGACCGCCGCCGGTGCTCGAGGTCCGGGGCGAGGTATTCATGCCGCTGGCCGGTTTCGAACGCTTCAACCGGGAAGCGATTGCGCGCGGCGAGAAGAGTTTCGTCAACCCGCGCAATGCGGCGGCGGGAAGCCTGCGCCAGCTCGATCCGCGTATGACGGCGGCGCGTCCGCTCGACCTGTTCATCTACGGCCTCGGAATCGTCGAGGGCGGCGACCTGCCCACTCATCACAGCGCGATATTGCAAGCATTGCGCCATTGGGGATTCAAGATCTGCCCGCAATCGCGCGTCGTGGAAGGGGCCGACGGCTGTCTGGATTACTACCGTGAGATGGGTGCGCTGCGCCCGAAGCTGCCGTACCAGATCGACGGCGTGGTCTACAAGGTGGACGATCTCGATCTGCAACGGCAGCTGGGATTCATTTCGCGGGCGCCGCGCTGGGCGGTCGCGCACAAATTCCCCGCCGAAGAGGCTCTCACCACGGTGCGCGACATCGAATTTCAAGTGGGCCGCACGGGCGCGTTGACCCCGGTGGCGAGGCTCGAACCGGTGTTCGTCGGCGGCGTCACCGTCAGCAATGCAACCTTGCACAACATGGACGAATTGACCCGCAAGGACGTCCGAGTGGGCGATACGGTGGTCATTCGTCGCGCCGGCGATGTCATTCCGGAAGTGGTGAGCGTGCTGCCCGAGCGCAGGATTGCGGGCGCGACGCTGGTGACGCTGCCCAGCGTGTGCCCGGTGTGCGGATCGCCGGTGGTGCGCGAGGCCGATCAGGCGGTCGCGCGGTGCACCGGAGGACGAATATGCGCGGCGCAGCGCAAGGAGGAAATCAAGCATTTTGCCTCGCGCCGCGCCCTGGACATCCAGGGACTGGGCGACAAGCTCGTCGAACAGCTGGTGGATCGCGATTGGGTGCGAACACCCGCGGATCTGTTCGACCTGCAGGAGGAGCAGCTCGCGACGCTCGAGCGCATGGGCGATAAGTCCGCGCAGAAATTGCAATCCGCCATTTTGGGTTCCAAGCGCACGACGCTGCCGCGATTTTTGTACGCGCTCGGCATACGCGATGTGGGCGAGGCGACCGCGCTCGCGCTGGCGCGGTATTTCGGCGATATGGCGGCGCTGCGCCAAGCCGGAGAGGACGAGATCCAGCGGGTTCCGGACGTGGGTCCGGTGGTCGCGAAGAATGTCGCCGCTTATTTCCACGATCCCGACAATGCAGCCATCGTCGATCGGCTGCTCGCCAGCGGCATCACGTGGCCCGCTCCGGCGCCGATTGACGCTCATTCGGAAGTGACGGGGAAGACCTTCGTGCTGACCGGCACGCTGCAGGCAATGACGCGCGAGGCGGCGGAGGAGGCCATCGTGCAGCTCGGCGGCAAGGTGAGCGGCAGCGTGTCGAAGAAAACGCACTACGTGGTGGCGGGGACGGACGCGGGTTCCAAACTCAAAAAAGCCCAGCAACTGGGCATCACACTGCTCGACGAGGCTGCGTTTCTCAAATTGCTGAAAAAGCAATAGCGACAAAATCGCAGGATGCGATTTTGGACGCCCGCAGGGGCGCCCGAAGGGCGCGGGCCCCGGATGGGCCCGCGTCAATGCAAAGGCAGGATGCCGAAGCAGACGCCCGCAGGGGCGCCCGAAGGGCGCGGGCCCAGGATGGGCCCGCGTCAATCAGAGCTTCTTTTCGATCTTGGCGGTCTTCTTCAGGCCTTCGATGTATTCCTGGAATTTCTTTTGCATGAGGGCGTTGGTCAGCTGAGGCTTCATCTGGTCGAACGGCGCGTCGCGCGTGTCCACGAGCTTGATGATGTGCCAGCCGTACTGGGTCTGCACGGGGTCGGTCGTGAAGTCGCCTTTCTTCAGGCCCTTGACTGCATCGCCGAAGGGTTTGACCATGCGCGCCGTCGTGAACCAACCGAGGTCGCCCCCGTTCGTCTTCGAATTGTCGGTGGATTCGGCTTTCGCGAGGTCCTCGAACTTTGCTCCGCCCTTGATCTTCTTGATGAGCTGATCGGCCTTTTCCTTGGTCGGCACCAGGATGTGCGAAGCGTGATATTCCGTCTTATCGGTGGCGGCGTCGTACGCGGCATGCAGGTCCTGATCCGAGGGTTCATTGCTCTTCACGTACTTCTGCGCGGCGGCGTCCGCCAGAATCTGCGTGCGCAGCAGAGCGATGCGAGTGGCGACTTCCGGATCCTTATCCAATCCGTCCTTCTCGGCCTGAACTGCGATGAGCTGCATGTTGATCATCTGGTCGAGGACTTGATTCTTCTCTTCCGCGGTAACGTCGGTCGCCGGTTTGCCGCGCAGCAGGCCTTTCAGGTAATCGTCGTAGGCCTCGCGCGAAATGGGCGTGCCGTCGACGACGGCGACCGCCGGCGTGGTCGTCGGCTTGTCGGCGGCCGTGGGCGGCGCCGCCGCCTGTTGTCCCTTGCCGCAGGCCGCCAGCAGTAGGGCGATCGCTGCCACGGTGGACCGGAGGGTCCACTGTGTACTGAGAAATTGAGTCATTTGGGTCCTCTATACACGAAAAAAGGCGGCTATGGCCGACATGGCCGACGCGCCCGGGGGCGGCAGTTTAGCCTTTACCGCGCCATCTCTCCAATTATCGATGCGATGTGACGGAAAAACCGCCCAATCCATGCTCTTTCGAGCCCGTGAGCTAGGAGCCTGTCTGACTAATGATCGCCGTCGCGAGGGCGACCCACGGCGAGCAGATTTTGGCGATCGTTTCGCGCGCATAGTGGGCACTATGTAAGCGAAAGGATCGCCAAAAGATGCCGCTGTGGGTCGGCCGCAGCAGGCGCATCATTAGTCAGACAGGCTCCTAGGTATCCGCCGGGGGCGAGGCGTTGATCGCCAAGGCGTGGATGTCGGTCTTTAACAGATCGTCGACCGCGGCGTATACCAGCCGGTGACGCGCCACGGGCGATACGCCGCGGAACGCCTCGGCCACTATGGTTATGCGGAAATGACTGTGGCCGCCCGCGGCCCCCGCATGACCGGCGTGCAAGTGACTCTCGTCCTCGATGGTCAGCAGCGTCGGCATAAAACGGCTCTCGAGGCGCTGACGCAAGCGCTGCTCGCGGCCGGCGGCTGGTTGATTCATACGCCTCCGGTTAGCCCCGCTCCGATTGCGCGGTCTTGGTCTTGCCGCTCAGCCACAAGATCTGCGGCATCATGAAAATCAGCATGGCCACCGTGATGCCGAACACTTTGAAATTGACCCAGATACTCTCATCGAAGTTCCGCGCCACGTAGATATTCGCCGCCGCGAGGAGCGCGAGCCAGCCCACCCACAGGGAATTGATGAACAGCCAAGTCCGCGGCAAGACAGGCAGAGGTTCATTGAACACAGCCTCCAACAAGCGCCGCGCGAGGGGCTGTTTGCCGATGAACATACTGCCGAGAAAAGCCCCCGCTGCCAGCGCAAGCAGCACGGTGGGCTTCCATTGAATGAAACGGCGGTCGTGCAGCAGCAGAGTAGCGGAGCCGAGCACCAGCACCACCGCCACGGTGATGATGTGCATGGTCTTGAATGTCCCCGTGCGAAACCGGTGCACGGTGAGCTGCAGCACGCAGGCGATCATCAGGGCCGCCGTGGCCCAATAGATGCCCAGCAGCTTGAAACCCACGAAAAATACGATGAGAGGCAGCCATTCGAGTAACTGATTCATCCGCGTATCATAGCCGACGAAATGAGTATCTACCTGCAACTGCATCCCGTGTCCCCGCAGCGGCGCTTCGTGCGCCAAGCCGTCGAGGCTCTGCGCGCCGGAGGGGTGATCGTCTATCCCACCGATTCCTGCTACGCGCTGGGCTGCCATATCGGCGACAAGGCGGCTCTGGAGCGCATTCGCGATATTCGGCAGACGGATAGGAATCATCATTTCACCCTGGTATGCCGCGACCTCGCCGAGGTCGGTAAGTATGCAATGGTCGACAATTGGCAGTACCGGTTGTTGCGTGCGCACACACCGGGTCCGTACACCTTTCTGCTCAAGGCCTCGCGCGAAACGCCGCGGCGCTTGAAGCATGAAAGACGCGGCACCATCGGATTGCGCGTTCCGGATCATCCGGTAACCGCCATGCTGCTGGGCGAATTGGGTGAGCCCGTCATGAGTTCAACGCTGTTGCTGCCCGGCGAGGAGCTGCCGCGCACCGATGCCAAGGAGATCTATGAGAAGCTCGAACACAGCGTTGACCTCGTCCTGGATGGCGGCAATTGCGGACTCATCCCTACCTCGGTGATCGACCTGTCCACCGACCGCGCCATCGTGGTGCGCGCCGGCCGCGGCCTGTTAAGCCCCTTTGCGGACTCCGCAACCGTATAATGCCGGCGCAATGCGGGCGATAAAGTTCGTATTTAGTTTAAGTAATGAGTGTAAGAATTGGATTTATTTGCATTTCTATATAAGGTGTCTATCTGGGCAATCCCGCTCCTATTTGCAATCACCCTGCACGAAGTGGCTCATGGCTGGATGGCCAGATACTTCGGTGACCGCACCGCCGAGATGCTAGGACGCCTGAGTTTGAATCCGCTGCGCCACATCGATCCCATCGGTACCGTGCTGGTTCCCGGCCTCCTGCTTGCCGTCGGCGGACTGCTGTTCGGATGGGCGAAGCCCGTGCCCGTGGCGACCAGCGCGCTGCGCAGTCCGCGCCGCGCGATGGTTGCGGTGGCGCTTGCCGGCCCGGCCGCGAATCTCCTCATGGCGGTGTTGTGGTGCGCGGTGCTGGGAGCGATCCTGCGGATCAACGGCAACCAGACCTTGGGCCGTTGGATCACGCTCATGGCGCAGGCGGGTATCTTGAGCAACGTGGTTCTCGCGCTATTCAACCTGTTGCCCATTCCTCCGCTCGACGGGGGGCGGGTTCTCGCGGCGTTGCTGCCGCCTCGCTTGAGCGTTCGCTTGGAAAAGATCGAGCCGGTGGGCCCTTTCATCGCGCTTGCACTGTCCGTATTGGGACTCTTCGGATGGCTGTTCAATCCGGCCTTACGGATGGTCGGACGGATCATCAACGCCTTGTTCGGATCGTCGGCATGAGCGGTCCGATACAAAACCGACGCGTGCTGTCCGGCATGCGGCCCACGGGCCAGCTGCATTTGGGCAACTACCACGGCGCTCTCAAGAATTGGATCGAACTGCAGTACCAGTACGAATGCTTTTTCTTCATCGCCGATTGGCATGCGCTCACCACGGGCTATGAGGATACCTCGAAGCTCGAGGAGTACGTCTGGACGATGGCCATCGACTGGCTGGCGGCGGGCCTCAATCCCGGCGTCGCCACGCTGTTCATTCAATCGAAGGTGCCGGAGCATGCGGAACTGCATCTGCTGCTGTCGATGATCACACCCTTGGGATGGCTGGAGCGCGTCCCTTCCTACAAGGATCAGCAAACGCAGCTCGCCGACCGCGATTTGAGCACGTACGGTTTTCTGGGCTACCCCTTGCTGCAATCCGCGGACATATTGCTTTACCGCTCCCAATACGTGCCGGTGGGCGAGGACCAGGTTGCACACGTGGAGATCACCCGCGAGGTGGCCCGGCGCTTCAATCACATCTACGGCCGCGAGCCGGAGTTCGAACAGAAGGCCGAGAAAGCCATCAAGAGCTTGGGTTCGCGCAACTCCGCCATGTACCGCACCCTGCGCAAGGAGTTTCAGGAGAAGGGAGACGCGGACGCTCTGGCCAGGGCGCGTGCGCTGGTCGAATCGAACGCCCGTTTGACCGTCGCCGACCGCGATCGCCTGTTCGGATTTCTCGAAGGAACCGGCATTGCCATTTTGCCCGAGCCGGAGGTGCTGCTCACCGCAACACCCAAAGTTCCGGGCTTGGACGGACGAAAGATGTCGAAGTCCTACAACAACACCATTGGTTTGCGCGAGGACCCGGATTCGATCGTCAAGAAGCTCAAGGCAATGCAAACCGATCCGGCGCGCGTGCGGCGCACCGATCCCGGCGACCCCGACAAATGTCCGGTGTGGGACCTGCACAAAGTGTATTCAAACGCCGACACGCAAGCCTGGGTGCAAGCGGGTTGCCGCAGCGCGGGTATCGGCTGCCTGGAATGCAAGGCGCCGCTGATCGAAAAGATCGTCGAGGAAGTGTCCGCGATATCGAAACGGGCGCAAGAGTTCGAAGAGAATCCCGAACTGGTACGCGGTATCATCGCCGAGGGGTGCGAGCGAGCGCGCGCGGCGGCGCGCGATACGCTGGATGCGGTTCGTCAAGCCATGGCCATGGATTACCGATGAAACCTGAATTGACGCTCGTGCAGAACGCTGCGGCGACGCCACCGGTCACCGCGCAGCAACCTGCGCAGAGTGAAATGCCGTTTGCGGTGGTGGAGGGTCAGCCCATTACCGAGATGCCGCGAGACTTGTACATCCCGCCGCAGGCCCTCGAGGTGTTTCTCGAGGCCTTCGAAGGCCCGCTCGACATGCTTCTGTACCTGATACGGCGGCAGAATCTGGACATCCTCGATATTCCGATCGCCGAGATCACGCGCCAGTACATGCGCTATATCGAATTGATGCAGGTGCTGCAATTGGAATTGGCGGGCGAGTATCTGCTGATGGCGGCAACCCTTGCGGAAGTGAAATCGCGCATGCTGTTGCCGCGCGTGGGCAACGAGCAGTCCGCGGAAGAGGGGGATCCTCGCGCCGAGCTGGTGCGTCGTCTCCAGGAATACGAGCGCTTCAAGCGCGCCGCCGAAGGAATCGACCGCATGCCGCGGCTGGAGCGCGACACCTGGGTCGCATCGGCGGATCTGGCGGACCGCAAAGTCGTGCGCATCCCGCCGCAGGTCACCTTGCAGGAAATGCTGCTGGCCTTCCAGGAAGTGCTGTCGCGCAGCGATATGTTCGCCCATCACCACGTGCACCGCGACCCTTTGTCGGTGCGGCAGCGCATGACCGACGTGTTGTCGTCGTTGACGGCGGGCGCGTTCGTGGATTTCGTGCAGTTGTTCCGCGCCGAAGAAGGCCGCCGCGGAGTGACGGTCACCTTCGTCGCCATACTGGAACTATTGCGGGAGGGATTGATCGAGATCGCGCAGGCGGAAGCCTACGCACCGCTGCACGTGCGCCTCGGCAATCCGGCCCGTCACCTGAAACTGGTCACCGACGATGCCGCCAACGACGAGACCCAAGCGAGTACCCAATGAACGATCAATACGTGAAGAATGTGGTTGAGGCGGCGCTGCTCGCCGCCGGCCGGCCTTTGACGATGGACGAGCTGGTGAACGTATTCGACGAGCGGGATGGCTCCAACGCCGAGGAAGTGCGCGGCGCCATTGCGGCGCTGACCGCGGACTACGAGACGCGCGGGCTGGAATTGCTCGAAGTGGCGAGCGGCTATCGGATTCAAATCAGGGCCGGCGTGGCGCAGCCGGTGGCGCGGCTATGGCAGGAGCGCCCCGCCAAGTATTCCCGCGCTCTGCTGGAAACTTTGGCGCTGGTCGCCTATCGCCAGCCGATCACGCGCGGCGAAATCGAGCAGATCCGGGGCGTTGCCGTCAACCCCAATATCATCAAGACGCTGCTCGAGCGCAGCTGGATCCGCGTGGTCGGTCACCGCGACGTCCCCGGCAAGCCGGAACTGCTGGGCACGACCCGGGAATTCCTGGATTATTTCAGCTTGAAGAAACTCGACGACCTGCCGACCCTGGCGCAGCTGAAGGAACTCGAGGATCTGAGGGTGCAATTGACTCTGCCGGGCGCGGACCCGCAGGTCGCAACCGGCACCGACGCGGATGCCAACGCTGAGGCCGACTCCGACGAGGCGCCCGAGTCTTCAGGCGACGATGATGACCAGGAGTCGGTCAGTGCGGCGGGCTCGGACGGCGGGCAGGATGAGGACGGCGCCGCGCCGCAGCCGCATGGTTTGGTCGCACGCGGCGCGCCAGACGACCCGAATTGATGCGACCCCGGCCGCCCCGCAAGCAATTACCGCCGCGAAAGGACCAGCCACCGACCGAGCGAGTGCAAAAGCTGCTGTCGGCGGCGGGAGTCGGCTCGCGCCGCGAAGTGGAGCGCTGGATTCGCGAGGGACGTCTGCAAGTCAACGGTGAGGTACCGGCCTTGGGGGCGAAGCTCGCGCCGCGCGACCGCATCACGCTCGACGGCCGGCCGGTCAGGCTGCATGCGCCGGCGGTCAAGGAATTGCACGTGCTGCTGTTTCATCGCTCGCCGGGCGAGACGCTCGATCTGAAGGCCGCTACTTCGCGCGCGGCGGAACATCTGAACTTGCCGCGCTCCTCGGGCCGCTGGCTGGCGATCCAGCCCATGCCGCCGGTTGACGGGGGATTGGAGATCCTGACCGACGATGGATCCTGGGCGCACCGCGTGTCGCGCGGCGTGCACGCGCTCACCGTGGACTACGTGCTCAGGATGCGCGGGCCGCTCAGCAATGAACTGGTCGAGGAATTTCGCGCCGCCACGGACTGCGAGGGTGAGGCGATGAGCATACTGCGCGCGGACGCGCAGTATGGAGAAGGATTCAATCATTGGCTCAACGTGACGGTGCGCGCCACTCGCTCCGCGCAGGTGCGGCACTGGTGGGCGGCACGCGGCATCATCGTGAGCCGCTTGATGCGCGTGCGCTTCGGGCCGGTGCACCTGTCGCGCGAATTGCCGCGGGGGCACTCGCGGGCCATGCTTCCGAGCGAGCGCAACGCGTTGATGAACGAGATCGACGCAGCGAAGCTGGCCCGCGAACTGGAAGTTCCGTCGAACCTCGAATAGCTCGAATGTTGAGCGATTCGCATGGCCTGGGGGGATAGGGAGCCTGAAGGCAACGGAAGACAAAAGACGCAGTTGCCTTCAGGCTCCCTATCCCCCCAAGCCCTCACGCTGGCCGCTCGACATCGGGATGTTGACCAGCTTTAATCCTCGCCCGGTGGGGTAAGAAGCCTCAAGGCAACTGCGTCTTTCGTTGCCTTGAGGCTTCTTACCCCACCGGGCGACGTTTACCTCAACCGGTCGCAATCCCTGTGCCGACGTACTACGTCCCAGGGGGCTGGGAGGCGGCCAGCAATTGCGCCAGGTACTGCTGCCAAAGCGCGGCCCAGGTGTGCGTGCCGTGTCCATGGGTCTGATCGGACGCCGGCAGCAGCACGAAGTGCCCGTCCTTCACGCGTTTGATTTCACGTTCGGCGATGCCGAGTTCCGGCGGGTTGATGAAATCATCGGCTGAGTTCACCTGCCACAAGGGGACCTTGATGCTCTCGAGGCCGTGCGAGGGGTCGTAGTCGCGCGACGCGTTGACCGCGTAGAGAAGATCGTTGGCGTCCAGGCTCTCGAGTTCGCGTTGCATGAATTTTTCCAGGAATTGGTCCGCGGCATCCCGGGTAGGCAGCGTCAGCTGCATTTGAATCGGGGCACTTCCGGCGATCATCAGCAGGCCGGCCGCCGTGCGCAGAGCACCCAAGGGTTCGCTCTTGTACTCGCCCTGCTGCCACTCGGGATCCGTGCGAATCGCTTGCATGATGAGATCGCGCCACAGGCGGTTGCGGCCCGCGATCTGCACCGGCAGGCAGGCGAGCGGCATCAAGGCGTCCATGAAATCCGGGTAGGTTTCCCCCCACACGAAAGTGTGCATGCACCCCATCGAGGTTCCCATCACCAGGCGCAAGTGATCCACCTGGAGGCCCTGGAGCAGCAAGGCGTGATGCGCGGCCACCATGTCCGCGTAGGAGTACTGCGGAAAGTGCGCATGCAGGCCGTCGCTGGGTTTGCTCGATTTTCCGTGGCCTATGCCGTCGGGCAAAATGATGAAATATCGATTGCTGTCCAGCAACTGGCCCTTCCCAAAAAGAACGCCCGCGAAATGCTCGTTGAGCAGGCTGCGGCCGGAGCCGCCGGTGCCGTGCAGGATCAGTACGGCGTTGCTGACCCTGCCGTGCGAGTCGTGGCGCGGTTTGCCGAGGAAGGTGTAGTGCAACCGCAATTCCGGCAGCGTTTCGCCCGATGCAAAGTGAAAGTCATGAATGACATAGTCGCCCTCGAGGGGGACCCCGGCGGCAGCGGGGGTGTCGGCGCGGGCGGCGGCCGACAGACATAGCCCGGCGGACAGCGCCCAAGCCGATAGAATTTGCCGTGAAAGCATCGGTTCTCCTCTCTCCTGTCATTGTGCTTCGATGTATTGGCCATCAATACCGCGACTTCGTGCACTCAGCAAGTACAAAAAGGTGCCGCCCACCGATGCCGGCTCGGGCACCGTGTTCGGATCTTCGGCGGGATAGGCGGCCGCGCGCATCGCCGTGCGCATGCGGCCCGGATTCACGCTGTTCACGCGAATATTCGCGACGCCGTCGAGCTCTTGGGACAGCATGCTGCGCACCGACTCCAATCCGGACTTCGCGACGGCGTACGCTCCCCAGAAGGGTCGCTGGTTCTTCACGACGCCGCTGCTGACGAAAATCACGGACGCGTCCGCGGACTTGCGCAAGTTGGGCAGCAAGACCTGCGTCAATATGAACGGTGCGGTCAGGTTCACGTGCAGCACCTTGCACCAGGTCGGCACGTCGTATTGTTCGAGCGGAGTCCGGTCTCCCAGCAGTGCGGCGGCGTGGACCACGCCGTCGAGTCTGCCGAACTCCTCGTCGATGGTCTTCGCCAAATTATCGTAGTCGACCGCTGTCGCGGCGGCGAGATCCAGCATCGCGATCGCGGGCCGCGGAGCTCCCATGGCGACTATTTCATCGTAAACACGATCGAGTTTGGCGCCGTTGCGGCCGGACAGAATCACCGTCGCGCCTGCCCGCGCGCTTTCGATGGCGAGCGCCCTCCCCAAGCCGCTGCCGGCTCCGGTGATCAAGATGATGCGTCCGGCAAGCAAGTCCGCATCGGGCGTGAATGGTTTGGGAATCATGTCGGGCTCCGAATGGATCAATGGGCGCGCCGCGCCGTGGTCCAGGCGAGGAACATGTCTTTCAACCGCCGGCGCTCCGGCGCCGGCGCGCGGCTGTTCAGATGCGCCTGGCCGAGCGCCGCCAGCACCAGCAGGTGCCGATGCCGGGCTCGCTGTGCTCGCGGCAGCGTCTCTGCGGCGGTATTGAAGTACTGTGCGGCCCGCTTGCGCAAGCCGTCGAGGTAGCGCTGCAGATGCGGGGGCGGAGGTTCCTTGGCCAGGTCGTCGTTGTCGACGCCTGCGGCCAGAAGCTCGTCGATCGCAAAGGGCACGCGTCCAACTCGCGCTTCGCGCCGATAGTCGCGGATCGACTTCGACAGGTAGTCGGCGGCCGCGAGGGCGCCCGTGCAATTGCGCAAACCTGCCTCATCGCGGACGTCGTCGGCGAGTTGCGACGCCAGCGCCAAGGGGCCGCCCCACAGTGCGCGGGATAGCGGCGTAAGATCGGTGCCGCGTTCCAGAGGCGCGCCGCTCACCTGGGCAGCGGCGGCGGTAACCGCAACCGACAGCGGCGTGAAATCGACCGCGGCGGCGCGCGGCAGGGCGCCGAGATACAGGCTGATGGGATGGACGGCAGAGCCTCGGCATAGCCGATGCATTTCTTCCTGCCACCACGCAAGCTTCAAATGCGCCACACTGACTTCGGTCGCGGGATCCATCAGAGCCTGCCACTCGGCGCCGAGGGCGTAGATGCCGAGCAAGGGCGCGCGCGACTCGGCTGCGGCGAAAAGCCAGCTCCAGTAGCGCGCCGTGCCCGGGGGCAGCGCGCGCGTTTGGTAGGTCGCATCAAGGGGTTTCAGAATCGGCCTCGCCAGTTGCGTCTCCCTCGGCTGATGAGTCCGTCTCGGCGCCCGCGTTGCGCGGGATGCGCGTGAGCGTCTCCACGGGCTCGAGCAGGTCGATGTCGCGATTCACGCGCAGACCGAGTCCCTCAAAGCGGCGCGCGGCCGGCAATACCTGCTGTTCGAGCGAACCGACCGCCTTATTGAAGGAATCGACGCTGCTGCCGAGGGATTTTCCCAACCTGCCGAGATGTTCGCCAAACACCGCCAGCCGCTTGTACAAATCCTCGCCGAGGCGGCGAATCTCCGCGGCGTTCTCGGCCAGAATCGTTTGCCTCCAGCCGTGGGAGACGACTTTCAACAGTGCGATCAGACTGGTGGGAGTGGCGAGCATGACGTTTTGCCGCATCGAATCGTCGACCAATCCGGGATTTTCTTGCAGCGCCGCCCACAGAAATTGATCGCCGGGCAGGAACAAAACCACGAAATCCGGGCTGCGTTCGAATTGCGACCAATACTGCTTCGAGGACAGCTCGCGAACCCGCGCGCCGACGATTTGTGCGTGGCGGCGCAGTTGCGTGCCGCGCTCCTCGTCATCTTGAGCTTCGACCGCCGCGAGGTAGGCATCGAGCGGCGTTTTCACATCCACGACGATGTCGCGCTGCTCGGGCATGTGCACCACCATGTCGGGCCGAACGGCGCCGGAGTCGGTGCTGAGATGCACCTGCTCGGTAAAGTCGACGTGCGAGGTCATGCCGGACAACTCGACCAGCCGGCGCAGGGTGATCTCGCCCCATTGTCCGCGCACATTCGGCCGGCGCAGCGCGGTGACGAGGTTGCGCGTTTCGCGCGACAACGAGGTTTGCCCCAGGGCCAGCGCTTCCATCTGCGTTTTGAGGGTGGCGAACGAATCGATCCGATCGCGCTCTATCGTTTGAATCTGCGCTTCGGTCTTGGCGAGCGCCTCGCGAATGGGCTGCACCAGGGACTCGATCGCCGTTTCGCGCTCCTTCAGCGCCTGCGAGGCGTCCTGCTGCTGGCGGGCGAGCCGTTCACGCGCCAACTGCAAGAACACCTCGCTGTTGCTCTGCAGACTGTCGCGCGCGAGTTCGCCGAACACGCCCTGCAATTGTTCTCGCGCCCTCGACAGGGCCTGCTCGCGTTCGGCGCTCACGGCTTCCTCGGTTTTGAGCCGCGCCCGCAGCACCTCCGTTTCAATCCTCAAGGCTTGCTCGCGCCGCGCGCGCCACAGCAGCGCGGCGAGCGCGCCGAGCGCGGCGCCCACCAGCCACGCCCACCAGACTGCGCCGCCGGTCATGCGCGGCCGCCGGCGTCGAGCCGGCTCGAGAGATGCAGCGTCATCGGATTGCCGGCCGGGAGAAATGTGCCAGGTAGTTGACGCGGGTGTCGGGTGAAAGCCGGAACGAGCGCGTGAACGGATTGTAAGTGATGCCCGTCAAATCGCGCAGTTCCAATTGCGCCTCGCGCCCCCAGCGCGCGAGTTCCGAAGGTCGAATGAATTTCAAATATTCATGGGTTCCCCGCGGCAAAGCGCGGGCGATGTATTCCGCCCCGACGATGGCCACCGCGAAGGCCAGCGGATTGCGATTGATCGTGGACACGATGACATCGCCGCCGGGCTTGACCAAGGCGGCCAATGCCTTGACGCCGGCGGCCGGATCAGGCACGTGCTCGAGCATTTCCATGCAAGTCACCAAATCGAAGGAGGCGGGCCGTTCTTGCGCCAGCTCTTCCAGGGCAACCAGCCGATATTCCACCGCGACCTTGCTCTCGAGCGCGTGTAATTCAGCCACATCGAGCACCGCCTGCGACAAGTCGACGCCGAGCACCCGCGCACCGGCGCGCGCCATCGCCTCGGACAGAATACCCCCGCCGCAGCCGACATCGAGCACCGGTGTGCCCCGCAGGGCCACCGCGCGTTCGATGTACTGCAGGCGCAGGGGATTGAGATCGTGCAGGGGTTTGGACGGACCCTTGGGGTCCCACCAGCTCTGTGCGAGTGCGGTGAATTTCGCGAGTTCCGCGGGGTCGGCATTTCGAGTCGATTCGTGCATGGGGGTCAGCCTCCGGTCTTCAATCGCATGGCCCAGGCATTGGCTCGTGCGGCAACGCTCGGCCAGTCCAGGCGGATCAATTCTCCGGCCGAGAGCAGCTGTCGGCCGGCCACCCAAACGTCGCTCACGATGTCGGGGCCGCCGCAGAAAACCAATTGCGTCACGGGATCGATCAAGGGCTGAGTGGCCGGGCCGCCGAGATCGACGCAGCACAGATCAGCCCACTTTCCGGACTCGAGCGTGCCTACGTCGGCGTCCAGCCCCAGCACGGCGGCACCCCCGCGGGTGGCCGCGGCGAGCGCATCCCAGGCGGTGTAGTCGAACCCGCCGGCGGCTTGCAGACGCGACGTCATCAGCGCCAGCAGCCGCATCTCGGCCCACACGTCTTGGCGGCAGGCGCCGCCGGTGCCCACACCTAAGCGAATTCCGGACGCGATGAACGAGGCAAGCGGCGGCAATTGATGCTCACTCTTGAGACTTGCCTCCGAGCAGAGGCTGACGCCCAGGCCGGATCGCCGCGCAAGATCGATGTCCGCTTCGGTGGCGTGCGTCATGTGGACGGCGTTCAAGGCCGGCGTCAGCAGGCCGAGCTGCCACAGCCGCTCGATCGGCCGCATGCCGTGCACCGCGAGGGACCGGGCAATTTCATCCGCCGATTCGTGCAGGTCGATCGCGATACCCGCGTCGAGTTCGTCGGCGAGCGTGGCGACCCGCGCAAAGGTGGCGTTGCTCAACCGGGCCGGCGCATGCGGCGCGAAAACGCTCGAAATCAACGGATGGCCCGCGTAGTCATCACGGACGCGCAACCCTTCCGTCAAATATTCGGAGGGGGATTTTGCCCAGGGACTGGCCGTCTCGGCCACCGGCAAGCCTATACTTGCGCGCACTCCCTGCTCTGCGGCTGCCCGGGCGCACTGGTCCGGATAATAGTAGCGATCCCCGAAGCAGGTGATGCCGGATGAAAGCATTTCGGCGATCGCCGCCAAGACACCGTCGCGCACGAATTCGGGTCCGAGGAACCGCTGCTCGAGAGGTGCGGCAGGCGACTCGAGCCCGCGAAACAGCGACATCGCGGCATGTGTGTGCGTGTTGATCATCCCGGGCATCAAGAGATGCGCGGGCCGCTGTGCGACCACCGTGGCGGCGTAGCGTTCGGCCGCGTCGGTACTCGGCAAAAGGTCCAGAATCCGACCGTCGCGCACCACCAATGCATGGTTTTCGAGCACCCGGCCGCGCGTCGTCATTGGCACGATCCAACGGGCCTCGATGCTCAAATCGGCAAGAACGGCGGGCATTCCCCAGTATATCGGCTAATCCGCCCCGCAGGCTTAAGACAGGCGCGGATATGTGCTAGAATTCCCCAATGTTGAGACCATGTCTCGCCTCCTTTAAACCCTTATAAATTAGCCGGAAGGCTTCACCGGACTCTCGCAAATGGCCGAGATCGCTCGCGAAATATTGCCCGTAAATCTCGAAGACGAGATGCGCAAATCCTACCTGGACTACGCGATGAGCGTCATCGTCGGCCGAGCCTTGCCCGACGTGCGCGACGGCTTGAAACCCGTGCACCGCCGCGTGCTCTACGCGATGCGCGAATTGAGCAACGATTGGAACAAACCGTACAAGAAATCTGCGCGTGTCGTGGGGGATGTGATCGGCAAATATCATCCGCACGGCGACGTATCGGTGTACGACGCCATCGTGCGCATGGCGCAAGAGTTCTCGATGCGCTATTTGCTGGTCGACGGGCAGGGAAACTTCGGTTCCGTGGACGGCGATCCGCCGGCCGCGATGCGATACACCGAAGTGCGCATGTCCAGATTGGCCGGCGAGCTGCTCGCCGACATCGACAAGGAAACGGTTGATTTCAACCCGAATTACGACGAGTCCGAGACCGAGCCCGCCGTACTGCCCGCGCGCATCCCGAACCTGCTGATCAACGGATCCTCGGGAATAGCGGTGGGCATGGCGACCAATATCCCGCCCCATAACCTGACCGAAATCATCTCGGCGTGCATCGCGCTCATCGAGAACCCTGACATCACCCTCGGCCAGTTGATGCAGATCGTTCCCGGTCCTGATTTCCCGACTGCGGGATTCATCAATGGTGCCCAGGAGATCGTAGCAGCCTACAAGACGGGCCGCGGCCGTCTGCACTTGCGTGCGCGCACTCACTTCGAGGACATCGGCAAGGGCGACCGCCAAGCCATCATCATCACCGAATTGCCGTACCAGGTGAACAAGGCGCGGCTGATCGAACGCATCGCCGATTTGGTCCGCGACAAGCTCATCGAAGGCATCGCCTCGGACGGCCTGCGCGACGAATCCGACAAGGACGGTATGCGCGTGGTGATTGAGCTGAAGCGCGGCGAAGTGCCGGAGATTTTGCTCAATAACCTGTATGCGCAGACCCCCATGGAGCAGGTGTTCGGCATCAACATGGTCGCGTTGGTCGATGGTCAACCGCGCCTGCTGAGCCTGAAGGAAATGCTCGATGCGTTCCTGAGGCATCGGCGTGAAGTCGTTACCCGCCGCACCGTGTATGAACTGCGCAAGGCGCGCGAGCGCGGCCACATTTTGGAAGGTTTGGGCGTAGCGCTCGCGAACATCGACGAGATCATCGCCGCGATCAAAGCGTCGCCTTCCCCCGCCGAGGCGAAGATCGCGTTGATGTCGCGGCCTTGGAACTCGGGCGCCGTGCCGGAGATGCTGGCGCGGGCCGGCGCCATCACCACCCGGCCAGACGGCGAAATCGCGCCCTTAGGGATAGTCGAGGGCGGCTACCGGCTGACGGAGACGCAGGCCCAGGCGATTCTGGAGATGCGCCTTAACAAGCTCACCGGGCTCGAGCAGGACAAGATCATCGCCGAGTTCCAGGAATTGCTGGAGCAAATCCGGGATCTGTCGGATATTTTGGCCCGGCCGGAACGCCTGCTCGAAGTGATTCGCAACGAGCTCGAATATATCCGCGATACCTTCGGCGATGCGCGGCGCACGGAAATCCTGGTCAACCACGAGGACCTCACGACCGAGGACTTGATTTCCCCGGAGGATGTGGTCGTGACGCTGTCCCACGGCGGCTACGCCAAGGCGCAGCCGGTTTCCGACTATCAGGCGCAACGCCGCGGCGGCCGCGGCAAGGCGGCGACCAGCGTCAAGGACGAGGATTTCGTCGACAAGCTGTTCGTCGCGAACACCCATGACACGCTGCTGTGTTTTTCGGATCGCGGCAAACTGTACTGGCTGAAGGTCTATCAGCTGCCGCAGGCGAGCCGCGGGTCGCGCGGCAAGCCCATCGTGAATCTCCTGCCGCTGCAAGAGGGCGAGCGCATCAGCGCCATGCTGTCGATCAAGGAATTCGAGGAGGGTAAGTTCGTCTTCATGGCGACCAGCCTGGGCACCGTCAAGAAGACCTCGCTGGCGCTGTTCTCCAGGCCGCGGGCGAGCGGTATCATCGCCGTCGCGCTCGAGCCCGGGGACAAGCTGGTCGGCGTCGCGATCACCGACGGCACCAAAGATATATTGCTGTTCACGACCGGCGGCAAAGCGATTCGTTTCGTGGAGGAAGAGGTCCGTGCGATGGGCCGCGAGGCGGCGGGCGTGCGCGGCGTCAAGTTGAGCGATGAACAGCGCGTCAATGCGTTGATCGTGGCGGAGCAGGGTTTCATTCTCACCGCATCGCAAAACGGGTTCGGCAAACTGACGCCGCTCGACGAATTTCCGAAGCACGGCCGCGGCGGTCAGGGCGTGATTGCATTGCAAATCACCGACCGCAATGGACGGATGGTGGGGGCGCTGCAGGTGAGCCTCGACGACGAAATCATGCTGATGAGCCAGAACGGCGTTCTGGTGCGTACACCGGTGAAGGATATTTCCGTGGTCGGGCGCAATACCCAAGGGGTGCGCTTGATTCGGCTCGAGGAGGGGGATCAGCTCTCCGGGCTCGAACGCATCGACGGATTGGCCGGAGACGCGGACGTGGCGGATGAGGGCGCAGGCGCAGAGGAGGGCGAGGCCGGCGGACCCCCGGCGGACGACGCGCCCGCCGGCTCCTGAGCACTCCTCTCAAGGATGCGCATTTTCAATTTCTCTCCGGGGCCCGCCATGCTGCCGCCGGAGGTATTGGAGCAGGCGCAGGGCGAGTTGCTCGATTGGCGTCAGAGCGGCATGTCGGTCATGGAGATCAGTCACCGCGGCCAAGCGTTCATGCACGTGGCGGCTGAGGCCGAAGCGGATTTGCGCGAGCTTTTGTCCATACCGCGCGACTACAAGGTGCTGTTCCTGCAAGGCGGGGCATCGGCTCAGTTTGCACTGGTGCCCTTGAACCTCGCCGCTCCCCAATCCACGGTTGACTACGTCAATACCGGACACTGGTCCCGCAAGGCGATTGCCGAGGCGGGGCGCTATTGCAAGGTGCATGTCGCCGGCGATGCCGGCGGCAACTACACGCGGGTCCCGCCGCAGAGCGAGTTGCGGTTCAGCGCGGGCGCCGCCTACGCGCATTACACGCCGAATGAGACCATCGGCGGAGTCGAGTTCGGCTATGTGCCCGAGACGCGCGGCGTGCCGCTGATTGCGGATATGTCGTCCAGCATCTTGTCGCAGCCCATCGATGTGTCCAAGTTCGGGCTGATCTATGCCGGCGCGCAGAAGAATATCGGACCTTCCGGCTTGACGGTGGTGATCGTGCGCGATGACCTCGTCGGCCGCGCGCGGGCCGAGACGCCGCTGGTGTTCGACTACCGTGCGATCGCCGACGCGTCGTCCATGTTGAACACGCCGCCGACGTTCGCCTGGTACATGGCGGGTCTCGTGTTCAAATGGCTGAAGCGAACCGGGGGATTGGCGGCGGCCGGCGAACGCAATCGCATCAAGGCAGAGACCCTGTATGCCGCCATCGATGAGTCGCGGCTCTATGCGAATCCGATAGCGAGGGATGCCAGGTCCAGGATGAACGTGACCTTCACCCTGAACAAGCCGGGGTTGGATGCGGCGTTTCTTGCCGAGGCGGCTGCGGCCGGCCTGCACGGCCTCAAGGGACACCGGGTGTTGGGCGGCATGCGTGCGAGCCTCTACAATGCCATGCCGCTCGCCGGCGTCGAGGCGCTGATCGCCTTCATGCGCGAATTCGAGCGTCAACGCGCGTGAGGTGCGAGCATGGCAAGCCGTAGAACACCGCCGGGCAAGAATCGGCCCGGGATAAAGCCTGCCGGCGGTGGACTCGGAAATATCCGCAACAGCATCGACGCCATCGATGCGCGGATCCATGCGCTGCTCAATGAACGCGCGCGTTTCGCACAATTGGTCGGCATCTCCAAATCCGCATCCGGCAAGGCGGTGGATTTCTATCGCCCTGAACGCGAAGCCGATGTCTTGCGGATGGCGCTCAAACGCAATCAGGGTCCTCTGCGCGACGAGGAAATCGCGCGCCTGTTCCGCGAAATCATGTCGGCCTGCCTGGCGCAGCAGGAGCCTCTCAAAGTGGCATTCCTGGGGCCGGAAGGCACCTTCACTCAGGCCGCGGTGCTCAAGCATTTTGGCTCATCGGTGCGGGCGCTGCCGTTGCCGGCGATCGACGAGGTGTTCCACGAGGTCGAAGGCGGTGTCGCCGACTTCGGCGTGGTGCCGATCGAGAACTCGAGCGAGGGCACGGTCAATCACACGCTGGATATGTTCCTGTCGTCCGGGCTCAAGATCTGCGGCGAGGTGGAACTGCGGATCAATCACCACTTGATGGGGAAAATGAGCGGTACCGGCGCCGTCAAGCGCATCTGCGCCCATCCGCAGGCGCTCGCCCAATGCCGGGGTTGGCTGGAAACCCACCTTCCCGACGCGGAACGGGTCGCCGTATCCAGCAATGCCGAGGGCGCGAGGCGCGCGCGCGACGAGCGCGGCACGGCGGCCATTGCCAGCCGCCCGGCCGCCGAGATTTATGGGCTCAACCTGCTCGCGGACGAAATCGAGGACCGGCCGGACAACACGACCCGGTTCCTGGTGGTGGGCAGAAAATTATTCAGCGCCAGCGGCGTCGACCGCACCACCCTGCTCGTGTCCGGCGCCGACACCGATGATCCGGGCGCGCTGTTCCGTCTGCTCGAACCCCTGGCCGAGCACCGGGTCAACATGACGCGGATCGAATCGCGTCCTTCCCGCAAACGCAAATGGGACTATGTGTTTTTCATCGATATCGAAGGGCACATCAGCGATCCCCCGGTCGCCAAGGCGCTCGCCGCGCTCGAGGAACGCGCCTCGTTGTTCAAAGTGCTGGGCTCCTACCCGCAGGCCGTGCTCTGATGCGCACGCCGTCGCGCAAGTTCGAGGCGCACCCGACACTCCGCGTGTCGGGCACGGTGGTCGTGCCGGGCGATAAATCCATTTCGCACCGCGCGCTGATGCTGTCGGGAATCGCGGAGGGCACCAGCGAGGTGACCGGTTTTCTGGCGAGCGAGGATTGCCTGGCCACCTTGACCGCGATGCGTGCCTTGGGGGTGCGCATCGAGCAGCCGAGCCCCACACACGTAGTGATTCACGGAGTGGGCTTGCGCGGCTTGCGGGATGCGCGCCGCACGCTCGACATGGGAAATGCCGGAACGGCCATGCGCTTGTTCACCGGCCTGTTGTCGGCGCAGGCATTCGATTCCCAGCTGATCGGGGACGCATCGCTCATGAAGCGCCCGATGGAGCGGGTGGCGAAGCCGCTGCGTGAAATGGGGGCCGATGTCCGCACGCACGGCGGCAGGCCGCCGGTGGATATCTGGGGCGGACGCAAGCTGCACGGCATTGAATACCGCATGCCGGTCGCGAGCGCGCAGGTCAAGTCGGCGGTGCTGCTGGCCGCACTCTTTGCCGACGGCAGCACCACAGTGATCGCACCAGGGCTCAGCCGCGACCATAGCGAGCGGATGCTCGCGAGTTGCGGCGTACGTCTCGATATCGATGGTCTGCGGGCGACACTGCACCCGCCCAGGGCATTGTCGAATCAGCAGCTCGAGGTGCCGGGCGATTTCTCGTCCGCCGCATTCTTCATCGTTGCGGGGCTCCTGGGTGCCGCGGGCGAGGGCTTGCTGATTCAGAACGTGGGAATGAACCCGACGCGCACCGGCTTGCTCGATATTCTGCGCAGCATGGGCGGGAGCATCGACATCCAGAACCCGCGCGAGAGCGGCGCCGAGCCGGTGGCGGACCTCAAGGTTCGGGCGTCCGCGTTGCGGGGTATTCAAGTCCCCGTGGAACTCGTGCCGCTCGCCATCGACGAGCTTCCGGTGCTGTTCATCGCGGCCGCCTGCGCGGCCGGCGAAACCGTGGTGACGGGTGCCGAAGAGCTTCGGGTGAAAGAAAGCGACCGGATAGCGTCGATGAGCGCGGGGCTCGAGGCCCTCGGCGTGGTGCACAGCGTGTTGCCCGGCGGCATGCGCATCGAGGGCCGCGGCGCAGGCCCGGCATTCAGCGGGGGTGAAGTCGACAGCTTCGGCGATCACCGGATCGCCATGTCCTTTGCCGTCGCGAGTCTAAGGGCTGCCCAACCTATCTCGATCCGCGATGTGGCGAACGTCAGCACGTCGTTTCCGGGCTTCGTCGCCCTGGCGCGGTCGGCGGGTCTCGATATCTCTGAATCAGACGGCTAGAGGCACGCAATGGACAAAGTGCCGGTCTTGACCATCGATGGTCCCTCGGGGTCCGGGAAGGGCACCGTCAGCCGTGCCGCCGCACGCGCCCTCGGGTGGGCATTGCTCGATAGCGGTGCGCTATACCGTTTGGTTGCCCTGGCGGGCCGGCAGGCGGGGGTCCCCCTTGATAATGGGCCGGAACTGGCCCGATTGGCGCAACAATTGGACCTACGGTTCGGTTCCGGCCCATCCGGCGAGGAGCTGGTGTGGCTCAGCGGTGCGGAGGTCACGGGCGCCATTCGGACCGAAGAAGCGGGAAATGACGCCTCCAAGGTGGCCGCCATACCCCAGGTCCGCGCCGCGCTCCTGGAGCGCCAGCGGCGCTTTGCCGTACCCCCGGGTTTGGTGGCGGACGGCCGGGATATGGGTAGTGTGGTATTCCCGGGGGCGGAGGTTAAGATTTTTCTCACGGCGAGCGCTGCCGAGCGGGCCCTGAGACGTTATAAGCAGTTGAAAGAAAAGGGGGTTGCTGCTAACCTTGCCGCCCTTTCGTTGGAGATAGCGGAGCGTGATCTGCGCGATTCCACTCGCGCCGCTTCGCCTCTTGTCGCAAGCGCCGACGCGGTCCTGCTGGATACAACGGGGATGTCCGTCGATGCGGTGGTCGAGCGTGTCTTGGAAGTGGCCCGCGGACGTCTGTCGCGTGGAGTTTTGAAGAAGTAGAGCGGCTTTCATGGATTGATGGCCGTTATTTTTGGTAACCCCTCGGGCACAAGGGTAGTGCTAGGGCAATTTAAGAGAAAACATGACAGAAAGTTTTGCGGAACTGTTCGAACAGAGCATCGCGAGCCAGCGCATACGCCCTGGCACCATCCTCAATGGATTGATCGTCGAAGTAGGCCAGGACTACGTCATCGTCAATGTCGGGTTGAAATCCGAGGCGGTAATTCCATCCGACCAATTCAAGAATGAAAAAGGTGAAATCGAGGTCGCCGTAGGCGAGACCGTCGAAGTCGCCTTGGACAGCGTCGAGGACGGTTCGGGAGAAACCCGTCTCTCGCGTGAGAAGGCGAAGCGCGCCAGAACGTGGACGCGCCTGGAAACGGCCTTCGAAAAACAAGAGGTGGTCATCGGCATCATCACGGGCCGGGTGAAGGGCGGCTTCACCGTCGAGATCGACAACGTGCGCGCGTTCCTGCCGGGTTCCTTGGTCGACGTGCGTCCGGTACGCGATCCTTCGTACCTGGAGAACAAGCCGCTCGAATTCAAGGTGATCAAGCTCGATCAGAAGCGCAACAACGTGGTCGTGTCGCGCCGCGCTGTCGTCGAGCAGGAATACAGCGCCGAGCGTTCCGCGCTGCTGGACAATTTGCAGGAGGGCGCGGCGGTCAAGGGTGTGGTCAAGAACCTCACCGACTACGGCGCCTTCGTGGACCTGGGCGGCATCGATGGATTGCTGCACATCACCGACATGGCTTGGAAGCGCGTCAAGCATCCGTCCGAAGTCGTCAAAGTCGGCGAAGAGATCGATGTGCGGATTTTGAAGTTCGATCGCGAACGCCAGCGCGTGTCCTTGGGGTTGAAGCAGTTGGGCGCGGATCCTTGGCAGAACATCGCGCGGCGCTATCCGGCGAACACCCGCCTCTTCGGCAAGGTCACGAACATCGCCGATTACGGCTGCTTCGTCGAAATCGAAGAAGGCGTGGAAGGCCTGGTTCATGTCTCGGAGATGGACTGGACCAACAAGAACGTGAATCCCGCCAAGGTGGTGCACGTCGGCCAGGAAGTCGAGGTCATGGTGCTCGACATCGACGAGGAACGCCGCCGCATCAGCCTCGGCGTGAAGCAGTGCAAGACCAATCCCTGGAAGGAGTTCGCCGAGAACTACAACCGCGGCGACAAGGTCAGCGGACAGATCAAGTCGATCACGGATTTCGGTATTTTCATCGGACTCGCCGGCGGTATCGACGGCCTGGTTCATTTGTCGGATATCTCGTGGGACATGCCGGGCGAAGAAGCCGTTCGCAGCTATCAAAAGGCGCAGCAGGTCGATGCCATGGTGTTGTCGATCGATCCGGAGCGCGAGCGCATCAGCTTGGGGATAAAGCAACTCGCGAAGGACCCTTTCTCCGCGTACATTGCCGAGCACCCGAAGGGCAGCATCGTCACCGGCGTGGTGCGGGAAGTGGATGCCAAAGGGGCCATCATCGATCTGGGCAACGGAGTCGACGGTCAGTTGCGGGCTTCCGAGCTGTCGCGCGACCGTGTTGAAGATGCTCGTTTGCTCCTCAAAGTGGGCGAGGAAGTCGAAGCCAAGTTTACCGGCGTCGACCGCAAGGGCCGCAGTATCTCGTTGTCGATCAAGGCGAAGGACATCCACGAGGAACAAGAAGCCATGCAGAATTATCGAACCGATTCACCGACCGGAACCAGCCTGGGAGATTTACTCAAAGAGCAAATCTCCGGCCAGGATTGAGAGGAATGGCTTAGCGCGGCCGCATGGCCGCGCTTTCCCTCTTAAGTATGTCCAGCGATGCCAACGGATCGATAATGACGAAATCGGAACTCATTGAGATCATTTCGGCCAAACAGAAGCACCTGCCGGCGAAGGATGTCGAACTCGCCGTCAAGCAACTGCTGGAAATCATGAGCGATGCGCTGGCGACGGGCGAGCGGATCGAGATTCGCGGCTTCGGCAGCTTTTCGCTGCACTTCCGGCCGCCGCGGCAGGGCCGTAATCCGAAGACCGGAGAGGCGGTCGCGCTTGCCGGCAAGCATGTCCCGCACTTCAAACCGGGCAAAGATCTGCGTGAGCGGGTCAACGACGGTGCGGATCAGCCGATCCGCGATTAGCTCGGCTCCTGAGGCGGTCTTGGGCGAATGACCGGCCTATCCCTTCTGACTTGGGCTTTGGTGGTTGCGGCGCTGGTCCTTGGGATACTCGCCGGGCACTTCGGCTGGGGCAAGCGTTGGCCCGGCGCTCTCGGCAAACTGCACCCCGATTACCTGACGGGACTCGATTATCTAGTGACCGAGCAGCCCGACCGGGCGCTCGACATGTTCCTGAAGCTGATGGATGCAAACGCCGATACCATCGAGACCCATTTTGCCTTGGGCTCCCTGTATAGGCGCCGGGGGGAAGTCGAGCGCGCCATCCGCATTCATCAGAATCTATTGGCGCGCGCGGCCCTCGCTCCCGAGCATCGCGAGCAGGCGCTGCTCGCGCTCGCGCAGGATTATTTGCGTGCAGGCCTCCTCGACCGTGCTGAAGGATTGTTTCAGCAAGTGAGCGAAGTGCCGCGCCTGCGCGCCAGCGCGCTCGATGCGCTGCGCCTGGTGTATGAGCGGCAGCATGATTGGCAGCAGGCGCTCGGCGCCTATCGGCAGCTGGCGCGCATCAAAGCGGCGCCGCCGCGCATCGTCGCTGCCCACTACCTGTGCGAGCTGGCTGCGCTCGCGATCGAGCGCGGGGATACCGCGGATGCGCGGCGCCTGTTGCGCGAAGCCCGCAAAGAAGCATCGCCGTTTCCGCGAGCCGCCTTGCTGCGGGCGCAGATCGCCGAGGGCGACGGGCAGCCGGAGTTGGCCGTGCGCCTGCTCAGGCAGGCACTCACCGAATCGCCGGAGCTGCTGCAAGACCACCTGCCGCATCTGCTCAAATTGGTGGAGCCGCAGGCACGCGACACGGTGCTCGCGGAACTCGTCGCGCAGGCCGAGTCGCATGATTTCGGCGAACTGAAGCGCTTGGTTTTCGCCGCGATCGCAGCCGATCTGGTCGGTGCCGAGCCGCTTCGCACCTCGATAGAAACAGTCTTCTCGCAGGACGCCACCTTGCAGGCGGTGTGGCGCGCAGGTCCGGCGCACTACGAACGCATGGCGCACGAGATCGGAGCGTTGCTGGCGCATGCCGAGAAATATCGGTGCAATGAATGCGGTTTTTCGGGGCGGATCTTTTATTGGCATTGCCCCGCCTGTCATACGTGGGACAGCTTCGAGGCGTACGCCATCGTCAAACTTCGCTAGCGTGTGAGATTTGTCCGACGGCGCGCGCCGGTGAAATCCGTTATTATTTCGCAATGCCACACAAAGCCGTAAAGACAGCCGTATTCCCCGTTGCGGGACGCGGCACGAGATTCCTCCCGGTCACCAAAGCCAGCCCGAAGGAAATGCTCCCGGTCGTCGACAAGCCGCTCATTCAGTATGCCGTCGATGAGGCGCTCGCCGCCGGCGCCGACACCCTGATCTTCATCACCGGCAGTTCCAAGCGCGCCATCGAGGATCATTTCGACAGCAATCCCGAGCTCGAGTCCGTGCTGCAGGCGCAAGGCAAGCAGGAATTGCTCGACACTCTGCGCGGTATTCTGCCGAGCTGGGCTTCATGCGTGTACATTCGCCAGCCCGCCCCGCTGGGTCTCGGCCATGCCGTGCTTTGCGCAAGGCCCGTGGTCGGCGACGCTCCCTTCATGGTGCATCTCGCGGACGATTTGATCGATGCAGAGGTGCCGTGCCTCAAGCAGATGGTCGACGTATTTGCGACGCATCGGGGCAGCGTCCTCGGCGTGCAGAACGTGCCGAAACAGGACACGGACAAGTACGGCATCGTGACGCTGGAGCGCAAAATCGCACCTCGCATCGGCAAGATGTCGCACATCGTTGAGAAGCCCAAGCCGGAGAAAGCGGCGTCGACGCTCGCGGTTGTCGGCCGCTACCTGCTTACGCCCGGGGTCTTCGACGATCTCTCGAAGATCGGCAAGGGTGCCGGCGGCGAGATTCAGCTCACCGACGGCATTGCCCAGCTGATGCAGCGCGAATCGGTGTATGCCTTCGAATTCGAAGGCAAGCGCTACGATTGCGGCAGTAAGCTCGGATACTTGCAAGCGACCGTCGAGTACGCCCTGAAGCATCCGAGCTTGGGTGGGGAATTTGCCGACTATCTGCGGGAGCTGGTTCCCAAACTGTCCTAGTAGCTTGTCCGCCGCCTAGCGGAATCGTCCGCGCTGCTGCTGGCCAAAGCTCCTCGTGGCCGAACCGCCGCCCGCCGGTGCGCGGCGCGAATCGCGCCCCCCGTGATGCCCTTGACGGCCTTGGCCCTGCGCAGGACGGTTGCCCTGAGGGCGATGTTCGCCTGGAGCGCGATGTTCCCCCGAAGCGCGGTCGCCCGGACCCCGGTGGCCGTGAGAAGCGCTTTGCGGCGCCGACTCCACGATCTTGAACACCGGCGTAGGCAGGGTTGGAATGCTGCGGCGTAGAACTCGCTCGATGTCGCGCAGCAAGCCGGATTCATCGGCGGAGACCAGGGAGACGGCTTCGCCCGCGGCGCCGGCACGGCCGGTGCGGCCGATGCGATGGACGTAGTCTTCCGGCACATTGGGCAATTCGTAGTTGACCACCTGCGGCAGCTCCTTGATATCGAGCCCGCGAGCCGCGACCTCGGTGGCCACCAACGCGGTGACCTGTCCGCGCTTGAACATGTCCAGCGCTTTCACCCGTGCCGCCTGGCTCTTGTTGCCGTGGATGGCCGCCGCTTGAATGCCTGCACCCTCGAGCTGCTGGGCCAGGCGATTCGCTCCATGCTTGGTGCGCGTGAAGATCAATACCTGCCGCCATTGTCCTTCTTGAATCAGGTGCACCAGCAAATGGCGCTTCTGTTCCTTTTGCACGCGATACGCGCGTTGTTCGACCAGTTCAATGGGCGCATTGCGCGGCGCGACTTGAATCGACAGGGGATCATGCAGCAGCCGTTCCGCCAGACCGCGAATGTCGTCCGAATAGGTGGCCGAGAACAATAGGTTCTGGCGCTTCTGGGGCAGCAATTTGATGATCTTGCGAATGTCGTTGATGAAGCCCATGTCGAGCATGCGGTCGGCCTCATCGAGCACCAGGACCTGGACCTTGGAAAGATCCGCAACGCGCTGCTGCGCAAGATCGAGGAGCCGGCCGGGAGTCGCCACCAAGATATCGCAGCCGCTGCGCAGGGTGCTGATTTGCGGGTTGATGCTCACGCCGCCGAACACCTGGTAGGTGCGCAGCTGCATGTACTTACCGTAGTCGCGCGCGCTCTGGGCCACCTGTGCGGCCAGCTCGCGAGTAGGCGTCAGCACCAGCGCGCGCGGCGCTCGGCTGGTGCCGTTCGCCTGATCCATGCTAAGCCGCTGCAAGATAGGCAGCACGAAACCGGCGGTTTTACCGGTGCCGGTTTGGGCGCCGGCGAGCACGTCGCGGCCGGCAAGCACCGCCGGTATCGCCTGAATTTGGATGGGAGAAGGCGAATCGTAGCCCTTATCGGCGACAGCACGCAGTAATTCGGGCAATAGCCCGAGATCGGAAAATGACATTGAATATCCTTAAAGAATTTATGGACTCGCACGACGGAAGCAATCGCTTCCGCAGCGGTCAGCAGCGAGGGGGGAATACGAGCGTTGCGTCAGGGACGGACCGCGAGCTTAGGGTGGTACTGACCGAGCACCGACCCGAATTAAGCTGCGCGCACTGTACAGGATTGAGTGCACTGCGTCCAGGCTAAGACTTATCCAATGGGGTTTGAGTCTGAAGCAGGGGGTGTGATTCCAGCGGGGGGTATGAGTCTGAGCGGGTAGCTGGGATCGATCAATGGGATCGGAGGCCCAGCGATCGCCAGGCGAAGGGCGTACTCCACCCCCTCGGGTGAAGTACGCCCAGTGCGCGGCCATCGCTGAACGATCAGTTCACGGAACCATTCGCGTCGCCGGCGCCGGCGGCCGATGTCGATCCGCGCGAGTGCTGTGCGTCGAACGATCCGTTGGCGCTGCCCGAGGCGTTGTGACTGCCGGCGGTTGCCGTCTGATCCGCGCTTCCCGCGAGGCGTGTCGATGCGCTGGGTTTGGCCGGCGCCGTCGTGGTCGGCGACTTTGCCGTCGCCGGGGCGGGCGCGGTGCTCGCCGGTTTCGCGGGCGGGGTGCCCACGGATTTCACCGGCGCGGAGCCCCCAGATTTGGCGGGCGGGGCGCTCGAGGATTTCGCCGGCGTAGTGCTGGCGGATTTAGCGGGCTCAGTGCTCGCCGAGTCGCCGGGTGCAACGGTGGTGGATTTCACCGGCGCATCGGCTGCGGAGGCAATTGACGTCGCGCCGGAGGCTGTTGACGCCGCGTCGAGCGACTTCGTAGCGTCAGCCGCAACGTTCGTGCTCGTGGCGCCGGAGGTCGTCTGCGTCACAGAATTGGAGGCGCCCCCCATGGTTTGCGTCAGCGAATCCGTGGCGCGGCCGCTCGCCTGGACAGCGCCCGCCGCCTTGCCATCTACCTTGCCGGCCGTGCCGTCGATCTGGTTCACTGCCCCATCGACCTTATTGGTGTCGGCCTTGTTGGCCGTGCCGTCGACCTTGTTGGCAGCTTTGGAAATAGGCTTCTTGTCCACTGAGCCGTTGAGGTCGCCCTGCGAATCAAGGTTGCCCGTACCGCCCAGTCGGTTCGCGCCGCCAATGCCGCCGAGGGTGCCACCCAGGCTACCCCCGAGGTTTCCGCCGAAATTCCCACCGAGGCCGCCCACGCCACCCAAGTGACCGGCGTATGCCGGCGAGGCCAGGGCCAATACGGTGGCGACCGCAGCGCCTGTCAATAATTGTTTGCCGCTCATCTCATACTCCTGCGTGGACGCGGACATCCCGCGGCCTTCACTGTCGATACGACGCAGGCGGCCGATTTCTTCCACTCGCAAAAAAATTTGCGAACCGGGCACGCGCGTGGGCGAATCCGGCCCGGTTCAGCGGTGAATCAGCGGCGCGGGATCGATTCGATAATCCGCGCCGACGAGTCCAAAGCCATATGTCAAATCTCGGCCCGGCGGACCCAAGTCCATGGCGGTTTTCGCGAGTTGCTCGATGGCAGCGGCTGCATCGGCGGAGCCGGGCTTCCTAAGTTCCGAGGCCAGCAGCGCCGCAACAAAGGGCGCAGCAAACGAGGTCCCTCGCACGGCCGCGTAGGTATGATCGCTGCCGGCAGCCGCGAGATCGGCGCCGGGCGAGGCGAACATGACCTGCGGTCCGCGCGCCGCCTCGATCAATACCCGGCGATGCGCGTCGACCGCCGTGACACCGACCACATGTTGATACGAGGCGGGATAGAGCGGAGGGGCGGCCGGTCCATCATTGCCCACGGCGGCGACGATGACGTAGCCGCCGGCGATGAGATCGCCGATCACTCTCTCGAGCATGGCGTTCTTCGGGCCGACCAAACTGACATTGATGACAGGGACTTTCTCTTCCACCATCCAGCCAAACGCCGCCACCAGGGTGTCCACTGCTCCGCCGGTGGGGC
>DASWEO010000024.1:0-10258 GCA_036394715.1 Steroidobacteraceae bacterium
AAGCAAAGACCCTAACTGGAAACTGAGGAGACACGAAATGAAAACTGGATTTATCGGGTTGGGCCGAATGGGATCGGCGATGGCGGCAAATCTCGTCAAGGCTGGACACGATGTCACCGTGTACAATCGCAATCCCGAGAAAAGTCGTTCGCTACTCGAACTCGGGGCCCACCAAGCCACCAGCATCGCAGGCGCATGCAGTGGGGAAGCGGTCATCACCATGCTCGCGGACGATACGGCCGTCAGCGACATCGCGCTTACCGACGGCGGCATCGTCGGCAAGCTCCGCCAAGGAGCGATCCACATTTCGATGAGCACCATCAGCGTTGGGCTGTCGAAAGAGCTGGCTCTGGCGCACGCCAAGGCCGGGCAACGGTTCGTCGCCGCACCGGTCTTCGGCCGTCCCGACGCGGCTGCCGCGGCAAAGCTGTTCATCGTTAACGCAGGCGACCCGGTCGCCGTCGCGGCCTGCCAGCCGCTATTCGCCGCGATGGGACAAAAGACGTTTTCCATGGGTGCGGAACCGGCGGCGGCGAATCTCGTCAAGCTCACCGGAAACTTCATGCTTGCGTCCGCCATCGAGGCACTGGGCGAAGCCATCGCGCTCGTTGGCAAGGCCGGCGTCGATCGCCAAGCCTTCGTGGATCTCCTGGCATCCAGCATCTTCCCTGCACCGGCGTATGCAAATTACGGCGGCGCAATCGCGGGCAACAAGTTTCAACCGGCGGGTTTCGCCGCACCGCTGGGCTTCAAAGATATCCGCCTCGTATTGGCCGCGGCCGAATCTCTACGCACGCCCATGCCGCTCGCCAGCCTTCTGCGCGACCGATTTCTCCGACTCCTCGCTCAAGGCGGCAACGAGCTCGATTGGGCGGCGATCGGCGGCCTCGCGACGCAGGACGCAAGCGGGGGTACGCTCCCGCGCTCGCGTCCTGTCCCATAACCGCCAGGCGGGATACGGGATTTCCGCTCAGGCTGCAGTCGACGTCCTCTTGGGCTTGGCGGTTGCACCGGCCTCCTTGCTGCTGCGATCCCCACCGGAAGGCTCGAGCTTCAACGCCTTGGCCACGCCCTCGCCATAGGCGGGGTCGCACTTGGCGAACAACGCAACCTGTCTGCGCTTGATCTCATCGGGCACGCCTTGCATCGCAGCGGCGATGTTGGCGAACAGGCGCTGCTTCTGCTCCGCGTTGAACAGACGGAATAGGTTGCCGGGTTGGGTGAAGTCGTCGTTACCGTCGCGATGGTTGTAGCGGTCGGCGTCACCGTGAAGCGGCATGGGCGGTTCGGCGAAGCGCTTATCCTCCTTCGGCCCGTTGAATGAATTGGGCTCGTAGTAGGCGTCGGGGTTCTTCGTGTTGTTGTCGAAGAAGCGCATCGGGCCGTCCTTGTGATAGTGGTGTACGGGACTCCGCGGCGCATTCACCGGCAACGCCTCGTAGTGCGTACCGAGCCGGTAGCGGTGCGCGTCGGCGTAGCTGAACACGCGCGCCTGCAGCATCTTGTCGGGTGAAAAGCTGATGCCGGGAACGATGTTGGACGGCGCGAAGGCGGCCTGCTCGATCTCGGCGAAATAATTATCCGGATTGCGGTTCAGCTCCATCGTTCCGATATCGATCGCCGGAAAATCCTTGTGCGGCCACACCTTGGTCAGGTCGAACGGGTTCCAGCCGGTGCGCCCGGACCAGGCGTCGGCTTGGCTGTCGGTCATGATCTGCACCTGTACCTTCCACTTGGGGAAGTCACCCTTTTCAATCGCGTTGAACAGATCTTCCTGAGTCGACTCGCGGGTCCGCCCGATGACTTCGGCGGCCTCCGCATTGGTCCAGTGCCGGTGGCCCTGCTGTGTCTTGAAGTGAAATTTCACCCATACGCGCTCACCGGCAGTATTGATCAGACTGTAGGTGTGCGAGCCATAGCCGTTGACATGGCGCACGCTGGTCGGCAGACCGCGGTCGGACATCAAGATGGTCACTTGATGCAGACTCTCGGGCGACAGCGACCAGAAATCCCACATCGCCGTGGGTGAACGCAAATTGGTCTTCGGGTGGCGCTTTTGCGTATGGATGAAATCGGGGAACTTGTACGGGTCGCGCACGAAAAACACCGGGGTGTTGTTGCCCACCAGATCCCAGTTGCCTTCCTCGGTATAGAACTTGATCGCAAAGCCTCGCACATCGCGCTCGGCGTCGGCAGCCCCGAGCTCGCCGGCGACGGTCGAGAACCGCAGGATCAAGGGCGTCTTGGCGCCGGGTTGCAGTGCCTTCGCCTTGGTGTATTTCGAGATGTCGCCGGTGATCGTGAGCGTGCCGTGTGCGCCCCAGCCCTTGGCGTGCACCGGGCGCTCGGGAATGCGCTCGCGGTTCTGGTGCGCAAGCTTCTCGATCAATTGGTAATCTTGCATCAGCAGCGGCCCGCGAGGACCGGCACTGAGCGAATTCTGGTTATCGGCGATCGGATTGCCCGCGCTCGTGGTCAGTTGACTGCCGGAAGGCTTGGAAACATCGCCGGTCGGTTTGATCATATGAGCTCCTTTGTGCATGGGAGTGGAAGTTAGGCTATCGCTGCCGTCCGTGGAAATAGATTGATTGGATGCTTTCAATAGAGAACGTGTATCGGCATCGGACAACGTCCCGACATGAAAATTCCGCAGCCGCGGCTGAGAAAACTTGCGACAATGGCCGCGAGGCAGCGTGCTCCTATGCTCACTGAATCAAAACCGCTCACTGTTCTTGGTTTGACCTGCATGGTGGCGATTGCGGCTCTATCCGGGTGCGCCTCGTCGCAGGTCGCGGTTGTCGGCCGCGTACGGCCGGCGATATCCCCGGAGCAGGTGCAGATCTACCTGGAGCCTCCCGCCTCCAAATACGACGAGATCGCCAACCTCAGCGCGTCGAGCCGCTGGTCTTATTCCATGACGGCGGAAGGCAAGGCGGATAAAGTCATCGAGCGCCTCAAAAGAGACGCCGCGAAGCTGGGCGCGAACGGCATTCTGCTCCACGGTGTGGGCGATCAAGCAGGCGGTTCCGTCGGCGCCGGAATCAGCACCGAAACCAACTCCCCACATTCGCCCTATGGCCTCGGCTTCGGTGCCTCGGCATTCTTCTTTCACAAATCAGGAGATGGGGTTGCCATATACGTCGAGCCTAAATAGAGTAGATCATTCGCCTCCATAACTCACGTGGGCAGCCTTTTAAACCAGCTTCAGGAAAAAATAAAATGCGAGCGACCGTCAGCGTAGAACACCTGGTTGTCGACAAGGTTTTATACGATTTCGTCAACCAGGAGGCCATCCCGGGCACAGGCGTGCAGGAGCGGCCTTTTTGGAGCGGATTTTCCGCTCTAGTCCGAGCTTTGGCGCCGCGAAATTCTGAATTGCTGCTGCGGCGCGACGAGTTGCAATCAAAGATCGATGCCTGGCACCGCCAATCTCCGGGGGCCGCCTTCGATCGCACACGATACAAAGAGTACCTGCTCGAGATCGGCTATCTCGTGCCCGAGAATCAGCCATTCGCCGTCGATACCGCTGCGGTCGATCCGGAGATCGCGCAGATCGCCGGACCGCAATTGGTGGTGCCGGTCAGCAATGCCCGCTATGCCCTGAATGCCGCCAATGCACGTTGGGGCAGCCTGTACGACGCACTTTACGGCACCGACGCCATACCCGAGGAAGGTGCCCCCCGCACCGGTAAATACAATCCGCAACGCGGCGCAAGAGTCATCGCGTTCGCCCGCGATTTCTTGGACGAGCACTTTGCGCTCGCGGAGGGCTCGCACCGAGATGCGGCAGCCTACCGCGTCGCCGCGCACGGGCTTTCCGTTCAGTTGAACAACGGCGGCATGACAGGTTTGAAAGATGCCGCGGCGTTTCGCGGCGTCCAGGGAGACAACGAGTCGCCCACGGCGCTGCTGCTGGTCCACCACGGACTGCACGTGGAACTGCACATCGATCGCACACACCATATCGGCCGCGACGATCCTGCCGGGATCAGCGATGTGCTGCTGGAATCCGCGATTACCACCATACAAGACTGCGAGGATTCGGTCGCCGCGGTCGACGCTGACGATAAAGTGCAGGCTTATCGAAACTGGCTGGGACTGATGACAGGCAGCCTGGAGGCGCACCTCGAGAAGGGCGGCAAGGCCGTGCTGCGCCGCTTGAATGCGGACCGGCAGTATCGGACGCCGCACGGCGAGGATCTCGTGCTGCCGGGCCGCAGTCTCATGTTGGTGCGCAATGTCGGCCATCACATGATGTCCGATGCCGTGATATTGGACGGCAGACCCATTCCCGAGACCTTCATCGATGCGGCGGTGACTGCGCTCATTGCCTTGCACGACTTGCGCGGCGCGGGGGCACGGTGCAATTCGCGTTCCGGCTCGGTCTACATCGTCAAGCCAAAAATGCACGGACCCGAAGAGGTGGCGTTTGCCGATGAATTGTTCGCCGGCGTCGAAAAACTGCTGGGCCTCGGACCAAATACCCTGAAAATCGGCATCATGGACGAAGAGCGGCGCACCAGCGTCAACCTTGCGGAATGCATTCGCGCCGCACGCCACCGTGTGGTGTTCATCAACACCGGGTTTCTCGATCGCACGGGCGACGAAATTCACACCTCGATGGAGGCAGCGGCCGTTCTGCGCAAGGGCGAGCTCAAGAAGGCCGTCTGGCTCGACGCCTATGAGAGGCAAAACGTCGATATCGGACTGAGCTGCGGCCTGCGCGGCAGGGCGCAGATCGGCAAGGGTATGTGGGCCATGCCGGACCTCATGGCGGATATGCTCAGGACCAAGATCTCTCAGCCGCAAGCCGGGGCAAATACCGCTTGGGTGCCCTCTCCGACTGCCGCGACCCTGCATGCTTTGCATTATCACAAAGTGAACGTCGCCCAAGTTCAAACACAGCTCGCCGGCCGCCCACGCGCATCGCTCGACGACATTTTGACGCCGCCCCTGGCGGCCGCTCCCCGGTGGAGCGCGGCTGACATCGACGAAGAACTCAACAACAACGCACAGAGCATCTTGGGTTACGTGGTGCGTTGGATCGATGCCGGGGTCGGCTGCTCGAAAGTACCGGACTACTACAACGTCGCACTGATGGAAGACCGCGCCACGCTGCGTATCTCCAGCCAACACGTCGCCAATTGGCTGCGCCACGGCATCTGCTCGACCGAACGAGTGATGCAGGCGCTGCGCCGAATGGCCTTGGTGGTCGACCGGCAGAACGCCTCCGATCCCGCGTATCACCGGCTCGCCGACGATATCGACAACAATATCGCGTTCAAAGCTGCGTGCGATTTGATATTCAAGGGCCGCGAGCAGCCCAACGGCTACACCGAAGCGATTCTGCACGCCCGCAGGATCGAGCGGAAGGCGCTGGCCCGTCTCTCGCCGTAGTACCTGGGCCTGTGCGACTATCCGCCGACGACCAAGGAATGACGGCACATCATGAGCGGCGATAACCGCCCCCCCGGCCGCCCCCGTCGCACCCGTCGCCCCCGGAAGGACCGCACGGTGCGCTCGGTGCGGATCGGTGCTTTCGACTTGTTCACCACCGGCGCGTCGGGTTTCGACTTGCGCGACCCCTATCATTTCATTGCCACCATGAGTTGGCCGACGTTTTTCCTCTGTTTGGTGGTCTCCGAATTGTTCATCAATTCGGTGTTCGCGCTCTTCTACATCGCGGTGCCCGGATCCATCGCCAATGTCCCGGGCAGGTCATTCGTCGATGCTTTTTTCTTCAGTATCGAGACTCTCGCAACCGTGGGCTATGGCAACATGGTGCCTGCAACGCGGTATGGACATGTGATCTCGGCCATCGAGATCATCTGCGGCGTCGTCTACACCGCGGTCGTGACCGGCGTCATCTTCATTCGATTTTCCAAGCCGAAGGCCAAAATCGTCTATGCCGAGCGTCCGGTGGTGGCGAATCACAATGGCGTGCCCACACTGATGATTCGGATCGCCAACGGACGCACCCACACGTTGGCCGATGCGTCGGTCCGGCTCAACGCGCTGATATTGGAATTGACTCCCGAGGGTCAGGACTTTCGCAGGATGTATAGCTTGGAACTCTCGCTGTCTCACTTCCCGCTGTTTGCCCTGACGTGGACGCTGATGCACAAAATCGACGCCAAGAGCCCGCTTCACGGGCGATCCGCGGATGCTTTGATCCGCGACGGCGTGCGACTCCTGCTGAGCTTCGAAGCCAGGGATCCGGCGCTGTCGGCGCAGGTCCACGACTTGATGAGCTATCCGGCCGAGAGCATTGCATTCGGCATGCGTTACTCGGACGCGGTGTCTTGGGATGAACGCGGCCGCACCTCGGCTGACATCCGTCGCGTCAGCATGATTGAGCCCGATCTCCCGGCTTCTCGGTCAACGGCCGCCGACAGTGAGGAACCGACGGCGTAATTCCGACAGCCGCGGCTCCCAGGGCTGCTCGCGCTCGAACCATGCCGCGAGCGCCAGAAGGCGCGCATCCTCACCCAAGGGCGCGACGAGCTGCACCCCGATGGGCAGACCGCCGCGCGACACGCCGAGCGGCAGAGAAATCGCGGGCTGTCCGGTCACGTTGAACAACTCGGTGTAGGGAGCGTACTGGTAGGAATCCCGGCTCCAACGGTCAAAATCGAACGCCTCGGTTCGGCCGTCGATTTGTCCGGTGCGTACCGGCAGAGTGGCGGTCGTGGGCAGCAGCAGCACGTCCATTCGTTTGAACGCGTCGGCCATGTCGCGAGTTGCCGCCGTGAGCGCACGTCGCGCACGCAGAAAGTCGACGGAGGTGCAACGCTTGGCGAGTGCCACGCACGCCCAGGTCAGCGCTTCCAATTCATCCTTGCGCGGATCCCGGCCCACCCGGCCCCGGTAGAAGTCAATTTCCTCGGCCGTGGCGGCCATCCACACGAAGGCCGACTGCTCGCCAATATTCGCCGAGTCCGGAAATTGAAACTCGCCGACGGTATGGCCCGCTCGCCTCAGCGCCGTCGCCGCCTGCTCCACCGCGGCGCCGATCTCATCGATGGGCATCATGCCGCCGGGTGCGCGCAGCGCGATCCCAATGCGCAGCGGCGGGAGCACCTCGCTCGCCGCCGCGGCAAATGATTCGGTGGGCCGCCTCAAGGGATAGCGGGTCGTGGATTCGGCACCGCTGGTCAAATCGAGCATCAGCGCCGAGTCGCGCACCGACCGTGCCAAGACATGTTCGCAGTCCAAACCGCCCGCCAATTCATCGTGCTGTGGCCCCACCGGCACCCACCCGCGGCTGGGTTTCAATCCGACGAGACCGCACGCGGCCGCCGGAACACGGATCGAACCGCCCGAGTCGGTGCCGTGAGCGATGGGCACCATGCCCGATGCCACTGCCGCCGCGGCACCGCCGCTGGATCCGCCGGGGGTACGGTCCAGGTCCCAGGGATTCTGAGTCGATCCTCGCCACGTCGGCTCGCACACGAACTCGGTGGCGAATTCCGGAGTGTTGGTGCGGCCCAATAGTGACAGCCCGGCGCTTCGCCAGCGAGCCGCCAGAGGTGCGTCCTCGGCTGCCGGCGGCAGCCCCTCGAGCCAACGGCACGAGGACGTGAGGTGCATCCCCGCCACCTCGATATTGATGTCCTTGGGCAGAAACGGAACCCCGGCCAGAGTCGCCGCCAAATCCATCGCGGCTGCGGCGTCTCGCGCCCGGTCGTAGTCGCGTTCCACGACGGCATTCAACCGAGGATTGAGCGCTTCGATTCGCTCGATCGCAGCTTCGGCAAGTTCCAGCGGAGTGACTTCCCCGCGATGAGTCAGGGCTGCAAGGCCCACCGCATCGAATGCGACGTACTCGTCAGGCCGCATGCGTGACATCCGGACTTCGCTGTGTATCCATGATGGTCCTCAAGCGTAATGCTGGTGCTCGAGCCTAGCGCCAATGCGTCCCTTTGGCAGCACAATTTTCCGCGTATCCTGAAGCTCAGCGATCTGCCGCCGCCCACCTTCGTTGACGCGCCGCCCTTTCCCCCGCCTGATCGAGCGGCTCTCCGGCGATTTGTCCCTCGACAGATTTCAAAATTGTCCCGGACAGGGCTGAGCCGGCGGTCCGATAGCCGGAGTCGCCGGCCGCGCCAGGCTCCTGAGTCAGGGCCTGAACCTGCCACTCGCCGCCCTGCCGGCATGCGAGGCCGGACGGCGACACTGCACCCGATAGGGCAAAGGTGCGGCAGTAGTCACCGGATTTTGCGCGGAAGCTCACGCCAATCTGCACGGCGGAATCCCGTGATTGTTCGGCGGCAAGCTGGTTCGACAGCGCCTGCGCGAGCTGTCCGCGAGCGACGAGCGCACCGCCGGCGTTTCGCATGAGCGGCGACTCCGTATGTCCCCACATGAAAAAACCCAGTCCCACTCCGGCGATCAAACTGGCGGCAATCGTCCCCGCCGTTCGCCACTGCGGTCGGAGCGGCCGCCCGCGCGACGCCCTGCGTTCCATCGCCGCGCGCGCATCCTCTAGATTCACCACCTTGCTCCGTGTGCTCTCGACGCCTCTGGCCGCCGCCAGCAGACGCTCCGGAACGTCTTCCGAGAGTTCTGCCGAATAAGCCTCGAGCACCTTTCGGCGCAGCGTCCGATGCGCAGCCACGCGCGCTTCGATTTGGGGATCCTCGCGCATGGCCGATTCCACCGCCGCCCGGGCCGCCGCGTCCAATTCGCCGTCCGCGTATGCCATGAGAGTTTCGTCGGAAATGGTCATGTGGCTTCACCCTCCGTCCCCAACAGCGCTTGCAAGGCTTCACGTCCGCGCGCTAGTCGGCTGGTCAGCGTACCGATGGGAACATCCAGCACCTCCGCGGCTTCCCGATAAGGCAACCCCTCGACGAGCACGAGACTCACGGCTTCCCGCTGATCTTCGGGCAAGCGTGCCATTGCCGACTGCACGGACAACAACTCGGTCTCCCTCGCCATCGAGTCCGTGCCGATATTCTCGCCCGCCTCCGCAGCCAGGAAAATCTTGCCGCGCCGTCCCCGAGAGCGAAGTTCGTCGATCCAAGCGTTTCTGACAATCTTGAACATCCAACTATCCAGCCGTGCGCCGCTGCGCCATTGGTCCAATCGCGTCAGCGCCCTCTCCACCGCAATCTGCACGACATCGTCCGCATCATGCGGATTGCGCGTCAAATTGCGGGCAAATCGTCTGAGCCGAGGCAGCAACGTGACGATTTGTTCATGGATGCTTTGCGACGTCTCACTCGTATTCATAGGACAGACGTTCGAGATGTGAGGTTTCTTCCATTCATTGTATCAGCCGATCGGAAATATCCGCCTAGAATGACCGAGGGGTGCAGGCGATGCGAGAATTCCCATATGCCGCGTAGAATGCAGTACATCGCAGCGATGACAATGGCCGCCGCCGGGGCAACGGCACAGGTGCGCCTTCCCACCGTTCCGCTGCCTGCCCTGACCCAGCAAACCTTGCCGCAGACGCTCGACCAAGTACAGTCCCAATCCCTTGATCGATTGAGCGCGCTGCGCCATCTCGAGATCGGCCGCTTGATTCGCGGCAACTCCCGAGTCGTGGATGCGGATCCGAATGGCGAGCCCGTGGTTCGCAACGAGATTCTCGGACTGGCGCCGGCCGATGCTGCGCTGGATCACGCCCGCTCCATCGGATTCGTGGTCGATCGCGAACAAAGCATCGGCGCAATGAACATTCGCTTGGTGGTATTCAGAGCCCCTGGAGGGATGTCGACGAAAAAAGCGCTGCGCACCCTGCGCGAGGCCGATCCCGCCGGTAGCTACGATTACAACCATATCTATAGCGGCGGTGGAGCGGCCGGCGGCGGCTCTCCATTCCGAGGCAGTCGGGAAACTACCGATGCCAAGGGTCACGATGCACCCGCTTCCATGCCGCCGGCCGCCGATCCTGCTCAATCCCGGGTGCGCATTGGTTTGTTGGATTCGGGTGTCGACGTGACGCACCCGGTGTTCCGCGAATCGGTGGTTCATGCATGGGGTTGCGACAGCCGCGCGGTTCCCGCCGCTCACGGAACGGCCGTCGCATCCCTGCTGATCGGGCGCAGTGACGTTTTTCACGGCGTGCACCCGGACGCCGAACTGTACGCGGCCGATGTGTATTGCGGCGGCCCCACCGGCGGAGCAGTGGACACCCTGGTGGCGGCGTTTGGCTGGATGGTGGAAGAGAAAGTCCCTGTCATCAATGTCAGTTTGGTCGGCCCGAAGAACGCCATGCTCGAGAGAGTGATCGGCGATCTCATCGCCGGCG
>DASWEO010000025.1:0-8777 GCA_036394715.1 Steroidobacteraceae bacterium
GGACATCGGCGGCGGCTTTCCGGTGGAGTACATGCACAATTGCATGCCCATCGAAGAATTCTGCGCGCCGATTCGCGCGGCATTGCAGGAACTCCCGCCGTCGATGCGCATCATCGCTGAACCGGGCCGCTACATCGCCGCGCCGGCAGCGGTCTCGGTGACCTCGGTGATGGGGCGCGCGCAGCGCGGCGGCCGCTGGTGGTACTACCTCGACGATGGCTTGTACGGCAGCTACAGCGGCCAGGTGTACGATCACGCGACTTATCCTGTGGAGGCGCTGGTGCCCGCCGGCAACACATACCCCTCGGTGCTCGCCGGCCCGACCTGCGACAGCATCGACGTCATCAACGAACACTTGGAATTACCGGAGCTCGACGTGGGCGACCTCGTCGTCGGCCGTGCGATGGGCGCCTACACCTGGGCGTCCGCGTCGGAATTCAACTTCTTCCCGCGTGCCACGGTGCTGGCGCTCGACGGCGGCCGGCTGCTCGCCGACAGGGGACGTCGATGACGTGGAGCCGGCGCCGCATATTGGCCGCAGGCGGTGCGCTGGCCGGCGTGTCGGCGGCGGGGTTGCTGGCGGGAACTGCGCGCAGCCGGGAAACGGCGGCAAATCGGGCCGCAGTCGGGGGCCAAGAAGACGGTGAACACCGCGTCGTTGCGCCGAAACGCATTGCGCTGTTCAATCTGCATACCGACGAGCGGCTGGACATTGAATACTCCCGCGATGGGGTTCATGTGCCCGCGGCGCTCTCGGCCATCGAAGCGTTGCTGAGAGATTTCCGCACCGGCGAACGCCATCCCATCGATCCCGGCCTGATGGATTACCTGGTTCAAGTGGCCGATTCGGCGGGCGTCGATCCCGTGTTCAGCGTGATCTCAGGCTACCGGTCGCCTCAGACCAACGCGCGTTTGCACGAACGGAGCACCGGCGTTGCACGGCATAGTCTGCACATCGAGGGACGCGCCATTGATGTGCGTGTGTCCGGTATCGATTGCGCGGATCTTGCAGCACATGCCTTGGGCTTGAAGCGCGGCGGCGTCGGATACTACCGCGCGTCGGATTTTGTGCACTTGGATACGGGCGCGTTCAGAACCTGGCGGGGCTAGAGGACGAGCTCTTAGCTCGAACTTTGGAATGCGCGCGCGCCATCGCCGCCTGCCGCGATGCGTGGAGAGTAAGCACCGGTCCTGGGCAGGGACTCGAGAGTTTGGAGACACGCAGCACATATTGTTCTGAACTCTGCACTGATGCGTGGTTCGTTTGCGAGTAATCGCCAGTACCCTTCGGCGAGCGCGCGCGCACGTCCCCACACATTCAAGGTCTCGCTGGTGGGGTCCGCCGGCGTGTAGATGCGCGCGACGAGCTGATCATGAGCGGGCGCAAAGAGCATCGGCAACATATCGTAAACTGGTGTCAGCCGGAAGCGACCATCGTAGCTGTCGTAGAAGGCTAGGTTTCCAAAGTGCTTGTCGGTGTTGGCTATCAAGTCAGCGAAGCTCGATATGAGCCGGATTTCATCCAATGTCTGCATATCGATGCGTCGCTCCTGATGCAGTCGCTGCGCCGATGCAATCCAGTTGTCCAGCGCTCCGTAAAAACCTGTGTCGATGGCCAGCAGCGAGGTCACACCGACACGACCGGTAAGGCCCACCCGATCGAAGCGATCTACTTCAAGGTAGGTTCGGTTCTCGAATTGAAAAATCCGAGACATCGCGCTGGAAATCCCTGCGGTACCCAACGTCTCAAGCGCCAGATGCTCGGCGATCAGAAGATCCGACCAACGCCGCCCAACCTCAGTTTCAACGGGAGGTGAGAACTTGACAAGCGCATGGCGCACTTCACCTTGCTCGGCAAGCGTGACGGCAAACTTAGGATGTTCGCCTTGGGCAGATGATCCCGGCACTCCACCGTGCATGCTCTGATCTGCGAGCTCAGGGAAATACTTATCTCGTTGCCCGGCATCTCGAGGAACGAGTTGACGCAGCTGTAGCAGGTAATCATCCAATGCTGGACGGCCCAGGATGAGATCCCCCACCACATCGCTTCCGTAGGTCGTGAGGTATCGTAGGTAGTGATCATCGGTCCAGTCCTGAATTCGCGGCGGAGCATGCAGCTGTGGAAATAGTTGCGGAATCGCGCGGCCAAGAAAACCGCCGGGACGCTGATCTTGCAGCAGATAAGGGATCCCCGCGCTCAAGGACGCTACAGCGAAACCGGCGGCGGTGGCAGCCTTGGTTGCTTCGAGGTAGAACTCGTCAGCTACGAGGGCATAGAGCGTGCCGAGTTCGATAGGCTCGCCGTCGCGACCGACACGATATAAAGGCCAAGCGGACCCGATCGGCGGGATGTCCCGGCGCAGCGCGTAGCGCGCACCTCTTCGCGAGCCGACTCGCACGACGCGCTGCTGGGTAATCAAGCTGCGCAGTGCGGTGCTCACCCAGGATTGCGACTTCCCAGTAGCTTGTTCCAGCTCGGCAGAGGATGTGTTGCCAGAGTTCAGGCGAACAATTAGCGAATCAGTAGTGGGTGTGGAATGCGCCATGTGATCAGTATAGCAATTGCAGCTAGATAAATCACTAAATAAAAACTAATTATATGCTAATTTAACTATAATAAAATCATATAGATATTTATTAGACAAGATAAAAATAAACTAATAATGTCAGACTCAATTTTTATGCCAGCGTCGAGCCAAGTACAGCAGCTACGCGCTGGTTCCCAGCCCGCGCGTCAACCTGACGCGCTTCCACTGAGGTGGTGTGTCGGCCCTTTTTTAGACTTTGGGAGCGCAACCCGTGGGAAAGCAGCCTCACCCGCTTCGGCACCTCGATCTTCGCTTGATCTCGCTCACGAAACCCTGGGACGCAGGCTCCGGTCAGGCCTGGCATGCGTCGCGTAACACTTTTTCGGTTAAATGATCGGTGGGTTGTCCGGCCTATCCCCTGATGGGGATCAATTCCGCACGCGCTTCGCTTCGAGCGCCTTTTCCAGCCGCTCGTCGTGCCGGTAGATATCGTCGAAGAACAGCACATTTCCCTTCTCGGTGGCAATCGCGGTGCCGTAGACGATGAACACGCGTATGTGATTCTTGAGCGTCACCGTGAGAGGCTTGTCGCCGTTCATCGTGGCGAGAATTTTCTCGCGCGTCCATTCCGGTGAATCGCGCAATACGTATTGCGCCAATCCGGCGGGATCGCTGACCCGAATGCAGCCATGGCTGAAATCGCGGCGGGTTTCCGCGAACAGGGCTTGCGCAGGGGTCGAGTGCAGGTAGACGTTGTAGGGGTTGGGGAACATGAATTTCACCAGCCCCAGGGAATTGTTCGGACCCGGACGCTGCCGCAGCCGCAGCGTCCCCTTGGCGACCAGCTCGACGTTCTCGACGGTATTCGGCATCACCGTGGCGGAGTCGCCGTAGCCGCTCACGATTTCCATTTGCCGCCGCTCGATGTCGGCCGGTTTGTTGCGCGCCGTCGGTACGATCTCCTTCAGCGCGATGTTGTACGGCACTTCCCAGTAGGGCCTGAAAATCAGATAGGACATGTCGGCCGCGAACACCGGCGTCTGGGTCTTGTCGAAGGACTTGCCCACGATCACATCCATCTGACGTATCTGCGCTTCCGAATCGGCTGTCGACTCGAAGGCAAACAGACGGAACTGCGGGATGTTGACGATGATGGGTGCGGTCACGAGTTCGGACGGCAGCCAGCGCCAGCGTTCCATGGTGAGTTCGATCTGCAGCACGCGCTGGCCGAGGGGCCGCGTGAGCTGGGTGAACGTTGCGGCGCCGAGTACGCCGTCGGCCTTTTCGCCATGCCGGCCTTGAAAATGCTCCAGGGCGTCGACCAGCGCCGGGGAGAGGGATTGCGGCGGGGGTGCGTCCGGCGCCGGAGGCGCCGCATCGCCGAGTGCGGCCAACAGGTGCAGCAGCTTCGCGGAGCCCGCATAGTCGTCGCCGGGTTTCAGCGACTTTGCGGGCAATGCGGGCAAGTCGGTGAGTCCTTCCTCGCTCGCCAGAGCTCGATAGTGCGACAGCTGCTTCTTCAGCAGTGCGTAGTGACTGAACTGGGGTTCCAGTGCGTCGACGGCGACGGCAACGTTCACCGCCGTCGAGAGATGGGCGAGGGTGGTGGGGATATCGAGTTTGATGCGTCCGACACTGAGATCGTGCCCCATCGTCGACGGATCGATTCGTCCTAAATGAACATCCGACAGGAATCGCATGCCGGCCAGCGACAAGCCGGCATCGAACAGGGCCCATTGCTCAATGCCGGAATGCGGCGCATCGATCAAATCGGTCAACAGGTAGGCTAGGCGATTACCGGGATAGTCCTCGGGATCCAAGCCGCGTTCGCCGGCCAACCGCAACTGCTGCAATAGAGAAATCGCCGACACCGTCGGTTTCTGGCCATCGCTCCAGAACAGGCGATATCCATTGGCTTCATACATCTTTCCGATCTGATCGCGATCGCCCGATGCGCCCGACCAATCGACATAGGCCGGATTGCCTTCCTCGATGATCCGCTTCAACGCGTCTTCGGCCGGTGCCTGTGCCAGCGCCGGCGGCGCGAAAGCCCAAGCGGCCGCGACCGCGGCTACGGAACCCAACCGCAGCGCTGCGGCGAACCGCAACATGACACCTAATCGTAACATGGAGGAACTCCGCTTCAGCATTTGCTAGGATTTACCACATGTCGACGCGAAACGTATTGGCAATTCTTTTGCTGGCGGCTGCTATTGCGGCCTGCTCAGCGAAAAAAAAGCCCGGGGAACCACAGGCAAGCGCGTCCGCGGCAACGGCCGCTGCAGCCACCGCAAGCGATGCGGCGGCGGAAGTCGGCGCGCGCATTTACAGCGGCAACTGTGTCCCCTGCCACCAGCAAAACGGTGTGGGAATTCCCAGCGTGTATCCGAGCTTGGCCGGATCGTCCGTGGTGCTCGGCGACCCGGCGCAATTGGCGCGGTGGGTGATCAAGGGACAAAGACCCCCCTCCATGTCCGCGGGCCGCTATCCCACGCAGATGCTGCAATTCGGTTGGATGAAACCCGCGGATGCCGCCGCGCTGTTCTCTTATCTGCGCTCGAATTTCGGCAACTCAGCCGCGTCGGTCGATGCCGCGGCGGTGGCGAAAGCCCTCGGGCAATGACGCCGCCCACCGTCATACACACCATGGTCGATCGCTGTCGGGCCGCAACCTATCCGGCGGCGGTCGCCAGACTGCGCTCCGGCTGGGTAGTCATGGGCGAACGCCAGGTGCTGACCGGCTATTGCCTGCTGCTGCCTGACCCGGTCGTGCCGCATTTGAATGCGCTGCCTCCCGACTTGCGCACTCAGTTCTTATCCGACATGGCGATGGTCGGCGACGCCTTGCTGGCCGTCACTGCGGCCCTGCGCATCAACTACGCGATATACGGCAACGTCGATCCGGCACTGCATGCGCACATCTTCCCGCGCCACGTGGCGGAGCCGGAGGCCACGCGAACCGCCCAGCCTTGGGCGCTCGACTGGAATGCCGCGCCGGCTTACTCCCAGGCGCTGCACGGTGAACTGAAAAAGCGCATAGCCGCCGATATTCGGAGCCGGTCGATCGGGGCTTGATGCCCAGATCGAGTGTGCGCGGTTCGAATGTCGAGGCGAGGAGGCACCTTATCCCTTTTTGGGCCACTTTTCGTGGCACAAAGCAAGGAAGCGGGTGCCCGCCTGGGATAGCGGTTGGTGTTTCAAGCAGTACGCGCCGACCTGCCGGTCGATGTTCGAGTACGGCAGCCCTTCGACGGGGACCAGTTGAGGCGGCACAGGCGCAAGGAGATCCGACACATAGGTGACGCCTTTGCCGTCGGCGACCAGCGCCAGCCGCAGTTCCATGTGACTGACTTCCCACACTGAGCCAAAGGCGTCGCGCAGCCGCTCGCCGGTGGAGCGCCGCGCAGTCTCATCAAGATATGAGGTGACCAGCGGCAATTGGCGCATGACGCCGACTGCGTCGCGACGCAGTGCCTCACGGGCGGGATGATCACGGGCGATCATCAGGCGTCTGGTCTCGGAAAAACAGGGATGCAGCGCGAAGTGCCCCGGCATGTTGTGGTGGAACGGCCCGAAGCCTAGTTCCCAGCGACCCTCGCCCACGCCGTGCACGATTTCACGACTGGGCGCGACCACGACTTTGAGCCGCGTCAGCGGATTGCGCTCGCAGAATTCCTTGAGGAGCGCGACGCCGACTCGTGAATTCGCTGCCGGCGACAGCGCAAGCGACAAGGTCGACAGAGCTCCGGATTTGATTTGACCGATGTCCGCCAGGGCCTCACGTTCCTCGTTCAGCGTTGCTTCCGCAAAACGCAGCAGGCGGATTCCAGCCTCCGTAGGCTGCGGTGGGCTGCCGCGACGCAGCAGTGTCGTGCCCAGCCGATGCTCCAGATTCGCGATGGTTTGGCTGACCGCCGACTGTGAAAGATCCAGTCGTTCGGCGGCGCGGCTGAAGCCGCCGGTGTCGATGACGGCGTGAAAGCACCGCAATTCATTACGTTCGATGTGCATGGCCGCAGAGGATAGCGGGTGCGGGTCACCGTAGGAACTGCGCCTTATCCGTCTTCCTGATACTTCCATCACTTCCACCGTCTGGCGACGCGCGCGCCGGCGCCTTATCGTGGATCGGCAACCGGAGAGACCTATGAACGCAGTTGTCGACATAAAGAAAGGCTTGGAAGGCGTGGTGGTCGACAGCACCTCGACTTCATTGGTGGACGGTGAGGCCGGGCGGCTGTACTACCGTGGTTATCCCATCGAAAAACTCGTGCAATATCCCTTTGCCGCAGTGGCGCACCTGATCGTCTTTGGCGACCTCCCCGCTGCGGCCCGGCTGAAGGAATTCGAAGATTTTCTGTGGGAGGCCGGTCGACTACCGGCCGACCTCGCGGACACGCTGGCGCAGTTGTCGCGCCTGGGCGCTCATCCGATGGCCACTCTGCAGGCTGCGATGCCGTTGATGGCTATCGGCGCTGCGGCGGGAAGGATCGGGCGTACCGATGACGAGCAGGAAGCGCTCGTGGTTGCCGCCCGGCTGCCCACTGCTCACGCCATGCTGTTGGCGCTGCGTTCCGGAAGAACCCCGGTTCCATATCCCGGCACACGCCGTTATGGGGAGCGGTTTCTGCAGTTGCTGCACGGTCGGATTCCGACGGAGCAAATGGTCGGCATTTTCGAGCAGTTGCAGATTCTGCAGATCGATCACAGCTTTAACGCAAGTACGTTTACAGCCCGCGTCGTGACGTCCACGCTGGCTCCGGCCGCTTCCGCCCTGGCGGCGGCGATGGGCTCGCTTTTCGGACCGCTGCATGGCGCGGCCGATCAGGGCGCGCTCGAAATGGCCGAAGAAGTGGGTGACCCTGCCAACGCCGCGGAATTCGTCAGGCGGTGCCTGGCGGAGCACCGACTTGTAATGGGCATGGGCCATCGTGAATATCGTGTCGTCGATCCGCGCTCGAAAATCGTCAAGGTGCTGGCTGAACGCATCGCGTCCGACGCTCATCAGAGGCGTCTGTTGGACACCCTGAAGGCGGTGGACGATGCGTTCGTCTCGCAGACGGCGCACAAGACGCGTTCGCTGCGCGCCAATCTCGAGTTCTACAAGGGCGTGGTCTATCTGGCGCTCGGATTGCCGAAGGATTATTTCACCGCGACCTTCGCAATGGCGCGCATCTTCGGTTGGACGGCGCACATCGTGGAACAGCGCAAGGACAATCGCATCGTCCGCCCTTCGGCGAACTACATCGGACCCAAGCCTCAGGCCGACTGAGTCGCGAGTACTTGCTCGCTGCATTGTCCATCGACTACGGATCGTCGAGCCGCGTCACGTCAAAACGCGACACGCGGCCATTCTGAACCGACACCCCTTCGGCGCGCAGGCGCCGGGCTTGTTCTTTGTGCTCGGCCGATGACTTCGGAAATACGATGCGGCCGCCCGCGCCGACGACGCGATGCCACGGCAGATGCAAGGCCTTGGGCGCCACCCGTAACGCAAACCCTGCCTGGCGCGCACGTCCTGGAAATCCGGCGGCGCGAGCGACCGCTCCGTACGTGGATACTTGCCCCCGAGGTATGGCACAGACCGCATGCCAGATCGCCTGGAGTGCGGGATTGTCCTTAGGCGCCAGCTGCTTGCGCGACGATGAGATCGCTGAGCGCGAAGGCCCTAGGAGCGCGGTGGATGCCTTCTTCGAACGCGGCACGAAATTCTCGGATGAGGAGCGAGTTTGGCTTCCGGCATCGTTTCGGTCCGTAAATCCTGCCGGCTAGCGATTGCCTTCGTGCCTGCCCTCGTCGCGCGGCGTCTGCGGATGCGCGGCGGGCGGCGGTTGCGGAGCTTGGGGCTGCGGCCGCTGTTGTGGTTGCGCAGGGGGTGGTTGGGGCTGCGGGCGCTGCTGCGGCTGCGTGAATTGCGGCTGGGGCTGCGGGCGCTGCTGCGGCTGCGTGAATTGCGGTTGGGGCTGCGGGCGCTGCTGCGGCTGTGCGAATTGCTGTTGGGGCTGTGGGCGCTGCTGCGGCTGTGCGAATTGCGCTTGAGGCTGCGGCCGTTGCTGCGGCTGCGCGAATTGCGGTTGGGGCTGCGGGCGCTGCTGCGAGGCATCCGTCGGCGCCCTCGTAGTCAGGGCCGGCGAGCTAGGTTCACGATAACCCGGACGCGTGTCGAGCGCGGAATGGTTGCCCTGCTCTGCCGGGCGTAAGGCACCCGGTGCGGTGGGAGGCGGAATCGTTGCACCACGCGCCCGCACGATG
>DASWEO010000026.1:0-15696 GCA_036394715.1 Steroidobacteraceae bacterium
GGCCGCGGCACAGTGACCTTGCGAGCGGCCCAACACGACCACCTGCGATCCTTGGGCCCCGCTCGGCTTGAGCAATATGGGATTCATCTCCACCGTCGGGATCAGTCCGCAAGCTTCCGCTTGCACGGCCTGGGCGCGTCCGATTTCGCCTCCGTCCAGCGTGACCCATGCGTTATTGGACATGTTTTGGGCTTTGAACGGGGCGACACGAATTCCTTGACCATGAAGCCAAGCGCCGAGCGCCGTCGTGATCCAGCTTTTTCCCGCGCCGGAACCCGATCCGAGTATCGACAAGGCCTTCATGGATGAGAAGTCGCTCCGCTCGAGACCGCATGTCGACCTAATCTATCAGACGCCCGGACAGACGCCCCAAGAGATCGGGCCGCCTTTCCGGCTTGCCAATCTCTTTTGCGGCAGTTAGCATCGTGGGCGAAGTTGTCAGGTGCTTCGCTGCCTTTTCGATATTGATCGTGAAGGTCAGCAAGTGAAACGGGAAGCCGGTGCGCGTTCTAGTCAACTGGAACCAAACCCGGCGCTGCCCCCGCAACGGTAAACGAGTAACGGCGAATCCGAAAGCCACTGCGTTCGACGCGGGAAGGCGATTCTCCAGCATGATTCAAATGCGCTCGTGAGTCCGGAGACCGGCCTGACACTGATGTCTGCGAACATCGCGGTGGGCGATTGGTAGTTGCTTGTGGTGGGTTGGTGCAGTCGGCGCATTTACGCCCTGCAACCCTCGTTCCCTTCAAGCGATTTCCCTTCTGTTCCTCCGCTCTCCAGTCGCATGGGTTACGCGTTTTCGCCGTTGGCGAAGCTCGGGAGGCCTTGTCGTGAGTGAAGCGAATCGAATTCCTGTGACCGTGCTGACCGGCTTCTTGGGCTCCGGCAAGACCACGCTTCTGAATCGCATCCTCACCGAAAGCCATGGTCAGCGCATCGCCGTCATCGAGAACGAGTTCGGTGAGATCGGCGTCGATCAGGAACTCGTGATCAATGCCGAGGAAGAAATTTTCGAAATGAATAACGGGTGCATCTGCTGCACCGTGCGCGGCGATCTGATTCGCATTCTCGGTAATCTGATTACGCGTCGTGACAAGTTCGATCGCATCGTGTTGGAGACTACCGGCCTCGCCAACCCCGGGCCGGTCGCGCAGACTTTTTTCGTCGACGAAGGAATGCGCGAGGAATTCGCGCTGGATGGAATCGTGACGATGGTGGATGCGCGGCATTTCGATCAACAGCTTGTCGAGAGCGAGGAGGCGCGCACGCAGGTGGCATTCGCCGATGTCATCGTCTTGAACAAGACTGATCTGGTCGGCGGCACCGATCTTGACGCCTTGGAGCGGCGCGTGCGCGCCATCAACGCGCTGGCGCGAATCGTTCGCGCGGACCCCGCCCGGCGGGCATCGGTTCCCATGAGCTCCGTGCTCGGGATCGGCGGGTTCGATCTTGCGCGGGCGCTCGAGTACAAGCCGACCTTTCTCGAGCCCGAATATCCATTTGAATGGGCTGGAGCCTACGAGCTCGCGGCGGGGGATTACACCCTTGCGCTTCGGGATGGCCCGGACCCCTCCATGAAGATCGTCTTCTGCGAGGCGCTGACCACCGACGGCCTTGATCCGACCAAGGCAGCCGAGCGCGTATTCGGCCTGTTCTCCGGTTCCGTTCCGACCGATTCTCCGGGCGCGGTGATCGAGCCGCAGTTTCGCTCGCGGGTTCTCGACTTGCCGGGCGGCGGCACGGAAGCACGGTTCGTGCTGCGTATCGCGGCGCGGGGCACGTACTGGCTCTTCACGCAGCACCTGCCCGAGGAGTTCGCACTGAAGCTCGAGGATGGCCGGGATGCGGAGCCGGCACCGCGCGTGCACCGGAATTTCGATCCCGGACACTCTCATGACGAGCGAGTCGGCTCGTTCAGCCTGGAGACGGATCGGCCGATCGATCCCGAGCGATTTCAGGCATGGCTCACGTCGACGCTGCAAACGCAGGGCACGCGGCTGTACCGCATGAAGGGTTTTTTGAATTTTAGGGGTGTGAACGAGCGAATTGTCATTCAGGGTGTGCACATGGTCGTGGACACCAGCGCGCTGGGGCCGTGGGGTGATCGGCCGAGAAAAACACAACTCGTGTTCATCGGGCGGGAGCTTGACCGGAACCTGCTGACGCAGGGTTTCGACGCGTGTCTGGACGGAGCGGCGTGACACCGTTCAAGGCGCGCCTCATCGCGCTGTACGCAGCCCTCATTTGCGCGAACATAGCCACAGGTGTTTGGGCGTTCGTGCTCTTCTCGGGCGACTCGGTAAAGCTCGGTACCGCGTTGCTCGCATACAGCTTGGGGCTGCGCCACGCAGTGGACGCCGATCACATCGCTGCCATCGACAATGTCACGAGAAAACTCATTCAAGAGGGCAAACGGCCCATCACAGTCGGCTTTTTCTTTGCACTCGGACACTCCACCATCGTGCTGATTGCGGCCGGAATCATCGCGTTCGCCGTCGGCGCGATGGCGCGATTCCAGAGTTTTTCTCAAATCGGCGGCGTGATCGCGACCGCAACCTCGGCCATCTTTCTGTTTGCGATCGCTGCCATGAATTTGCTGATACTGCGTTCGGTTTGGCAGCGCTTCGAGACGGTCCGCAAGGGAGGCAAGTACTCGCCTGATGATCTCGACGTTCTCTTGGGCGGGCGCGGTCCGCTGTCACGGCTGTTTCGGCCGCTATTTGCCTTGATTCGCCACAGCTGGCAGATGGCGCCGCTCGGCTTCCTTTTCGGTTTAGGTTTCGACACAGCCACCGAGGTGACGCTGCTCGGGCTCGCGGGCGCCCAGGCGGCGCATGGTGTTTCGATCGCTGCCATCTTGGTGTTTCCCGCACTGTTCGCGGCGGGCATGGCCCTGGTCGACACGACCGACGGAGTGTTGATGCTCGGTGCGTATCAATGGGCGTTCGTGAAGCCGATCCGCAAGCTTTACTACAACATGACGATCACGGCCGTCTCCGCGCTGGTGGCGATCATCATAGGCGGCATCGAGACGATCGCATTGATTGCCCACAAGCTGGAATTGACCGGCGGCGGCTGGAGGATCGCGGGTTCTCTTGCCGGGCATTTCAATGCGCTCGGCTTTGCAATCATTGCAGTGTTTGCGGTGGCATGGACTGCTTCCTATTTCATCTACCACTGGAAGCGATTCGACGAGATCGAAGTCGTCAATGACGGCAGGAGTGATGACTCAGCCGGGGGATTATGATGTTGAACCCGATCAACTGCGGGTCATCGCTCGCAGCGTCGGTGTTCCACCGTGGTCGCGTGATGCGGGCAGCGGCGCTGTGTGCGGCCGTGTGGTGTTGTGAAGCGCGCGCCGAACCGGCCGCATCGGCGGATACCGGGGTTCTGCAGGATATCGTGGTGACGGCGGAGCGGCTAAAACTGATCGGTATCGCAACCACCGCGAGCGAAGGGGTGGTGGTCAACGATGAATTGGCTCTCGCACCTGCGTACCGGCCCGGCCAATTGCTGGAGTCCGTGCCGGGATTGGACGTCACGTCGCACAGTGGCGAGGGTAAGGCCAATCAGTACTTGATGCGGGGCTACAACCTGGATCACGGCACCGACCTGGCGATTTACGTCGACGACATGCCTGTCAATGAACCGACGCATGCACACGGTCAGGGTTACGCGGACGTGAACTTCCTGATCCCGGAACTGGCGACCAATATTCGCTACAGCAAGGGCACCTATTACGCAAGCGAAGGCGACTTCGCGTCGGTGGGTGCCGTGCATCTCAACTATGTGAATTCGCTCGATGATCAGATCGCGCTCACCGCCGGCACCTTGGGGTTTCAGCGGCTGTTTACCGCGGCATCGCAGTCGGTGGGCGAAGGTAGTCTGCTCGGCGCCCTCGATCTGCAGCACTACGACGGTCCTTGGAGCAATCCCGACGATCAGCGCAAGATCGACGCGGTGTTGCGCTACAGCGGCGGCGACGATTACCACGGTTTCTCAGTGACGGGAATGTTTTATCACGGGCTTTGGAACAGCACTACAGACCAGCCGGTGCGCGCCATCGTCAGGGGATTGGTCGGTCGTTTTGGATCGCTCGACCCTTCCGACGGCGGGCAGGCGCAGCGAGCGAGCGTGTCGGCGCGATTCTCTACAGGCATGGGCGGGGGGCAACTGGCCGTTAACGGGTACATGATCAATAACCAGCTGACGCTTTGGAACAACTTTACCCACTTTCTGACGGACCCGGTCAACGGCGACCAAGAGGACCAGCACGAGGATCGCATCACGGTCGGCGGCGGCGCCAATTTCACCCGCAGCGATGAAATAGCCGGTTTGCGCAACGAATGGTTGGCCGGTCTATCCACACGCTTCGACTTCAACGACGTCTCGCGGGTGCCGACGCTGAACCGGGTGACCTTGCCGGCGAGCGCGGATCCGCGCGACGTTTTCGAGCAGGATCGAGTGCACTTGAGCGACGTCGCCGTCTATGCTCAGGCGACCACCCATTGGCGCTCCGGGTTGCGCAGCGTAGTGGGTTTGCGCGAGGACAGCATTCAAGGCGGCGACCGCGGCACCAACGCGGGCCGTGCAAGCGCTTCCTTGTTCCAGCCCAAGGCGAGCCTCATCGTGACACCGTCAGCGACGACGGAATTCTATCTCAGCGCTGGACGAGGTTTTCATAGCGACGATTTGCGCGGCGTCAATCAAGCGGCGATTGCCGGCGCGGCGGGCGCACCGCTCATCGCGCGCCAAGACGGAGAGGAGATCGGTGTACGACAGGTGGTGGGCCGCCGGCTGGCGATCACCATGGCGCTGTTCAGCTTGGACGCCCAGTCCGAGACGACTTACGATCCGGATGCCGGCCAGGATTCCGCGGGGCCGGCCAGCCGGCGGCGCGGATTCGAACTCAACGTCACCTATCAGGCCACGGCGTGGCTGGAGCTGTACGGTAGCTATTCGGCGGATCATGCGCGATTCAAGACGCCGTTCGACGATGGTACGGGACACGTCGGGCAATACTTGCCGAACGCGCCGTCCGCGACCGGATCGTTCGCTGCTTACGTCAAGAATCTGGGCGCGTGGAGCGGTGGTTTGCAATACCGCTATCTCGGCGCCTATCCCCTGTCCTCGGACGGCGCCGTTCGCGGATCCGGCTATGGCGAGTGGAACGGCGATATTCGCTACGGGTTCAGGGACGGCTGGCAGCTCGCGCTCGGGGTCTACAACATCACGAACAAGAGGGCCAACGCCGCGGAGTTTTGGTATGTCGATCGCCTTCCCGGCGAGCCGGCAGGGGGTACGGCCGACATTCACATTCATCCGTTGGAGCCCACTTCGGCGCGCCTGACGCTTTCAAAGACTCTTTAGGCGCCCATCCCGGATATCGCCGGTTAGCGTCGGGCGCGACGGGAGCTGCTAACGAGTCTGAACGAACGGCTCTGAGGTGATGTGTCCGTCGAAATCGGTCCACACGTGCTGCGCGAAATCGTACAGCTTGCAGCGCCGCACGGTATTCCAGTAGTAACGCCAGGTAAACACCTCGGAATTCAGCCGCTCGTCGAGGGTGGCGGTTAGGCGCGCCTGAGCCTCTTTGAGGCGATAGAGCGGAATTCCCATGTTTACGTGGTGGGCGCCGTGCTCGAGAATGTAGTGGATCAAACCGTCGAGCGGGCGCATGAGCTTGATATGCACCGTGGTCGTTGCGTAGCCCGCGTTCGCCGACCACTCGTCGCGCCGCTCGTACCAGGCGACGCGGGGATGCGTGTGCTGCACGTATATGACGAAGCCCATCAAGCAATTCCAAAGGAAGAACGGCACCACGAATCCGAATACCAGCAGCGATCCGATCGACCTGCCGGTGTAGACGCCCCAGACGACCAAGCCGCCCACCCAAACGACGCCGAAGGCGGACACCAACAGGCTGTCCCAGGTGTAGCTGATGCGCCGAGTGGACACATGCTTGCGTCCCGGGAAGAAGAGTTTCTTCCACCACATCTCGATCATGTAGTACACGCCTTGACCGACACCGCTGCGGTAAATGCGCTCCAAACTACGCCGTATCCAGGGCAGGCGCGCGAACTCGGAGGGCGAATAGGGCGTCCAAACGTAGTCGCGGCCCTTGAGATTGGTGAAGCCGTGGTGCGCGAGGTTATGACCGATCTCCCACAGGCTGTAGGGCGTCAGCGACGGCAAGAACGCAATTCTACCGATCCATTTGTTGAGCGTCTTGTTGGGCGTGTAGGAGCCATGACAGGCATCGTGACCGATCACGAACAGACGGGCGATCCAGAGAGCCGCCACGAGCGATGCGAATACCTTCACCCACCAGGTTTCCACGAACAGCAGACTGGCGATCGATACGCCCAGCACCAGCCAGTCCAGCAAAAACCAAATAATCGGGGTGGCGACGCCGCGCTCGATCGTGAACGGCTGCAGCAATTTTTGAAGCTTGAAGCGCGACTTATCGGGAGAGGATGCCGCTTCGGATTCAGCTTCAACTTCGGGTTCAGGTGTGGGAGGCTTTTGCATCAGAAACTCCGGTCTTCACCTAGATACTAAGAATCGCACGGTCGATAGGTAACTCCCTATTATACGCCTGTTCAGGCGATTGGCACGGAAATGCGTCTCGCCGCGATCAGGCAGTTTCGGCATCTGGCCAGAGGAGAACCCCTAAGTGCTCGCAGGCCTCGATGAGGGCCGTGGCGGCCTCTCGGGTACTTGCATCGAGCCGCCGATCGTGAGTCAGGAGCCAGGTGAGCCGAGCTCGCCGCGAACGGGCGGAAGGCTCGCTGTCGAAAAGCGCCGGGAAAAGCCCCAAGGCGTCGACGAATTCACGCATTGCCGCAGTGGATGGGGCGTTTGGCGCCGGGGTCAGGAGCAGCTTGAGCCAGGTCACGCAGCGCTTGGCGAGCCCGGCGCGCGTGATTCCAAGGCTGGTGCGGCGTCGCGACTCTCCGTCCGCCAGGGAGTCGGCGAGATTGCGGTAGCGTTCGACCGCCGACTCGTCCGCCGGCAAGGCCGGACTGGCGTCGGACAACACCGATCGCAACAAATCGGCAAGCAATAGAGACAGCGACTCGGCCAAGAATCGCTGGCACTGTTCCGTATCCGGGCGTGCCAATTGTTCCCAAGACAGAGGACCACCAATTCGTCTGGCGTTCGGTGACTTTGACATGTCTCCCAGTGTAGCTGCTCCGCTGCTCATCGCAACTATGTCAAAATGCGACCGACATCACTGACTCGCTAAATATCCGCAAAAACCCGCGTGCCGGCCTTTTGGCGCGCGTCCGGCCGCCGACCCACCGGAAAAATTTAATCTAAATGGAAGATTCACCGGAACCCAGATCTCAACTCGTTGCCGAGAAGTGCGTGTCCTTAGGTCCGGGCATCCGCCGGATCGTGGCCGGCAACGCGGGCTTGATGACGGGACCCGGCACCAACACCTATCTCTTCGGAATGCGCGAGGTCGCGATACTCGATCCGGGGCCCGACGATGCGCGGCACTTGGAAGCCATTCTGGAGGCGGCCGGCTCCGCCATTCGCTGGATCATCGTGACCCACACACACCCGGATCATTCGCCGCTTGCCAGCCGGCTGGCCAGGATCACCGGGGCGAAAGTCTTGGGATTGCCGCCCCCCGGCGACGGTCGACAAGACGCGACCTTCGCGCCCCACCATATGCCCGTTGACGGCGAACGCCTGTCGGCGGGCGAGTGTGAGTTGATCGCCATCCACACGCCCGGACACGCATCCAATTGCGTGTGCTACTTGCTGGAACGCGAACGGCTGCTGTTCACCGGCGATCATGTGCTCGAGGGCGTGTCGCCGGTGATTCTGCCGCCGGACGGCGACATGTCGGCGTATTTGCACTCCCTGGACAAACTGCAGTCTCATGACTTCGAGCGCATCGCCCCGGGACACGGGGGCGTGATGGAGCGCGGCAAGGAAATCCTGGCCGCGTTGCGCGCGCATCGCCTGGCACGCGAGGAGAAAGTCTTGGGCAGCCTGCGCCGGCTGGCCGCCGCCACCCTCGATGAGCTTACTCCGGTGGTTTACGACGACGTGGCGGCCGAGCGGCACCGCTGGGCGCGCCTGACTTTGGAAGCACATTTGATCAAGCTCGCACGGGAGCACCGCGCCGCCGAACGCGACGGTCTCTGGCGGCTCACATGACCGAGCGGCTGGCGATGTTGCTGCACGCAGTGAGCGTGCGGCGCGGCGACAAATGGGTTTTGCGTGACATCTCCTGGACTCTGCGGCCGGGGGAGCGCTGGGCCCTGGTGGGCGACAACGGCGCCGGCAAGACGCAGCTGCTCAAGCTGCTGAGCGGCGATGTGTGGCCGACTCCCGGCGGCCCGCGCTCGCGCCGACGCGCCAGGCGCAGGCACGAGCGGCCGAGCGGCGCGGCACTCAACAGCGATGGGCGGCATTATCGAGTGGGCCGCCAGCCGGTCGATCTGATCGAAGCCAAGCGCCGCGTTGCCTACGTGGGCGCCGAACTTCAGGACAAATACGCCCGCTACGGTTGGAACCTGCGCGTGCGTGAACTGGTTGCCACCGGACTGCATCGAACGGATCTGCTGCTCTTGCCGGTCACGCCGCCGCAGGCCAAGCGCGTGACTGCCACATTGCGTCTCTGCGGCCTGAGCCGTTATGCGGCCCGTGAATTCCTGTCCTTGTCGTATGGACAGAAGCGTCTTGCCCTATTGGCGCGCGCGCTGGTACAGGATCCTGACTGGCTGCTGTTGGACGAATTCTACAACGGGCTCGACGCGGACTACCGGCAGCGCATCGACGAGGTGCTGGGTGCCGGGGTGCGCCGCGGCCAGTCTTGGGTGGCGACCGCGCATCGGGCGGGCGATGTGCCGCGGGGAACGCGCTGCATGCTGGAACTTGCGGAAGGGCGCGTGCATGCGATCAAACGCATTCGTCCGTCGGACCTGGCGCGTCTCACCGAGCGGGCCGGTGAAAGTCGGCGCCATCCGCAGCGCGCGAGAAGGTCGTCCCGAGCCGGGAAATCGGTGCGGGCCGGGAAACTGCCGCGGGCGGGGAAACTGCCGCGGGCCGGAAAAGTTGCGGCGTCGAGCGCTCCCGTGCTCCTGCGGTTGTCGCGGGTCAATCTGTACGTCGACTATCGGCCGGTTTTGCACGATCTCGATTGGCAATTGCGGAGAGGCGAGCACTGGGCGATATACGGCGCGAACGGCGCCGGAAAATCCAGCTTTCTCAAACTTCTCTACGGAGATCTGTCGCCGTCGCTGGGCGGACGGATCGAGCGTGCCGGATTTCCCAGTGGAACACCCATAGCGGAGTGGAAGCGATACATCGGCTACGTTTCGCCGGAGCTGCAAACCGACTACGCCGTCAACGTCAGTGTGTTGGATGTGGTGGCGAGCGGCCGGTACGCCAGCATCGGTCTCGTGGATGAGGCGACGGCAGGGGATCGCCGCGCGGCGACATACTGGCTCAGATTCTTCGGCCTCTTGTCGGTCGCCAAGCGTCGGCCGCGGGAGCTCTCGTATGGGCAATTGCGGCGCGCGCTCATCGCGCGCGCGATGGCCGCCGATGCGCGCATCTTGCTGCTGGACGAGCCCCTGACCGGCCTCGATCCCGCGCAACGCGCCATCATGAAACGATTGTTGGAACGCCTGATGAAGCGTCTGACGCTGATCGTCGCCGTGCATCACGCGGAAGACCTGCCGCGCGGCATGACGCACGGCTTGCGTTTACATAACCGGCGCGCGTACCCGTCAGATTCTTATTCTGCGACTTGAGTCTGCGGCAATACTCCGTGCCACCGGCAAGACTGCAATCCCTACGCGTGGAACAGGTGCCTGATTATGTTGCGTGTCACGGGCGTCGCGATGGCCCTTGGGCTTTTCACTCTGGCCGGTTGCGGCCACTCCGGATATGCCGTCCGTTCGGTGCCGAGCATTGCCGCGGACAATGTCGGGAAACCCGTGAGCCGATTGCAGGAAGTATTCGGTGACCCGCGCAAAATCGACCAGACGCCGACGAAGTGGGTGTATGTCTGGTTTCTTCCCCAGAAGCCGGCCGGCGCGCCGACGGGCTTCCATGGCTGCGAGATGGAAGTCACCGTCGATGCGCGCTCCCAGCGCGTGCTGGGTTATTCCTTGTCCAATATCGGATGGTCCAACTGCCGGGAGGTGGAGCGCCGGATCCGCGTGGCGGAGCGCTAGGAGGCAGGCTCCCAGGCACTCAATCTGCGAGAACCGTTCCATTCTCGCTACAATACCCGGCCCGAAGCTCCTTCGCTTCGCGTATCCGGAGACTCGCCGTTGTATCTCATTCCGATTCTGTCCATCGCCATCCAAGCCGGCTTGATCGTGCATGTGATCAAGACCGGACGAAATACGCTTTGGATCTGGGCCATCGCCCTGTTGCCGCCCATCGGCCCCATCGCCTATCTGGTGGCAGAGATCTTGCCGGAGTTATTCGGCGGCCGAACCGCGCGCCGCGCCAAATCGGGCGTACAGCGCATCATCGATCCTGACCGTGCGTTGCGCCGCGCGAGTGCCGAGGTGGAGATTTCGGGCAACGTGGATGCGCGCCGCCGGCTCGCTGAAGAACTGCTCGAGCGCAGCCAATACGATGCCGCGATCGACGTCTATCAAGGCGGATTGAAGGGCATTTTTGAACACGATCCGACGTTGTTGCTGGGCTTGGCGCGCGCGTATTTCGGCAAGCAGGACTTCGGGTCGGCGCGGCTGACGCTCGAACGATTGACCCAGCACAATTCCGATTTCAAATCGGCGGATGCGCAATTGTTGTATGCCCGCTCTCTCGAGGCACAGGATGCGCTCGAGGAGGCGGAACGCGCCTATGCAGCGATCGCCCCCGGATATCCCGGCGCTGAAGCGCGTCTACGCTACGGGGTGTTGCTCAAGCGTCGCGGCAAACTCGCGGAGGCGCACCGCGTCCTCAAGGATTTGCTGGATGGCGCCCAACTCGGCCCTGCGCACTACCGCAGGGCGCAGGCTCCGTGGCTGGACCGCGCCAGGCGCGAATTGGGCTAGAATCCGCCTCGCATTCCGCAACCAGGAGGAGTTCCTCATGCACATGGTCCAGCGAGTCAGCCGCTTCGCGTTGATTTCCATGGCGGCGATCATGATGACGGCATGCGCCGGCCAAAAGGAACCTGCGCAGAAACTAATCGGCAATATTGAGTCGACGGTGACTGCGGCCTCGACCGAAGCCGCGAAGTACGTGCCCGATCAGCTGGCCGATGTTCAAAGCAAGCTCGGCGGCCTCAAGTCGTCCTTCGCCAAGCAGGATTACGCCGCAGTGGTGACGGGGGCGCCCGCGGTGTTGAGCGAGGCACAGAATCTGGCGACGGCCGCAGCCGCAAAGAAGGACGCGATCCTGAAGGCGCTCAACGATCAGTGGACTGCGCTCGCCGGGGTATTGCCCGCCGAGGTCACCGCAGTGCAAAACCGCATCGACCTTCTGGGCAAGAAATCCAGCAAGAAACTGGCTGCGGGCATCGATCTCGACGCGGCGAAGGCCGGCGTCGGCGATGCGGCCTCGCTGTGGTCCAAGGCGCAGGCGGCGTTTGCCGCGGGCAATCTGGACGAGGCGGTGAGCACTGCGACAGACGTGAAGGCAAAGGTCGAAGCCCTGGCGGCGTCTTTGAAGCTGGATCTCACCGCCGCGTCGCGCACTTCGTAGAAGTAAGTGCGCAGCCGAGGCGTACGTGCGTTTCGATGCTCGCGTAGCGAGCAACTATAGGTCGGGGTCGCCTCGACCCCGTTGAACGTTGCGCGAAGCGCATGAAAATCCGGGGTCGCTTCGACCCCGTAGATTCGGCGCGTAGCGCCTCAAAGAGCCAGGGTGCCTTCGCTGACGATGACGGCGGTGCCGCCGATATGGGCGGCCACCAGCCTGCCCTGATCGACTTCGAGCTTCACGCTCACCTGTCCCGGCCGGTTCATTTGGCGGCCTTGGCGGCCGATGAATGTCGTTGAGTTTTTTCCGAATTGGCCGAGATCCCATAGGTAGGCGGCCAGCATGGCATGCGCGTTGCCGCTGACCGGATCCTCAGGGATGCCGAGCGCCGGGCAGAACATGCGCGATTCGGTCGACCACTCGTCGGAGCTCCGATTCAGGGCAAAGACAAAAAAACCCTCCGTGCCGAGTTCGCTGCCGAGCGATAGGAGGGTGTCGGTGTTCGGTGCGATAGTGTCCAGTTGCCGCGGGTCGGCGATGGGCACGAGAAGCCGGGTGCTGCCTTTGCGGGCGATTCGCGCCGGCATGACTTCATGCAGCTGAGTTGCCGGCAGACGCAGTGCCTCGGCGACGCGCAGCGTGGTTTTGAAAGGCAGCGGAGCATCCAGTTCCGGAACCGTCTGGCGAAACTCTATGAGGGTTTCCGGGGCGGGCACGCCTTGTTCGACGCGGGCCGTGACCTCGATGATGCCGGTGCCGGAATGTTGCCGGTACGCGCCGGCGCCGCGCCTCCCCAAGGCGAGGAGCACCGCGTGGGCGGCAACGGTCGAGTGCCCCACAAAAGGGGCTTCCTTGCGGGCATTGAAGAAACGCAGGCGAACATCGTGGTCGGGGCCGTTCGCCGCGAGCACGAAGGCGACTTCGGCGTGCGAGAACTCGCGTGCCACGGCGAGCAGAGTGGCATCGCTTTGGCCGTCCGCGTCGAGCACGACGACCGCCGGATTGCCGGTGAAGCGTGTGGCTGTAAATGAGTCTACCTGGAAAATGCGCAAGGGTGTCTCCGCAGACTATCGGTAGGAGCCCGTCGGACAGGCTCCTAGAGTTTTGCACGCATCCGCCCGCCAGGCTACACTTCCGTGAACCTTGGGGTGGTCTTGACAGGCCTGAGACGCTGGAAATCGAATCCTCGATTGACCTGCGAACCCGTTGAACCTGACCCGGTTAATACCGGCGTAGGGAGTAGGTAAAATGCGCGCGGCTATAGAAATCAGCATGTACCCGTTGGCCGGCGACTACCGGCCGCCCATCCAGGCCTTTATCGATCGCCTGAACACCCATCCTGACTTGACCGTGCGGACCAATACGCTGGCGACTCAGATTTGGGGTCCGCTCGATCGAATCATGTCCATTCTGACGGAGGAGATGACTCGCTCCGCGGCGGCCGCCGGCGCCCCGCAGCTGGTATTCGTCATGAAAGTACTTCCCGGGCTGGACCCGTCCGAGGCGGTGCCCGGGGTGAGTCAGACTTTAGGTCAATCGCTCCGGTGATCAGCGATCTTTCGGTCCAGCTCGTGAGTGCATGGCGCGACACGAGTTGGGCCGAAATCATCGCGGCAGCGCTCGCGGTGGCGTACCTGCTTCTCGCGATTCGCCAGCGAATCGAGTGTTGGGTCGCTGCGTTCGTCAGCTCCTGTCTATACGTGTGGGTATTTTTTGGGGCCCACCTGTACATGGAGTCGGCACTGAATGCGTTCTACGCCGCCATGGCGGTTTATGGATTTTGGCAGTGGCAACAGGGCAGGGATGGCGAGGCGCTTGCCGTGTGCCGCTGGCCGATCGCGCGCCACGTGGCGGGCGCCATTGGCATCGTCGCCCTGTCGATGGTCAGTTCTTACTATTTGCGGCGATTCACTCCGGCCGCATGGCCCCTCGTGGATTCGATGGTGACATGGTCCAGCGTGTTTACCACTTTTCTGGTCGCGCGCAAGGTGTACGAGAACTGGTATTGGTGGCTGGTGATCGATTCGGTCAGTTTGTGTCTCTACTTTACGCGCGGTTTGTATCTCACGATGCTGCTGTTCGGTTTGTACCTGGTCTTGATCGTGATCGGCATGCGGCAATGGCGCCGCACCCTGCCGCGGCCGGCCTATGCTGTCGGATGAACTGAAGAGCGTGGCCGCACGGCATGTACCGGGCGAGGGGAAGCTCGATATTCATCGCCTGGGTAACGGGCTGGTCAATGAGACCTATCGGGTACTGCGTGATGGTAGGGCGTACGCCTTGCGGGTGGCGGCCACGAATTCCTGCGATCTCGGTCTCGATCGTGGCTGGGAGGCGCGAGTGCTGGAGCGCGCCGTGGCTGCGGATCTGGCACCGGAGATTACGTATTGTGATCCGCAGCGCGGAATATTGATTGCGCGTTGGGTCGATGGTCGGTTGTGGAGCCCGGCCGACGTGCGGCGGCAATCGAATATCGCGAGGGTGGCCGAGCTCATGCGGCGGATCCACGCCTTGGCCGTGCCCATGCCGGCGCGTGCGATGAGCCCGGCAAAATGGATCGAGTACTATAGTGCTGCGTTGGCCCGGCGGAGCGCAAATCCGAGCCCGCACATACCGGATTCGCGTGACCGGCAGAAGGACGTTTCCGCGGAAACGCCGGCAGAGCCGCCCGGCGCTTGGGGTACGCGAGACCTGTCAGCCGCCGCCGCTCGACGGCTGGCGGCAGTCGCGGCGCTTCCGGTCGTTGATCCGGTCGTGTGCCACAGCGACTTGCACACGCTCAATCTGGTCGACCGAGGCAACTCGTTGGTGCTGCTTGACTGGGAGTACGCGCACGCCGCGGACCCTCTCTGGGATTTGGCGGGCTGGAGCGCCAACAACGACCTCGAGGACAACCTCGAGCGCGATCTGCTGGCGAGCTATACCGGCCGGCTGCCGACACGCAATGAGTATTTGCGCCTGCAGCTATTGGGCTGGCTGTACGATTATGTTTGCCTGTTGTGGAGCGAACTCTACCTTAGCAGGCATCGTGACGAGCCGCAGGCCGTCGATACCCTCCCGGGCGGCATCGCAGCACGCGCCCGGCTGCTCGCAGCGCGTCTCCACGCATCTAGTGTCCTGTCCTATAAATAACTTGCTCGATCCGCCGGCGGATTTTTGTACCGGGCAAGGCGCGCCGACGAGTCATAGTGGGTACTATGGCGAGGAGGCGCAACGCCGCCCGGTGCGAAAAGACGCGGCGCAGCGAGCAAGTTATTTATAGGACAGGACACTAGGTAGTCGAGCCGGTCAAGTTCCGGCACACTACCCGGCTTAAGCCGACGAACCCCACGAGGGGATACCCAACGGAGAGCTCAATGGCGCGGATGATCGTAGTGGACCGGGACGGGAAAGAACATGATATCGAGGCAAAGCCCGGTTTGAAGGTTATGGAGATTCTGCGTGAGCTCGACTACGGAGTCGCGGCGATTTGCGGAGGCCTTTGCTCCTGCGCCACCTGTCACGTGTATGTTGATGAAGGCTGGGCCGCCCGCCTGCCGAAACCGCAAAGCGACGAGCTGGAACTGCTGAGGGAATTGCCCGACTTCCGCGATGCCACGTCTCGCTTGTCGTGCCAAGTCGATTTTACCGAGGCGCTGTCGGGCCTCAAGGTAGCCATCGCTCCGGACACGTGACGCCGCGATGCCGGAGGGTGCTGCGTTCGAGGACGCCGCAATCCGTGGCGATATCGCGGAAGGGCCGCCGCGTCATTTCTTCTCGGTTTGGCGGCGCACGGCTTCCTGCGCGGCCGCGATGGCCTGCTGGTCGCCGAGGAATCGGCGGCCGAGAGGCTGCAGCTGCTCGTCCAATTCGTAGAGTATCGGGATGCCGGTCGGAATATTGAACTCCACGATGTCGCTCTCGGACATCATGTCGAGCATCTTGACCAGGGCGCGCAGCGAGTTTCCATGCGCGACGATGAGCACGTCCTTGTTGGCCCGAAGCTCGGGAACTATCCGCGATTCCCAA
>DASWEO010000027.1:0-5273 GCA_036394715.1 Steroidobacteraceae bacterium
CCGCGCCCGATTCCGTCAGTTTCGCGTTTGCGGCCCCACGTCGATATGATCGAAGATCAAATCGGCAGATTCGAGCGGTCGTTGCGTTACAAGGGTCCTGCACGCCATTGAGGAAACACGTGGTGGTGATCGGCGGCGGCGTCATGGGATCGGCGCTCGCCTACTGGCTGACGCGGCTCGAGCCCTCGATCAGCGCCACAGTCGTCGAGCGAGACCCCTCCTACCGGCAGGCGTCATCCGCGCTCTCGGCCGCGTCCATCCGTCAGCAGTTCTCGACGCCCGTGAACATTCGCGCCTCTCAAGCCAGCATCGCGTTTCTTCGCAACGCCGCAGTGGAACTGGCGGTCGGCGATGAGGCACCGGATATTATGTTACGCGAGGCCGGCTATCTCTATCTCGCGTTGCCCGGCGGCGCTGAACGGCTGCGGCAGGCTCATGCCGTCCAGATAGCCTGCGGCGCCGATATCGCCCTCATGGACCCCGCCGAACTAAAAAAGCGGTTCGGCTGGCTGAACACGTCCGATCTGTCCTTGGGTTCGCTGGGATTGAGCGGTGAAGGTTGGTTCGACGGTTACGCCCTGCTGACGGCGTTTGCGCGCAGGGCTCGTGACCAGGGCGCGCGCTACGTGAATGCGGAGGTGTGCGGCTTCACCGTCGACGGCAGCCGCGTCACCGAAGTGCTCGCGGCAGACGGCAAACGGATAGCCTGCACACACGTGGTCAATGCCGCGGGCCCGTGGGCGCGGCGGGTCGCCGCCATGGTCGGAGTGGACTTACCGGTGTTTGCGCGGCGGCGAACGGTCTACGTCATTTCCTGTCCCACCGCGATGAACCCGTTCCCCCTGTTGATCGATCCGACGGGATTCTGGATTCGCCCCGAAGGCACGAAATTCATTGCCGGATTCTCCCCGGCCGGTGACCTGGATGATCAGCCGCTCGAGCCGGACTACGACTCCTTCGAGAGCCATCTATGGCCGGCCCTCGCCCATCGCATTCCGGCATTCGAAGCAGCGAGACTCGAGCGCGCGTGGGCTGGCTACTTCGAGATGAACACGGTCGATCACAACGCCATTCTGGGTCCGGCCCCGTCACTCGAGAATTTTCTGTTCATGAATGGATTCTCGGGTCATGGCATGCAGCAGGCGCCGGTCATCGGCCGCGCCATCGCCGAACTCATTTTGCTGGGACGCTTCGATACCCTCGACTTATCGGATCTCCTGTTCGCGCGACTCGCCGAGAATCGTCCGGTTCGCGAGGCGAACGTGATCGGGTAGCGAGCCCATGTGACTCGACAAACACTTATACATTGGACCACGAGCATGGACGAATGAAGCAGATCGACTTCGACACGGTTCACCGGCTCGCCAGCGTCGGCAACCTCGTGGAGCCGCTGCGCCGCGCCTTCGTGTCGCAGGCGGTCAGTCCGGAGCGCGGTCAGTATGATCTGGGAGCTCTCGATCCTCCGCGCACCTTGCTGCTGATGCCGGCATGGCGACCGGCCGGCGACATCGGCGTAAAGATCGTCACGGTATTTCCGGACAACGCCGATCGGGGACTGCCGTCGGTGAACGCCGCCTACGTGCTCCTGTCGGGGCAAACAGGGCAAGCTCGAGCATGGATTGATGGTCGGGCGCTGACCCTGATCCGCACTGCTGCCGTGTCCGCGCTGGCCGCCGATCTGTTGGCGCCTGCGGCGCCCGAGGTGCTGCTGATGGTGGGCACGGGAGCCCTGTCGCGCTACTTCGTCGAAGGTCATCTGGCCGTCCGCAAGTATCGATCAGTCCTCATCTGGGGCCGAGATCCGCAAAAGGCAGCGGCCGCGGCTCGAGATCTCGGTGCTCGCGGATGGCCCGTGACGGCCGCGAGCGACCTTGCAGCCGCTGTGCGGTCGGCGGACGTGATCAGCTGCGCGACGCTGGCGGAGCACTCTCTCATCAAAGGCCGCTGGCTCAAATCCCGCTGCCACTTGGATTTGGTCGGCAGTTTCACGCCCGGCATGAGAGAAGCCGACGATGACTGCATGCGCGGCGCCTTCATCGTCGTCGATACGCTCACCGCGCTCACGCAAAGCGGCGATTTGAGCGAGCCGCTGGCGCGGGGCGTCATGGCGAAGGAAGACATTTCCTTGCTCAGCGATTTGATTGCGGCAGAGCCGGCCGCGCCGCGTCCGCACAGAACGGTTTTCAAGTCCGTGGGAGTGGCGCACGCCGATCTGGCCGTGGCCGAGTACTTGGTTTCCGCCCTGGCCTAGTGTCCTGAATCATTAATACGTTGCTCGATTCGCCTGCGGATTTTCGTGCCGGGCAAGGCGCGCCGACGAGGCATAGTGGGCACCTATGGCGAGGAGGCGCAACGCCGCCCGGCGCGAAAAGACGCGGCGCAGCGAGCAACGTATTAATGATTCAGGACACTAGGGCGGCGTCATGGGAAAGGCCAGCACATTGTCCGTGTAGGTCTCGACCACTTCGCTGAACGGCGTCCCGTCCGGCAAGGTCAGCACGGCCCGATGTTCCAACAGCTTGGACGGCATGGGATGATCCGCACCCGCGTCGCGCGCGCCGGCCGCATTCATTTCCCACCCCGCGGGCAGCGGAAGCCACAGCAGCGTCGACGACAGAGTGTGACGTTGGAAGTGAAGCGCCCGCACGACCACGCCGAAAGGACTGTCCGTGGTGTCCAACAGCTTGTTCATCTCGGGCGTCAAGCGGCCGGGCACATACCAGTTGTCCGCCTCGGACAGCACGTGCGCCCCGCACATCAATTTCACTCGTCGGTAGCGGACTGGGTCGGTGGCCGTGATGGCCAGTTCCCGGCGCTGCTCAGGCGTCGGCGGCTTGTCGACATCCGGAACGCGCAGCGCGACGATTCGCGGCGGCGACGCCAGTCGATGAACGTCGCACCAACGCTCCAGCGTCAAGGTCGCGCTGTCATGACTCAGCAGATCGGCATTCAAAGTCTGCAAGACAGCGAGCGCCTCGACCCGTGCAACGAAGCTGCCCGTCCAGTTCGGCGTTTGTTCCGGAGACGCGCTCTTGGCGCCCGTCGAGGCGCACAGGAGCATGGTGCCGCAGATACGAAGTGCTGTGGAAATTCTGGGGATCATCGGATTCCTCACTCGAGTAATCGCATTGCAGCAGAATATCCTCGCGGTCTGGCGATATCCGGCCGCCGCCACGCTGAATGACCTCAGCGGAGCGCGATGGTTGCCGCCCCGATGATGGGTGCCTGACCCAATGGCTGTACGAGGACAGCCACGTCGGTGGAGTCTCGCGGCAAGGAATCCACCGGCGCGTGGTATTGCTGCCTTTGCCCGGTCCATCGGCCCAAGCTGTGGAAGCCGCGCACGATGTTGAATTCTTTGAGCGTACGCCCGGCATTCTCCCCGCGGCCGATCGGCGACACCGCCGTGCGCAGATAGGCCACCAGGAGTACGTCGCTCGGCGCGGCTTTCTGCGCGTCCAAATCGATGAAGACTTCGCCGTCGCGGACCGACAGTTCAACTGCTACGCCGTTGCGATTTCCCGTCAACGCCCTGCCGATGGACTTCACGTCGCTGCCGACGAAATCGTCCTGCCCATCAATGACCACCTGCGGCGTATAGACCGTCGAGAGCCGCAGGGCCTTCGCGTAAGCGCGCTGCCGTTCGACCGCGTCGGGAAGACCGAAGCGGTCACGCCAACCGAGGTCATCCCAATAGTCGACGTGAAACGCGAGGGCGAGGACGTCGCGGCGCTGGGTCAGCTCTCCAAGGTAGGTGTCGGCGGGTGGACACGAACTGCAGCCTTGGGACGTGAACAATTCGACCACTGCGGGCCTCGGCGAGGCGTTCACCGTGGCCGCTCCGCATAGCAGCGCGCCCGCCATGAGGCAGTGATGCAGTAATGATCGCATTCGTTCCTCCAACAATGCCGTTCCTGAGCAGACCGGGGGCATTGAGGAAAAATTACAACGTCAGTGCACGGATGTTTTGAGAGTCGGCAGGGCCCTGATGGCCTGCACCTCGTCAGGCCACAGTCGGAGCGGGCTGCGTCTCGACACCGGGTAGCGGTAGCCGGCCCGGTGCCGCGAACTGACAATCGGGTCGGGCTATGCCACCTGCGTCTGCTGGAGCCGCATGTCCACGGCCATTTCAGCCGCCACCCAATCGTCGAGTTCGCTGCCCGCCGCAAAGCCGCGCCGTTCAGCACGGAAATACGCTTCCGCCGCGACCAGCTGACGCCGAGTGTCCGGATCAATGCTCGTGGAGGCCGTCATCTCGGATGGGGCCGATTCCAGGACCATCATCGCCGCACTGTCGGTCAACTCGGCCGCCGCCTTTCGCCTCGTCGTCTTCTTAACAGGAGATACGCGTTTCGTAACCATCACTCCGCCTTCGTGTGTGAGTACTGTCGGGATTGCTGCGTGGGGCATGTTCACCCCACCTCACTTGGACTATATAACGGTCTCCCGGGCATTCCGCAATTGAATTTGGAAGGCACGGTCTCCCGCGCAGTCCGCAATTGAATTTGGGAGGCAATTTGCCGCGACGCGCTACCGCTCTGCACCGGCGCCTGCATTTTGCTCACTGCGTGAGCGGATGCCCCTTGGGCAACTGATGGGCATACCACGTCGCCAGTCGATGCCGAATCGTCTTCTCGCTCACCTGGTCTTCCGGCATCGGCGCGATGATCTTGTCGTGGACCAGCAGACGATAAACGTATAGAGCCTTGTCGCTCGCCGAGTCGGTCGCCTCGAACTCCACCGCACCGCGGCCTTCCGCATACTGAACGCCGGCGAGCAACGCAGCCTTGAACAATTCCGCCTCGTGTTTGAGCTTTTTCAAAGGCGACCCAGTCAGCGGTTCATGTACGCCGCAAGCCCCCGTCAGGGCTTGGACACCACCAGCACGGTAAATGTGTCGGGCAGCGGCGTCGGACGCGGATGCGGGTGATCGGGTGTGGGGGCCGGCGGCGGACCGAACTCGGCGCTCACCGTGTAAGCTTTCCCATGCGCGGAGTCGAGCGCCATCGTTCGAGCACCCGGCTGCGTGACGACGGAAGCGGTTACCGTGTAGCGCGCGGGGGATTCCTGCTTGACCACGGACACAGTCCCCTCGCCGTTCGAACTGAAGACCAGGCCGCGCTTCGCGTCGAAGGCGACGGCATCAGGCCCCTCGCCTATCTTGACCTTGGCAACCTGCTTGCCCGTATCCGCATCGGTGACCGCCATCACTTTGTCGTCGCAGACCGAGAACAGGCGTCGGTGAGTCCGGTCCATCGCCAGCCCGCTGGGGC
>DASWEO010000028.1:0-1727 GCA_036394715.1 Steroidobacteraceae bacterium
GGATAAGTCACCGCCTCCTCACCGTTGCGGCGGCGCAGGTACGGATGCACCATCTCACCCTGGATCGGGCCGGGCCGCACGATGGCCACTTCGATCACCAGATCGTAGTAATTTTGCGGCCGCAAACGCGGCAGCATGGACATTTGCGCCCGTGATTCGATTTGAAACACGCCCACGGTATCGGCGCGGCAAATCATCTCGTACACGGCCTTGTCCTCGCCCGGCACCGCCGCCAGATCGAGCTTGCCGGCGACCGCGGCTGAACCGCCGAATTCATTGATCATCTGAAACGCCCGGCGTATCGCACTCAGCATGCCAAGCCCGAGCACATCCACCTTCAGCAGCCCCAGCGCATCGAGATCGTCCTTGTCCCACTCGATCACCGTACGATCGGGCATTGCCGCGTTCTCGATGGGCACGAGTTCATCCAAACGTCCGCGCGCGATGACGAAGCCGCCCACATGCTGCGAGAGATGGCGGGGAAAGCCCAGAATTTCCGCCGTGAGCGCGATGAGGCGCGCAATCACGGGATCTTCGGGATCGAAGCCGGAAGCGCGGATGCGATCAGGATCGATGCGCTGCCCATCCCACCATTGCATGCCCCGCGCGAGCTTGTCGACCTGGGCGAGATCTAATCCCAATGCCTTGCCGACATCCCGCAGAGCGCTGCGCGGACGGTAACAGATGACGGTGGCCGCCAACGCCGCTCGCTCGCGGCTGTACTTTCCATAGATATACTGAATCACCTCTTCGCGCCGCTCGTGCTCGAAATCCACGTCGATATCCGGCGGCTCGTTGCGTTCCTTGGAAATGAAGCGCTCGAACAGCATGGCCATGCGCGAGGGATCCACCTCGGTTATCCCTAAGCAATAGCAGACGGTGGAGTTGGCCGCGGAGCCGCGGCCCTGGCAGAGTATCCCTCGCGAACGAGCTTCGCGAACGACATCGTGCACGGTCAGAAAGAACGGCTCGAACTTGAGCTCGGCGATCAGACGCAATTCGTGTTCGATGTTCTCGCGTACGGCGCGCGGCACGCCCGCAGGCCAACGCTCTGCGCAGCCCCGCTCGGTCAGCTCGCGCAAATGACTGGTGGGAGTGGCGCCGGCGGGCACTATTTCCTCCGGATACTCGTAACGCAATTCATCGAGCTTGAAAGTGCAGCGCTCGGCGATCTCGAGCGTCTGCGACAGCAATGGCGCGGGGTATAGCTCGCGCAAGCGCTGCAGGGGCCGCAGACAGCGCTCGCCGTTCGGAAATACGGCATAGCCCGCGGCTTGCAGCGGCTTCCCTAAGCGAATCGCCGTCAACACATCTTGGAGGGCGCGGCGGCTGCGGCGATGCATGTGCACGTCGCCCGCGGCGACTCTGGGCAGCTCCAGCGCCTTGCCCAGCGCTTCGAGCAGTTCCAAACGGCGCATGTCGAAGCCGCCGGTCAGCAATTCGACGCCTATCCACAAGCGTCCCGGGAAGCGCTCGCGCAACCACCGGCCGTCCTCCTCCTGCCGCTGCGACGATGCTCTGTCCGCACGCGGCAGCCAGATGATCAAACATCCGTCGAGAGCATCCTCGAGATCGGTGCGCTTCAGAGAGTAACGGCCCTTAGGCTCGGCGCGGCGCGCCCGACTGATCAAGCGGCTCATGGCGCCATAGCTCGCGCGATCGGTGGCCAGCACCACGAGCTTGAGCTCATCGATGCAGGTGAGCTCCGTGCCGATGATCAGCGGCAG
>DASWEO010000029.1:0-3433 GCA_036394715.1 Steroidobacteraceae bacterium
TTCAGCGCCGCATCGATGGCGGCCGCTTTCTCATCCTCATCGAGCTTACGCGGCCGCTTCCATCCGGCGATCGTAGTCTGCTGGGCACGCGTCAGCGTGAGTTCGCCGCCCGGGGCATTCTGGGTAATGGTCGATCCCGCGCCGATGGTCGCGTCGGCGCCGATCCGAACCGGCGCCACCAGCATGCTGCCTGAACCGATGAAGGCGCGGTCCTCGATCACGGTCGGCCACTTGTTTTGGCCATCGTAGTTGCAGGTAATGCTGCCGGCCCCTACGTTGACGCCGCTGCCCACCCGGGTGTCACCCAGATAGGTCAGGTGGTTCGCCTTGCTGCCGGCGCCGATTTCGCTGCTCTTGACCTCGACGAAATTACCGATGTGCACGTCGTGATGCAAAATCGTCTCGGGCCGAACTCTCGCGAAGGGACCGATCCGGCAGTTCTCGGCCACGCTCGCGCGGTCGATGACACTATTGGCGAAGACCTCCGTGTCGGCTCCGATCTCGGAGTTGCTGATGACGCAATTGGGCCCAATTTTCACACCCCTGCCCAACTGCACGCTGCCGATCAGGACCGCATTGACATCGATGAACACGTCGCGCCCGACCTTGACGTCGCCGCGAATGTCGATGCGCGCGGGATCCGCCAACGTCGCGCCGGCGAGCATCAACTCGTCCGCCCGTTCGCGCCGGTACAAAGCCTCGACCTGCGCAAGCTGGATCTTGTCGTTGACGCCCATGACTTCCGCGGCGTTCGCGCACCGTATCGCCTCGACTCGATCTCCCGCCAGCACCGCTCCCGCCACCACATCGGTCAAGTAGTACTCGCGCTGGGCGTTGTTCCTGCCCAATCCCAGCAGCCATTCGCGCAGGCGTCCCGCGGGCGCGGCCATGAGTCCCGAGTTGACTTCGCGTATCTGCAATTGCTCCGGGGTCGCATCCTTTTGCTCGACGATGGCGGAGACGTGCCCGGCGGCATCGCGGACGATGCGCCCGTAACCCGTCGCGTCGTCAACATTCACGGACAGGAGGCTCAAGGCGCCTGCGTCGGCCGCCGCAACCAGTTTCGTCAGGGATGCCATGCGGATCAGCGGCACGTCGCCGTAGAGCACCAGCACCGTATGGTCGTCGGGAATCACGCACATGGCCTGCATGACAGCGTGGCCGGTGCCCAACTGATCCGCTTGCAGTATCCACTCGATGTGTTCGTGGGCGAGCGCCGCCTGTACCTGCACGCCGCCATGCCCATAGACCACGTAGATGTTGGTCGGGCGGAGATCGCGTGCGGCGCCGATCACGTGCTGCAGCAGCGGCCGCCCTGCCAATGGCTGCAGCACTTTCGGCAGGTCGGAATTCATCCGCTTGCCCTGACCCGCAGCGAGTATGACGACGGAAAGCTGCATGACAGTTCCGCTTACAGACGCTCCTAGCGTTTCTTACGCAGGCGTTCGATGGCCCGGAGCTGTGCCACGGCGCGCAATAGTTCGGCCTGCGCCTCGGCGATATCCACCTTGTCGGTGCGCTCCCGCACGGCATCTTCCGCGCGCTGCTTCGCGGCCAACGCAGCGGCCTCGTCCAGATCGCGCGCCCGCGCCGCCGTGTCCGCCAGCACAGTCACCAGGTGCGGTTGAATTTCCAGCGAGCCGCCGCCGACGTAGAATGACTGCTCCTCAGCGCCTTCCGACTGCACGCGGACTTCGCCGGCCTTGAGCGTGGTCAGCAATGGCGCATGACGCGGCGCGATGCCGAGTTCGCCTTGCGAACCCGGCACGAACACCATGCTCGCCTCGCCCGAGAAGATCTGTCCTTCGGCGCTGACGATGTCGACGTGAATGGTGCTGGCCATGATCTCTCTCAAGCCAGGGTCTTGGCTTTTTCGACCGCTTCTTCGATGGCGCCGATCATATAGAACGCCTGCTCGGGCAGGTGATCGTATTCGCCCGCGATGATGGCCTTGAAGCCGCGGATGGTGTCCTTGAGGGGCACGATCTTGCCGTCTTGCCCGGTGAATACCTTGGCGACGTTGAAGGGTTGCGACAGGAACCGCTGAATCTTGCGCGCGCGGTACACCGTGAGCTTGTCCTCTTCGGACAGCTCGTCCATGCCGAGAATCGCGATGATGTCCTGAAGCTCTTTGTAGCGCTGCAATACGGCCTGCACGCCGCGCGCCGTATCGTAGTGATCCTCACCCACCACGAGAGGGTCGAGCTGGCGGCTGGTGGAATCCAGCGGGTCGACCGCGGGATAAATACCCAACGAGGCGATCTGCCGCGACAGCACCACCGTGGCGTCCAAGTGCGCAAAGGTCGTCGCCGGCGAGGGGTCGGTCAAATCGTCCGCCGGAACGTACACCGCTTGAATGGAGGTAATGGAACCCGTCTTGGTCGACGTGATGCGTTCCTGGAGCACGCCCATTTCCTCGGCCAGCGTGGGCTGATATCCCACCGCCGAGGGCATGCGGCCGAGCAGCGCGGATACTTCCGTGCCTGCCAGCGTGTAGCGGTAAATATTGTCGACGAAGAACAGCACGTCGCGGCCCTTGCCGGAGGCTTGCTTTTCGTCGCGGAAATATTCGGCCATGGTGAGGCCGGTGAGAGCCACGCGCAGACGATTGCCCGGCGGCTCGTTCATCTGGCCGTACACCATGGCCACCTTGGAGTTGGCCAGATTGTCCTTGTCGATGACGCCCGATTCGATCATCTCGTGATAGAAGTCGTTGCCCTCGCGGGTGCGCTCGCCGACGCCCGCGAATACCGACAGGCCGCTGTACTGCTTGGCGATGTTGTTGATGAGCTCGAGCATGTTCACCGTCTTGCCCACGCCGGCGCCGCCGAACAGACCGACCTTGCCGCCCTTGGCAAAGGGTACCAGCAAATCGATCACCTTGATGCCCGTGACCAGAAGGTCCTGGCCGCCCGCCTGTTCGTCGTAGGCCGGAGCGGGACGGTGAATGGGCAGGTACTCCTTGGCTTGCACCGGGCCTTTTTCGTCCTGCGGCTTGCCGAGCACGTCCATGATTCGGCCGAGCGTGCCCGCGCCCACGGGCACTGAAATACCCTTGCCGGTGCCTTTGACGCTGAGACCGCGGCGCAGGCCTTCGGAGGGGCCCATCGCGATCGTGCGCACGATGCCGTCGCCCAGCTGCTGCTGAACTTCGAGGGTCAAGTCCACATCATCGAGCTTGAGTGCGTCATAGACCTTGGGGATCTGGTCGCGCGGAAATTCCACATCGATGACCGCGCCGATGATTTGCACTATTTTGCCGCTGGATTGCATGTTTATTTACCTGTACTTGACCTAAACCTAACCTGCACTAAACCGCTGCCGCGCCGCCGACGATCTCGGAGAGCTCTTTCGTGATCGCCGCCTGACGGGCTTTGTTGTAAATGAGTTGCAGCTCGTCGATGAGCTTGCCGGCGTTGTCGGACGCGCTCTT
>DASWEO010000030.1:0-7132 GCA_036394715.1 Steroidobacteraceae bacterium
AGCGCGGAGAAGCTCGCGCTGGCGCGCGAGCACGGTGCCGACGAGGGCGTGCAATACCCAGCCGGGCCTCTCGACAAGGCTCAAGCCCGCGCGCTCACCGATCGCTTCAAGGCTGTCTGCGGCGCCGACGGCGCCCAGGTCATCTACGACGGGGTGGGCGGCGACTACACGGAGGCGGCGCTGCGCGCCATCGGCTGGCAGGGCCGGCACCTGGTGGTCGGTTTTCCCGCCGGAATTCCCAAACTGCCGTTGAACCTGCCGCTGCTCAAGAGCTGCCAGATCGTCGGTGTGTTCTGGGGCGAGTTCACCGCACGCTATCCTGCGCTGCACGCCGCCAATGTCGCGGCGCTGATGACGATGTATCTCGAGGGCCGCATCAAACCGGCGGTTACCGAGCGCTTCCCGCTCGCGCGCGGCGGAGAAGCAATCGCAAGACTCGGTGCACGCGAGGCGCGCGGCAAAGTGGTGGTGATGATCGGCGGCTGAGTAACGCCGGGAGCAATTTGTCGCCTGCGGTCAATAAGTTGTCGTCAAAAGCACGGCAGCCCGGGCCGCCCGATGCCATAAGGATGGCATGGGAAATCTCGCGTGGACTTGAAATACACCCCCGAAGAGGAAGCATTTCGCGCTAAAGTGCGCGCCTTTTTCGAGGCCGAGCTGCCCGCCGACATCCGCAGCAGGATGCGCCTGGGCAAGCGCATCCGGAAAGATGACTTGGTGCGCTGGCAGCGCATTCTTCACGGTCACGGCTGGGGCGCCGTGATGTGGCCGACGCGCTTCGGCGGCACGGGCTGGAACGTCATACAGCAACATATCTTCGAGGAGGAGCGGGCGGACATCGGCGCGCCGCCGCAGAACGCGTTTTCCTTGAGAATGCTGGCGCCGGTGTTGATGGCGTTCGCGAATTCGGCGCAAGCTGAATACTTTTTGCCGCGAATCATCGCCGGCGAAGATTGGTGGTGCCAGGGGTATTCCGAACCGGGTTCCGGTTCCGACCTTGCATCGCTGCGGACCAGCGCGGTGCGTCACGGCGATCACTATCTCGTCAATGGCCAGAAAACCTGGAACACCTGGGGCCAGTATGCCGACTGGATATTCTGTCTGGTGCGCACCGGCACCGAAGGGCGGCCGCAACAGGGTATTTCGTTTCTGCTGATCGACATGAAATCCCCCGGCATAACGCTGAAGCCCATCACCATGCTCGACGGCGAGCATGAAATCAACGAAATCTGGTTCGACAATGTACGAGTGCCGGCGCAGAACTTGGTCGGCGACGAAAACAAGGGCTGGACCTACGCGAAATTCCTGCTGACGCACGAACGCACCAACAATGCCGGTATCGGCAGCTGCAAACGCGCCTTGAAGAACCTCAAGCAAATTGCCGCCGCGCAAGTTTCCCACGGCCGCCCGCTGATCGAAGACTCGCGCTTTCGCGACCGCATCGCCCAGGTGGAGCTCGAGCTGATGGCGCTCGAAATCACCAATCTGCGGGTACTGTCGGCCACCGCGACGGAGTCTCGCGCACTTGGACCGGAGGTGTCGGTGCTCAAGATCAAGGGTTCGGAGATTCAGCAGACGCTCGCCGAGCTGCAAATGCAGGCTCTGGGACCCGACGCGCTGCCATACCTGCGTGAAGCGCTCGAGATGGACTGGGTTGCCGATCCGTCGTTCGCGGAGCACTACCGGCCCTACGCGCCGCCGCTCTCCGGGCAATATTTCAACCTGCGCAAGACCACGATTTACGCGGGCTCCACCGAAATCCAGAAAAACATCATCTCGCAGATGATCCTGGGTCTCTAGCGCCGCCATGGACTTCAATTACAGCAACGAGCAACTTGCGCTGCAGGAAACTTTGCAGCGTTTCATCGGCCGGGACTACGGATTCGAACGGCGGCGCGAGCTCGCCCGATCGCCGCTGGGATTCTCCGCCGAGGCGTGGGCGCAGTATGCCGACCTCGGTCTCCTGTCACTGCCGTTCCCGGAAGAATTCGGCGGTCTCGGCGGCAACGCCGTCGATATCATGCTGGTGATGGAGTTGGTCGGGCGGGGCTTGCTGTTGGAGCCCTTCTCGAGCACCGTCGTGATGTGCGGCGGGTTGATCCGCGATGCCGCTTCCGAGCCGCTCAAGCGCAGCATGCTGCCGCGGATCGGTGCCGGGGAGATCAAGCTGGCGCTCGCCTGCTACGAGGCCGCGGGGCGCTACGAATTGTCGCGGGTCGCGTGCACCGCCGTGCGCGGCACCGAAGGTTGGCGCATATCGGGCCGGAAGACCGTGGTGCTCGACGCCTCATCCGCCGATTATTTCCTGGTGTCGGCGCGCACCGGCGGCGATGTGGCCGACGACCACGGCGTTTCCTTGTTCTTGGTCGGACGCAAGGCGGCGGGCGTGACGACGTTTGCCTATCCCACGCAGTCGGGCGGCCGCGCCGCCGACCTGCATCTGGTCGACGTGGCTGTCGACGCGAGCGCCCTGATCGGCGCGCCGGGGGAGGGACTCGCCGTCGTCGAACGTGCGGTGGACCGAGGCATCGCCGCGCTATGCGCCGAGGCCGTCGGCATCATCGTGGCGCTGAACGAGGCGACTTTGAATTATCTCAAGACCCGCAAACAGTTCGGAGTGCCCATCGGCAAGTTCCAGGCGCTGCAGCACCGGATGGCGGATATGTTCATCGCCGCCGAGCAGGCGCGCTCGATGGCCGTCATCGCGGCGGTGTACACCGATTCCGCTGACGCGGCCGAGCGCCGACGCGCCATATCGGGGGCCAAGGCGTACATAGGTCAGGCCGCGCGCTTGGTCGGACAGCAAGCGGTGCAAATGCACGGCGCCATGGGTGTGGTCGACGATCTCATCGTGAGCCACTACTTCAAGCGGCTGACCATGATCGATTTGAGTCTGGGCGACGTCGATTTTCACCTAGCTCGCTTCAGCGACATGCTGGCGTGACCTCGCTCACGTACGTGCCGGCGCCGGCAGCTACCCGAGCTGGGCGCCCAGCTCGCGCATCCGGCGATACTGCAAGCGCAGTCCGTGTTCCAGCTCCTCGAGATTCGACTGGATCGATTTCTCCCAACGCGTAATCATCGTGCGTTTGGTCTCGAGAAGCCACTTCTCGCGTAGACGGGTCCATGCGGTGACGGCGTTGCAGAAAACTTCATATTCTTCGGCCACTCGCCGCCGGAGTTGCTCAATCTGCGCACAGCCCGGCTGTATCGCCAGTTGTCGTTCTGCCCGCCGGAATTGCATATCGAGCAGGGCGCGTTGAATCTTGAACCAGGGAGTGCGTTTCAAGTTCGTGGCAAGGCCGAGCCAGCGCATGGTCGTGATGAACCACTTCGACGGATCCCATTGCCACCACCGCACACCGTTGCGGTAATCATGCGCAAACATATGATGAAAGTTGTGGTAGCCCTCGCCGTAGGTCAGCAGCGCCACGACGCCGTTGTCCCGCGCGGTGATGTCATCCGTGTAGGGCTGCGAGCCCCAGATATGCGCGAGCGAATTGATGAAAAACGTAACATGATGACTGATCACGAGGCGCAACACTCCGGCGAGCAGGAGCATGCCGAGTATATCGCCCTCGGCCCAGCCGAGCAGCAGCGGGAGGCCGACATTCATGGCCAGCGCCAGCGGCAGGTAATAGCGGTGCTGGTACCGCACCAGGGGATCGCGCTCCAAATCGCGCGCGGCGCTAAAATCCGGATCGCCACTCGAATAACTGCGCAGCATCCAGCCGATGTGCGAAAACCAAAATCCACGGCGTGCGCAGTAGGGGTCGCGCTCCGGATCGTCGATATAGCGGTGATGGACCCGGTGGGTCGCGCCCCACACGAGCGCGCTATTTTGGAGCGCCATGGCGCCAAATAGCAGGTACGCCACTTTAAGCGCCGGATGGGCTTGGTAGGTCGCGTGGGCAAATAGCCGATGGTAGCCGCATGTGATCGCCATGCCGTTGGCGCCGAGGAGCAGGGTGAATGAAACCCAGGCGGCCACATGATAGCCGTGCGTGAATCCGTACCACGGCACAGCGGTGACCGCTACGCCGAACGTAACCGCAAACATGAGGGTCGTGGTCCAGTTGCGCGGCGCCGAATGCTCTTGAATTGCAGCCATAAAGCCCCCCGGTATTCAATATCCACGAGCGATATTGAATCATGGAGACAGTAGCTTTGTTTGTCCGCTAGCGCACACAGCGCGAGCAGAGCGTAGATAAATTCGTACGCCGAGACAGCAGCTGTTGATTGGCTGCGATATTGAGTTCGAGCAGCAGACTCGGGGCCGTCATCCTGGATAGAAGCTTGAGTGGACTTTGCAGCGACGCGGCACGGGCGTGGACATCACAAAGCGCAAGCGTGCCGAGATCGCGTTGCGCGAGAGCGAAGCGCGCTTGCGCGCCCTCGCCGGACTTTCGTCGGATTGATGTCGGCCACGACCTCGCGCGGCGCATCAGCTTTGTGCGCTAACAGACAGACAATTAAGGAACAAGGCGATCCAATAGCCTGGGATGCATGCGCAAGGATGGTGCGATGCCAGAAACTATACTTCTTTTGCAGGACAATGCCTCCAAGGCTGCGATTGTCCGAGAGATGCTTGTCAAGTCAAGTGACCCCCCTTTTGTCGTCGAATGGGTCAGAAGTTGCGCCGCCGCGCTCGATCGCTTACACGACCAGACGAGAGATCACATAAGAGCCGTTTTAATTGATCTACTCCTGCCCGATGGGCAAGAACTCGAGATCTTCGATCAGATATTCCAGGCATCGCCCCACATTCCGATCTTGGTACTCAGCCATCCGGAGCACGAGGAGGTTGCCAGACAAGCCGTGCAGCGCGGAGCGCAAGACTACATCCTGGATAACCGCCTCGACAGCTATTCATTGCCGAAGGCTCTGCGCACCATGCTCGAACGCACGGCGAACGCCGAGGCTTTGTTCATGGAAAAGGAGCGTGCCCAAGTCACTCTGAACTCCATCGGTGATGGCGTCATCAGTACCGATGTCGCAGGCAATGTGACCTATCTCAATCCGGTGGCTGAAGCGATGACAGGCTGGACCAGCACCGAGGCATTAGGCCGGACGTTTGGCGAGGTGTTCCGAATTATCGACAGCACAAATCCCGAACACACCGTGAATCCGATGGCTATTGCCATGCGGCAAAATAAAACCGTGGGACTGAGCGGGAGCTGCGTCCTGATCCGGCGCGACGGTATTGAATCCGCCATCGAGGATTCCGCGGCGCCCATTCATGATCGCAGAGGGCAGGTGACGGGGGCCGTGATGGTTTTCCATGATGTGACCCAGGCGCGCGAGATGTCGGAGCGAATGTCGTATTTGGCGCATCATGACTACCTGACCGGCTTGCCCAACCGCCTGTTGCTGGATGATCGGCTTGCCCAAGCAATGGCCGCGGCTCGCCGGCAACGTCAGCAAATGGCGGTCCTATTCGTCGATGTGGATCGTTTCAAACACATCAACGACTCCCTGGGCCATGCGATCGGTGACCAACTGCTGCTCTCGGTGGCCGGCCGCTTGGTCGCCAGCGTGCGCGCCTCGGATACCGTCAGCCGTCAGGGCGGCGATGAATTCGTGGTCCTGCTGTCGAGCATAGCGCATGCCGAAGATGCCGCTCTCAGTGCACACAAGATACTCGCTGCGCTCGGTAGGCCTCACCACGTTGAGGGACACGATCTGCAAATCACCGTCAGTATGGGCATCGGTATTTATCCGGAGGATGGGACCGATGCAGAGACGCTCGTCAAGAACGCGGACATTGCGATGTTGAACGCCAAAAACAATGGGCGCAATAACTACCAGTTCTTCAAATCAGACATGAACGAGCACGCCCTGGAACGGCAGTCTCTGGAAAGCGGCTTGCGCCACGCTCTGGATAGACGTGAGTTCGAACTATATTTCCAGCCGAAGATGGATCTCGAGACAGAGGCGATCACCGGCGCTGAGGCGCTCATCCGCTGGCGGCAGCCGGAGCAAGGCATCGTGCTTCCCGAGAAGTTCATACCCATCGCCGAGCAGTGCGGCTACATTGTACCGATCGGCCGATGGGTGCTCCGCGAAGCGTGCCGCCAAACCAAAAGCTGGTTGGACGCGGACCTGGCGCCGATGTCAGTGGCGATCAACATCTCGGCGGTGGAACTGCGATCCAAAGGCTTCGTTCAAGGTGTGCGCGCTGTGCTGCACGAAACCGGATTGGATGCGCGGTTTCTCGAATTCGAGCTGACCGAAACGGCCCTCATGCAGGACCCCCAATCCACGATCGCCGTGCTGCACGCGCTCAAGGATATGGGGGTGCGGCTCACTCTGGATGATTTCGGAACGGGGTATTCCAGCCTCAGCTATTTAAAACGTTTCCCAATCGACGCCTTGAAAATCGACAAGTCGTTCGTACGCGGCCTCTGTACCAACGCCAGCGACGCCAACATTGTCAGCGCGGTGATCAATATGGGAAAAAGTTTTGGTCTAAGAGTGATTGCAGAGGGCGTGGAGACACGCGAGCAATTCCTAAGGCTTCAGGCCCAACGATGCACTGAGGGACAAGGTCACTATTTCCAAGCGCCGGTCGCCGCGCACGAGTTCGCCAAACTGCTGGGGTCCGATTTATCGGCAACAGTCTTTGCCTGAAGGCTTGATGCTCGCTGCCTGTCACGGTTATTTTAAACCCTGCGCCTCGCTCCCTTTCATGATGATCGGGATTGCTGATTTTGCCTCGACCCCTTATTGCGATGCATCGTTGATCGGCGGGCGTTGACAGTGGCTGCCTATCCTTTGTACGGTAGGGAACAGATAGGCGTACGTCGCTGCAACGGCAGCGGGATGCATCCCCCCACATCACCCTGGAACGTACTTGAACCCGGACACGCCGAGGAGTTCTGTGACGATTCTTTCCCCCGACCCTACAGAGAACCAGTTGCTCGCCGCACTACCGGATCCCGAGTGGCAGCGCTGGCAGCCGCAACTGGAACGCGTCGAGATGCCTCTCGGTCAGGTGCTTTACGAAGCGGGCACCACGCTGAGCCATGTGTACTTTCCAACGACCGCCATCGTCTCACTGCTGTATGTAATGGAGAACGGCGCCTCCGCCGAGATCGCCGTGGTCGGCAACGAGGGCATCGTCGGCATTTCG
>DASWEO010000031.1:0-5533 GCA_036394715.1 Steroidobacteraceae bacterium
TCCGGCGGCGCTCTCCAGACCCCGCTGCACCTTCGGATCGGGGCCGTCCTTGCCGAAGACCAGGTAGTACACCCGCGCGGTGCGTAAGTCACCCGTGACGGCGACAGCCGTGATCGTCACGTTGCCGATGCGCTCGTCCTTCACGTCGCGCCGCAACAATTCCCCCAGCTCGCGCTGGATCTGTTCGCCCAACCGCCTCGCCCTCGGATTATCTTTGGTTGTCATATCTTCATCTGCCGCGCGTTGATTTTGAGTCCCTTCTCAGGCTCTCGCAGCAAGTACTTTTTAGGCGCTACGCGCCGGATTTAACGGGGTCGAAGCGACCCCGACCGGTAGCGCGGCCTAAAGAGTTCGGGCCACTTCCACGCGCGAGTAGCATTCGATCTGGTCGCCTTCCTGCACGTCATTGTAGTTCTTCACGCCGATGCCGCATTCGGTTCCTGCGCGTACTTCATTGACGTCGTCTTTGAAGCGCTTCAAGGATTCCAACGCGCCCTCGAAGATGACGACGTTGTTGCGCAGCACGCGAATCGGAAAGTTCCGGCGCACGTAGCCGTCGATCACCATGCAGCCCGCGACCGTGCCGAACTTGCTCGATCGGAAGACGCTGCGGACCGCCGCAAGTCCCACGATCTGCTCCTTGACCTCCGGGGCCAGCATGCCCGTGAGCACCGCCTTGATGTCGTCAATGGCTTCGTAAATGATGCTGTAGTAGCGGACATCGACACCGTGATCCTTGATCGCGGTACGGGCGGCGGCGTCGCCGCGCACGTTGAATGCAATGATGCGCGCCTTGGAAGCCGCGGCCAGCGTGACGTCGGATTCGGTCAAGCCCCCCACGCCGGAGGCCACGATGTTCACGGCGACTTCGCCGGTCGACAGTGCGTTCAACGCATCGCGCAATGCTTCGACGCTGCCCTGCACATCGGCCTTGACCAGGAGCTGCACCAAATTCGCCTTGCTCTCGCCCATGGTCGAAAACACGTCCTGCATGTTCGCGCTCTTCTGCGCCAGCTTGACGTCGCGCGACTTGGACTGGCGATGCATGGCGACTTCGCGCGCCTTGCGCTCGCTCTCGACCACCAGCAATTCGTCGCCGGCGTTCGGCGCACCCGACAAGCCCAATACCACCACGGGAATCGACGGTCCCGCCGAATCGACCGCGTGCCCGGCCTCGTCGAACAACGCCCGCACCCGGCCGAATTCCTGGCCTATGAGCAAGGGGTCTCCGAGCTTCAGGGTACCGCGCAGCACGAGCACGGTCGCGACCGCGCCGCGGCCTTTCTCGAGGCTCGACTCGATCACGTAACCCGCCGCAAGCCCGGTGGTCGGCGCCTTCAGCTCGAGCACTTCGGCCTGCAACAGAATACTGTCGATCAGCTGATCCACGCCCTGGCCGGTCCGCGCCGACACCGGCACGAAAATGTTCTCGCCGCCCCATTCCTCGGGAATCACCCCGTATTTCGTGAGTTCCTGCTTGACCTTCTCCGCGTCCGCCTCCGGTTTATCCATTTTGTTGAGCGCCACCACGATCGGCACCTTGGCCGCCTGCGCGTGCTGGATCGCCTCGACGGTTTGCGGCATGACGCCGTCGTCGGCGCCCACGACCAAAATCACGATGTCCGTGACTTGTGCGCCGCGCGCGCGCATGGAGGTGAAGGCCGCGTGGCCCGGGGTATCGAGAAACGTCAGCATCCCTTTGGGCGTTTCCACGTGGTAGGCGCCGATATGCTGCGTAATGCCGCCGGCCTCGCCGGCTGCCACCTTGGTGCGCCGAATGTAGTCGAGCAGCGATGTCTTGCCGTGATCGACGTGCCCCATCACGGTCACGACCGGCGGGCGCGGCAATACCTCGAGCGAGGAGTCGGTTTCGCCCTGCAGATCGTCCTCGATGATATTTTCCTTGCGCAGCACCGCCGTGTGGCCCATTTCCTCGACCACCAATACCGCGGTGTCCTGCTCGATCATCTGGTTGATGGTCGCCATCACGCCCATGTTCATCATCACTTTGATGACTTCGGTGGCTTTGACCGCCATCTTTTGCGCGAGCTCTCCGACCGTCATGGCCTCGCCGATCGCCACCTCGCGAACCACGCGCTCGGTCGGCATTTCGAATCCATGCTTGGTATCGGACTCCCCGCCCATGGAACGGCGCCTGCCGTCGCGCGATTTCTTCTTCTTGTGCCGGGAGCTCACGTCGCCGACGATGTGCAGTTCCTGCCGGCCGTAGCGCGTGGCCTTGTCGTCGACGACGGCCCGCGCGGCTTTGCCGGGCTTGGCGGCGGCGGCCGCTTTGCGTTCGCGCTCCGCCTGATCGCGCGCCAGCTGTTCGGCGACGCGGCGCGCTTCCTCTTCCGCGGTTCGTTTGCGCACCTCTTCGTCGGTGCGCCGCCGGTTCTCTTCCTCGAGGCGCTCGCGGTCCAGGCGTTCCTTCTCCAGCCGCTCCTGCTCCGCCCGCTCGATTGCGGCCTTGGCCTGCTCTTCGGACTCGCGCTGCCGGTCGATCTCTTCCTGCTGATGGCGCGCCTGGTCCTCGAGCACTTCGCGCTTGACGTAGGTGCGTTTGCTGCGCACTTCGACGTTCACGGTGCGTGCACGCCCTTGGGGGCTCGCAAGCTTCAGCTCCGATTGCGATTTGCGCCGCAAGGTAATCTTGCGCGGAGCCGCATCCGCCTGCACGTCGTCATGGCCGTGGCTGCGCCTGAGGTGCGTCAGCAGCTCGTGTTTGGCATCCTCGCTGATCATGTCCTCTGCGCTGTCGACCTTGATCCCCGCCTGATCGAGCTGCAGCAGCAGCCGATCGACCGGGACCTTCAGCACCTCTGCGAATTGGGCGACGGTAACATCTGCCATACTTGCTCCCTAAACCTTAGCTTCTTCCGCGAACCAGTGCTTGCGGGCATCCATGATGAGTTCAGCGGCTTTCTTTTCGTCGATGCTGCCCATCTCGACCAGTTCGTCGACCGCGAGGTCCGCCAGGTCATCGCGAGTGCGGACTCCTTTGCGCGCCAGGGTCTTGGCCAGAGGTTCGCCCGCGATTTCAATCAGGTCGGCGGCCGGCTCGGCGCCGTCCACCGATTCTTCGCTGGCGATCGCTTGCGTCAGCAGCACGTCGCGTGCGCGCGTGCGCAGCTCTTTGACTATTTCCTCGTCGAACTCTTCGATTCCGTTCAATTCGCTGGCCGGCACGTAGGCGATCTCTTCGATGGTGGAAAAGCCCTCCTGCACCAGGATGCTCGCGACGTCGGCGTCGACATCGAGCTGCTTCATGAACGTCTCGCGCAACGCCAGGGACTCGGTCTCGCTCTTTGCCTCGGCCTGCGATTCGCTCATGACGTTCAGTTCCCAACCCGTGAGCTCGCTGGCCAAGCGGATGTTTTGGCCGCCTCTGCCGATGGCCTGCGAAAGCTTGTCTTCGGAAACCGCGATGTCCATCGAGTGTGAATCTTCGTCCACCACGATCGAGGTGACTTCCGCCGGCGCCATGGCGTTGATGACGAACTGCGCATTGTTGTCGTCGAACGGAATGATGTCGACCCGCTCGCCGGCGATTTCATTGGAAACCGCCTGCACGCGCGAACCGCGCATGCCGACGCACGCGCCCACCGGGTCGACGCGGGGATCGTTGCTGCGCACCGCGATCTTGGCGCGCACGCCCGCGTCGCGGGCCGCCGCCAGGATGTTGATCAGGCCCTGGCCTACTTCCGGCACTTCGAGCTTGAACAATTCGATCAGGAATTCAGGGGCGGTGCGGGACAAAAACAGCTGCGGACCGCGCGGCTCCGTGCGCACCTCCTTCAAATACGCCTTGATCCGGTCCTGGGACCGCACGGGCTCGCGCGGAATCATTTCTTCGCGCGCGATGAATCCTTCGGCGTTCGCGCCGAGATCCACGTAGACGCCGTTGCGGTCGACGCGCTTGACGATCCCGCTGACCAGGGTGCCCGCCCGATCCTTGTAGGCATCGACGACCTGCGCTCGTTCGGCCTCGCGCACCTTCTGCACGATGACCTGCTTGGCGGTCTGCGCGAGAATGCGGCCGAAAGGCACGGATTCCATGGGCTGCTCAACATAGCCGCCCGGCTCCACGTCCTTGTCGATGTCGCGCGCATCGTCCAAACGCAGCTCGCGCTCCGGAACTTCGAGTTCGCTGGAATCGTCGGCAAACACCTTCCAGCGGCGAAAGGTGTCGTAAGCGCCGGTCTTGCGGTTGATCGAAACGCGCACGTCCAATTCTTCGCCGTGTTTCTTGCGGGTCGCGGACGCGAGCGCGGCTTCGAGTGCCTCGAAGATAATTTCCTTGTCGACGCCCTTCTCGTTGGAGACTGCGTCGACCGCCATCAAGATTTCTTTGTTCATGGTCCTTTTAGACTCCTCGTCACTCCGGCCGCAATCTCGCCTTCTGAATTCTTTCGAGCGGCAGGCTGTGCGCCTTGCCGTCCACTTCCACTACAATCGCGTCGCCCGCAACCGACTTCAACTCGCCGACATAACGCCGCCTGCCATCCAGGGGCACCTTCAGCTCGGCGAAGATGCGTTCGCCGATAAACCGCTCGAAGTGCGCGCGAGTCCGCAAGATCCGATCGAATCCCGGCGAAGAGACTTCCAGCGTGTAATGCCCCTTGATCGGATCCTGGATCTCGAGCACCTGGCTCACCGCGTGGCTCACGCGCGCGCAATCATCGACCGTGACGCCTACGCCGGAATTCTCGGCGCGGTGATCGATGAATATCCGCAAAACACCGCCTTGGCCCTCGCGCACAAATTCGACGTCGACCAGCTCAAATCCAAGCGCCTCGATCGGCGGCTCTAAAAGGCGCATCAAGGCGTCACGCATTCGCTCAAACCCACGACTTAAAACAAAAAAGGGGACCATCGGCCCCCTCTCTTCAACGATAAGCCCCTTCGGGCCGGTAAAACCCAAGCGCGGAGCCGACAAAACTTAGGGTCCCCCGCCGAGGGCCGCGATTATAGGCAAAGCCGACTTGGCCGTAAACCCTGATCGCGCAAATCCAATCCTAAAAACGACTGGGGCCGCATCGCTGCGGCCCCAGATCTCGCTCGATACTAAAACGCCTTACCAGCGCTTCGGACCGCGCGATCCACCACCACCACCGCCACCACCGCCGCCGGTGCGCTCCTGCGCCTCATTCACCTTCAGCGCTCGCCCGTCGACATCGTGGCCATTCAAGGCCTGCATGGCACGCGCAGCATCTGCGCTGGCCATTTCAACGAAGCCGAAGCCGCGGGGCCGACCGGTGTCGCGATCGTTGATCAGCGCAACCGACTGTACGGCACCATGCTTTTCGAACAGCGCGCGCACCGCGGACTCGTCCATTGAGAACGGGAGATTGCCAACATACATTTTCGTCATGTGAAGAATACCTACTACAAAAGAAGCTATCGGCCGGTCACGCGTGCGTTGCGATGCAAGAGCCGTGTGCCTGCCACCTGGATCGAAGAAACCTGCTTTGTGGGTTGTGGCCAAGGTGACGCCGGAGCGGCGCGGTGACCAGAAACGGACCAAGTAGAA
>DASWEO010000032.1:0-8912 GCA_036394715.1 Steroidobacteraceae bacterium
GTCCGCCCGGTCGAGGAAGGCGGAGAGCAACCACAATCCGCCGCCCCACCCCATGCCCGCACGGGTTCCGAGTGAGAACAACAGGCATGCCGCCACTCCTGTCATCAGGCGCAATGTAGTCAGATGGTTCGGTCTGACCCACGTGCCGAGCAGTGGCTTCACCATGCGCCGCGCGAGCAAATGTGTCCAAGACGTACCGATCATTGAATACCCTCGGATGTGGACTCGCGCGGCGCCTCTGCTCGCTTCGCCGCAGTCCGTTGCCAAAAAATGAGCCCGGAACCACCCAACAGGATTTCCCGTAGGCGCTTCATCAGGGAAAGCGCAATCGCCACTTCCGGTGATAGGCCGAGCACCCGGCAGATAACGATGTACCCGCCCTCTTGTATCCCCAGCGCACCCGGCACGGCGAATCCCACGGCCTTGAGGGCCTGACCCAGGCTCTCGATGATCAATCCGGGGCCGATCCCTATATCCAACCCTAGGAAATGTACGGCGAGACAAACCTCGACGCCGCCCAGCAGCCAGGAAACCATGTGCCACAACGCCGCCAGCGCCACCCGGTCCGGCGCCCGATAGCAGCCGATCAGCGCGCGGTGCAGCCCCTCGACGCCGGCGGTCCCGGCCCAGCCCATCGATCGACCGAGCCGCAGTAGCCCTTTCTCGACAGCGGCCGCCAGCCCCAGCCACAGCGCGCCGAACAGGCCCGTGACCAGCAGCGCGGCCACCAGGAGACCGCTGATGACGTACCCAGCGATGCCGCTTTCGCCGACGCTGCGCAACAACAAGATCAAACCCAGCAGCGTGAAGAGGATCTGCGTTGCCATCTCCATCGTGAGGTCGGCCACGGTGCCCGCGATGGCCGGTGCCAGCTTCATGCCGCGTTGCTGCAGCAGGCGCGCGACGACGAGTTCGCCGCCGATCTGCGCCAGGGGCAGCAAATTGTTCACTGCCTCCCGGATCCAGCGCAACATCGTGTATGCGAGCAGCCCGGGGCGCGGCACGGTCGGCCCGGCGATTACCCGCCAGCCGAGCGCCGAGCACAGGATCTGCACGAGGTGGAATGCCGTCACCGCCAGAATGCCGAACCAGCCGGCAACCTTGAGCAGGTCGAGGATCGGTCCGATCCCGTAGCTCTCCAGCAACCAAGCCGACAAGCCGAGCCCGAGCACGCCGCCGATGAGGGCACCCAACTTCAAGAGTAAGTCCCTACCCGCTGGTTGCACCCGCGCACGCGTTTACACGCGAAAGACGTAGGTCTTTCCTGCATCCCGCTCGATGTCGGGCGGGAAGGACGCGTGTTTGTCGGCATAGTAGCGAACCCTGCAATCGCCGTGGCTGGCCAGATTGTACGTGAGGTACAGAATTCGCCGCGGCACGCCGGTGAAGTTCGGCTTGGAGGCATGCGGAGCGAAACTATCAAAGAAGATCACGTCGCCGGGCGCGGTCGGCACCGGTTGCAGGCTCAGATCGTCCTCATCCAGCGGGCACCATTCCTCGCCGATCAGCCCTTCTCGGTGGCGGCCGGCCGCCATCTCCAGGCAACCGTTTTCCTCGATCGCCAGGTCGAGCGTCACCAGGGCGGTGACAAAGATCGGCGCATAGGCGCCCCAGCCCGCCTGTTGATCCTGATGCGCCTTAAAGCCGCCCCCGCCCGGCATCTTGAAGTTGATCTTGTCCTTGAACAGGACCACCGGGCCGCCCATCAGCGCAGCAGTCCAGCGCGCCAGGCCACCGTAGCGGATCAACTGTTCAAACCCCGCATGGAACGGGCAGAAATTCTCGATCCGCTGGATCACGCGCCGGCCGGGCTCGGTCAGGCTGTCCTCGCGGTAAACCCAATGACGGCCCGGCACCTCCGGCGCGGTTTCGAGCTCCATAGTCCAGCGCAACAGGTTCGCGACCTGATTTGCCCCGAAGAAATTGCGCACGACCAGATAGCCGTCGCGCTCCATCTCCGCGTACTCCGCGATCGTCGGATCCCGGTCGACACCATTCGTGGCTGGGCTCGCCATCATCATGTCGCAGATCGGCTCCTGGTCACTTGTCGCGGACCCCTTTAACCACGGCGGACTGACAATGGAGGCTAGGAGCGGAATCGAACCGCTGTACGCGGCTTTGCAGGCCGCTGCATGACCACTCTGCCACCTAGCCCAAGGTCATAAATAGCGAACCCCGGACGTGCCGGGGTTCTTCGAAGATTGGAGCGGGAAAGGAGGCTCGAACTCCCGACCTCAACCTTGGCAAGGTTGCGCTCTACCAACTGAGCTATTCCCGCGGCGAACCGAGGCGCAATTGTAGGGCCGTAAAGCCGGGAGTCAAGAAAAACCCGGTGCGAAATATAGCTAAGGCCTTGAACTGCGCGGCAATTCCGCCCTACATCGTCCCGCCTAGAGCTGGGCGCTACCCCTCAATTCCGGCCATGCCACGCGCAGGTACTGGACCATCGACCAGAGCGTGAGCACCGCCGCCACCCCCGTCAAGACCAGCCCGAGCTTGTACGTCGGGAGGCCGAACAGGTCCTGCCGGTACAACAGCATCGACAGGCCGACGATCTGCATGATGGTCTTGTACTTGGCCAAAATCGTCACCTTGATGCGGCTGCGCGCGCCGATCTCAGCCATCCATTCGCGCAGCGCGGACACCGCTATTTCGCGGCCGATGATGACGACCGCGACGATGACCAGGAACCATCGCGGATCCTTGCTCACGATCAACACCAACGCGGCCGCCACGATGAGCTTGTCCGCTACGGGATCCAGGAACGCGCCGAGGCGCGAGGTTTGGCCCAGCTTGCGCGCGTAATAACCGTCGAGGCTGTCGGTGATGCCTGCGAGCGCGAACGCGGCGCAGGTTGCGGGGTCCGCCCACGGGTAGGGGAGCAGGTAAAACAACGCGAAGATCGCGGGAATCATCGAAATACGCAGCCACGTCAGCGTATTCGGAAGATTCCAATGCGATTGGCGCTTAGCGCCCTGGGTGGAGGTGCTCATAGATTACCTCGGCGAGATCGCGCCCCAGACCGCGGATTTGAACGAAGTCCTCGATGCCCGCACGCAATATCCCCTGCAAGCCGCCGAACTGCTTCAGTAGCTCGCGCCGTTTGACGGGCCCCAAGCCCGGAATGGTCTCGAGTATGGACTGGCTATGACGCTTGGCCCGTTTGCGCCGGTGTCCCGTGATCGCGAAACGGTGCGCCTCATCGCGCACGCGCTGAATCAGGTGCAATGCCCGCGAGTCCGGGGCCAGTATAGTGGGCGTATCCCGGCCCAACAAGAACAGTTGCTCCTGGCCCGGCCGCCGGTCGGCGCCCTTGGCGACGCCGATCAAGGTAATTCCCGCGACTCCCAATTCTTCGAGCACCTGGGCCGCTTCCGCAAGCTGTCCTTTGCCGCCGTCGATGAGCAGCACATCGGGCGCGGAAATCTCGCCGTCGCGCACGCGCTTGTAACGCCGCGTCAACGCCTGATGCATGGCGGCGTAGTCGTCGCCCGGCTGGATGCCGCTGATGTTGAAGCGGCGATAGTCGCTCTTGAGCGGACCCTCCTCGCCGAATACCACGCACGAGGCGACCGTGTCCGTGCCGCCCGTGTGGCTGATGTCGAAGCACTCGATGCGGTTCGGCGTCTCCTCCAAATCGAAGGCCTCGCGCAGATCTTCCAGGCTGGACTCGATGCTGGCGCGCGCCAGTCCGCGCATGGTCAGCGCCTGTTCCGCGTTGTTGTGCATCATCTCCAGCCAGCGCGCGCGAATGCCGCGGACCTGTGACGCGATACGCACCTTGTGACCCGAGCGCTGCGCCAGGGTTGCCTCGAGCAAAGATCTTTCGTCGAATTCCTGCTCGACGATGATTTCCGGCGGCGACTCGCGCTCGAGATAGTATTGGCCCACGAAGGCCGCCATGACTTCCGGCAGCTCGGCAAAGGGCGCTTTGGGAAAGAACGTGGTGCTGCCGAGGCTGCGGCCGGAGCGAATGAACATCAATGCCACGCAGTATTCGCCGTTGCCGGCCGCGACCGCGATCACGTCCGCGTCGTGATCGATGTCGGCGGTGACGATCTGTTGCGCCTGAACTGCTTTGAGCTTCGCCATTTGGTCGCGCAGCTGCGCGGCCTCTTCGAAGTGCAGGCGTTGCGCGGCTGCCTCCATGCGGCGGCCGAGGTCTTGGTACACCTCGTCGTTGCGACCCTCCAGTACCTTGATCGCCGCGCCCACGTCGCGCGCGTAGCTCTCCTTGGAAATGAGTGCCACACAGGGCGCCGTGCAACGCTGGATCTGGTACTGCAGGCAGGGCCGCGACCGGTTGGCGAAATAGGTGTCGTCGCAATTTCGCAGGCGAAACAGCTTCTGCAGCTGCTGCAATGTCTCGCGCACTGCGCCGGCCGACGGATAGGGCCCGAAGTACCGCCCGGGCTCCTTGCGCGATCCGCGATAAAACGTCAAGCGCGGAAATTCGTGCTCCGTTTCGAAATGCAGGTAGGGAAAGCTCTTGTCGTCGCGCAGCACCACATTGAAGCGCGGCCGATGCTTCTTGATGAGATTGAATTCGAGCAGCAGCGCTTCCGTATCGGAGTTCGTGATGGTGACTTCCATGCCCGCGGTCTTCGCGACCAGCGCCTGAACTTTCGGCTGCACATTGCTGGGCTGAAAGTACGAGCCGACCCGGGCTTTGAGATTGCGCGCCTTGCCGACGTACAGAATCTCTCCGTGGGCGTCCAACATCCGGTAAACGCCGGGACGGGCCGGCAAGCTCTCGGCGTAGCTCTTGGCGTCGAATGGAGCCGTGGGCGCAGGCTGAGGCACCGCCACGGGGGCGGGTACCGCCGCCGGCAAAGACGACGTCGCCTCGGGCGACGACGCGTCGGCGGGTTTTTGCTCTCCGGTCATCCCGGCCGCGCAGCAAGCGCGAGGTCACGTGCCCTGGCGACGACACCTTCGAACATCGCGGGCGTGAGCCGCCGGGTCTGAGTGTTGTAGCGGCTGCAGTGGTAGGAATCCAATAACAACCGACCCCCGCGGAGTGGGTGTTCCGCCGCGTGTGCAAACCGATGGGCACCGCTGGGTAGATCGCAGGCGCGCAGCACTGCCGCATGCGCAATCGCCCCCAGTGCGAGGATGACGCGGGCGCTGCGGCTTTGCTCGAGCTCTACGCGAAGGAAATCGTTGCAGGCCTTGATTTCCAACGGTAAAGGCTTGTTATCGGGGGGCAAACACTTCACAGCATTGGTAATCCTGGCCTCCAGGAGCTCGAGCCCGTCGTCCGCGGCGGTGGAAACGGGGCCGCTGGCCAGCCCAAACTTATGCAGCGTCGCGTACAGCAGTATCCCGGCATGATCGCCCGTAAATGGCCTGCCGGTGCGGTTGGCGCCGTGCTTTCCCGGCGCCAATCCCACGATCAGCAATCGGGCGTCGGGATCGCCGAACGGGGGAACCGGCCGGCAGAAGTAGCTGGGCTCTTCCTGGCGCACGGCATCGAGAAACTTGCCCAAGCGCGGGCAGCGCCGGCACATAGGATCAAACGCGCTCTTCATACGGGCAAGGTCGCAATTCTCGCAGGGCACAAATAAAAAACGGGCTACGCGGATAACCACGTAGCCCGCCGTCGATCACGCGCGGCTTTGGACTAACCCGAGCGCAACCCAACCTTCGCCCAGAACCCGGGGGCAGAACCCTTGAGACTCATCGCGGCCGGAAAGATTCCGCGCAATGCGTCATTAATTCTTTACTTGTCGTCTGAGCAGTTGGGGCCTCGCGACACTCAATCTCAACGGGCGGGAAGGATCGAAAGGCAGAATAGCATCTGCACGCATCGAGGCAAGTCGCCTTTTCAAAAACCGTCGATGGCTATCCAGAGAAATTCTAGTTAGAACCTATAATCTATTGATTTACATAAATAATTCACTACAGGGTATTTTTAACTTATCGACAGAGGAGCCAGCGGCTAGCCCCGCACACGCCCCAGCTAGCGGGTGGGCTCGAGGGACTTGGCCCTGCGCCTGCTGGCACCGGCGCGGCGCGCGATCAGCATGGCCAATTCCAATGCCTGTTCGGCGTTCAGCCGCGGGTCGACTTGCGACCGATACGCACGGGCGAGGTCGGCCTCCGCCAGGCCCCGCGCACCGCCGATGCACTCGGTGACATCCTCGCCGGTGAGTTCAATATGGACTCCGCCCAGCATGGACCCCACCTCCTCATGGATGCGGAAGGCAGCCTCCACCTCTCCTAAAATATTGTCGAAGCGGCGCGTCTTCACGCCGCCCGCAGTGACCTCCGTATTACCGTGCATGGGATCGCAAACCCACAGCACCTGGGAACCCGTGGCGCGCACTGCCTGGATCATGGCGGGAAGCCGCTGTTCGATGTCCTTGACGCCGAACCGATGCACCAGCGTCAACCGGCCCGGCTCGTTCTGCGGGTTCAGCACTTGCACGAGTTCTTGCAGCCATTCGGCGCTCATTGCGGCGCCGACTTTCACGCCGATGGGATTGGAGATGCCGCGAAAATATTCGACGTGCGCGCCGTCGATATTGGCCGTGCGCATGCCGATCCACGGCATGTGCGTGGACAGGTTGTACCAGTGCTTCTGACGCTCGATATAACGCGTCTGCGCCTGCTCGGACAGCAAATGCAGCCCTTCGTGGCTGGTGTAGAAGTCGACGCGCGTCGCGGCGTGCACCCGCTGTCCGCTCACGGACTCGAAGAATTCCAGCGACTCGGCAATCGAATCGACGATCTTTCGATAGGCATCGTGCAGCGGCGCGTGGCGCAGAAAGCTCAGGTCCCAATATTCCGGGTGATGAAGATCGGCGAAGCCGCCGTCGATCAAGGCGCGCACGAAATTCAAGGTGAGCGAGGCACGCTCATAGCCGCGCAGCAGGAGCTCCGGATCCGGTTCGCGCTCCGCCGCGGTGAATCCCGGCCGATTGACGTTGTCGCCCCGGTAGCACGGCAGCGTCAGCCCGTCGCGCGTTTCGGTATCGGCCGAGCGCGGCTTCGCATACTGCCCGGCAAAACGGCCGACGCGAACGATGGGTTTCTTCAAGCCTTGCAACAGCACCAGACTCATCTGCAGCAGGATCTTCAGGCGCCGGGCAATATTGTCGGATTCACAATCCTCAAAGCTCTCGGCGCAGTCGCCCCCCTGCAGCAGGAATTGTTCCCCGCGCTGCGCCTGGGCGAGCTTCCCCCGCAGCGCCTCGATCTCCCAGGACACCACCAAGGGCGGCAGCCGGCTCAACGAGCCCACCGCGCGCTCCAGCGCTTGCGGGTCGGAGTACTTGGGTTGCTGCGTCGCCGGGCGGCTCTGCCAACTGGCGGGGTGCCAGTTCGTCAAGACGGGAGATTTCGACATGATCTTAGGATGCTAGCGTTGTCGGCACTCCCAAGTCAAAATGCGCCCCCTTATGAATGGGCGGGAATTTCATCATGCAGCACACCACTGAAGCCTTGCAGGCGCTGGGACTTCGCGACATCAACCCGGGTACTTGGTCCGGCAGCCGGGGCTGGAGCACGCACACCGGCGGCGCGATCATCGACTCCATCAATCCGGCCACGGGTCAGCGATTGGCCCAAGTTCGCGGCGCAACGCCGCAGGACTATGAGGACGTCATGGCGTCGGCGGTTGCCGCGGCCGCGGCCTGGCGGCTGGTGCCGGCGCCGAAACGCGGCGAGGCCGTGCGCCTCATGGGCGAGGAGCTGCGCAAGTACAAAGACGCGCTCGGAAGCCTCGTGTCGATGGAAAACGGCAAGATCAAGGCCGAGGGCGTGGGCGAGGTCCAGGAGATGATCGATATCGCCGATTTTGCCGTCGGGCAATCGCGCATGCTGTACGGCCTCACCATGCATTCCGAACGGCCCCAGCACCGCATGTACGAGCAATGGCATCCGCTCGGCGTGGTCGGTGTGATTTCCGCATTCAACTTTCCGGTGGCCGTGTGGTCCTGGAACGCATTCCTGGCGGCCATCAGCGGCAATGCCACCGTATGGAAGCCCTCGCCCAAAACCGCGCTGTGCTCCCTCGCCGTACAGCACATCTGCAACCGAGTGCTGGAACGCCACGCATTGCCGGCGATTTTCCAGATCTTCATCGACGCCGGCACCGAGCTCGCGACGCGCTTCGTCGCAGACCGCCGGGTGGCGCTGGTGTCTTTTACCGGCTCGACCCATGTGGGACGGCAAATCGGCGTAAGGGTTGCCGAGCGGCTCGGCAAGAGTCTGCTGGAGCTGGGAGGCAACAACGCCATCATCGTCGATGAAACCGCGAATCTCGACCTGGCGGTGCCCGGCATCGTTTTCGGGGCCGTGGGAACGGCCGGTCAACGCTGCACCACGACGCGACGCGTGCTGGTGCATCGCTCACGCGCCGCCGAGCTCGAGCGGCGGCTGATCGGGGCCTTCGGGCAGGTACGCATCGGCGACCCATTGGCGGATGACACGCTGATGGGACCTCTGATCGATTCGGCGGCCGTCGCGCGCTACTCGGCGGCCATCGCCGCCGCACAGGCCGAAGGAGGAGAGCTGCTGTGCGGCGGAAAGGTCTTACCGCGGCCCGGCAATTTCGTGGAACCGACCATCATTCGCGCCAACGCCGGCATGAGCGTGGTTCGTACCGAAACCTTTGCGCCGATTCTGTACGTGATTGCCTACGACACCCTGGACGAGGCGGTGGCCATCCAAAACTCCGTGCCCTACGGCCTGTCTTCGGCGGTCTTCACCGACCGATTGCAAGTGGCGGAGCGCTTCCTCTCCGCCGAGGGCAGCGATTGCGGTATCGCCAACGTCAATCTCGGCACTTCGGGGGCCGAAATCGGCGGCGCCTTCGGCGGCGAGAAAGACACGGGCGGCGGCCGGGAGGCGGGCTCGGATTCCTGGAAGGCGTACATGCGGCGCCAGACGAACACCATCAACTGGAG
>DASWEO010000033.1:0-5675 GCA_036394715.1 Steroidobacteraceae bacterium
CGATACCTTGTGTGAGCCGTCGCCGCGCATCGCCAGGCGGGCGGCGTTGATCGCTTTCACCGAGCCCATGGCGTTGCGTTCGATGCAGGGGATTTGCACCAGGCCGGCGACCGGATCGCAGGTCAATCCGAGGTTGTGCTCCATGCCGATTTCGGCGGCATTCTCGATCTGTTCGTTGCTGCCGTTGAGTGCGGACACCAATCCGGCGGCGGCCATGGAGCATGCGACGCCGACTTCGCCCTGGCATCCCATCTCGGCGCCGGATATGGAGGCATTTTGCTTGTAGAGCATGCCGATCGCGCCGGCGGTGAGCAGGAAGCGAATGACGCCGTCGTCGTCCGCTCCCGGCTCGAAGCGCCGGTAATAATGCAGCACCGCCGGCACGATCCCGGCCGCGCCATTGGTCGGCGCCGTCACAACCTGGCCGCCGGCCGCATTTTCTTCGTTGACGGCCAACGCAAAGACATTGACCCAATCGAGAGCATGCATGGGGCCCAAGGGGTCGCCGCTCATGAGCTGCCGATAGAGTTTCGGCGCGCGCCGGCGCACCCCCAACACCCCGGGCAGCAGGCCCTGGGCCTCGAAACCGCGGCGCACGCAATCCTGCATGACCTGCCATATGCGCATGAGGCCTGCGCGAATCTCGGCGTCGGTGCGCCAGGTGCGTTCGCGGGCGAGCAGAAGCTCATGAATCTCCAATCCTTGTGTGCGCCCGTGCTCGAGCAGGCGCGCGCCGGAATTGAACTCGTACGGAGGCTCGGGGCGCGCGGCGCCGACATTCGCTTCGGCGCCGGCTTGCACCACGAAACCGCCGCCGATGCTGTAGTACTCCTCGCGCGCCAAAACTTGCAGCGCCGCATCATGCGCGGTGAAGCGCATGCCGTTGGAGTGGCCGGGCAGCACCTGATCCGTGTGGAAGAGAAGATTGAGCGGCTCGTCAAACGCTATCTCATGCCGGCCCAATAAGCGGATGCGTCGCTCGTCGCGTATCCTCCGCAAGGTAGGTTCGACCGCGGCTGAATCGATGGTATCGGGGCTCATGCCTTCCAAGCCCAAGAGAATGGCGCGGTCCGTGCAATGACCGCGGCCGGTCAAGGCCAGTGAACCGTAGAGCTGCGCGGACACCTGACTCGTGCGATCGAGCAAATCGCGCGCCGCCAACGACAGGACGAAGCTGCGCGCCGCATTCATCGGTCCCATGGTGTGCGAGCTCGATGGGCCGATGCCGATCTTGAAGATATCGAAGACACTCAAGCTCATGCGTTTAAACCTGCGGCGACCGGGGGAGCCGATGATACGCCGTCGCTGCGGCCGTGGCAGTCAAAACCCCGACGCCCAAGTGGTAGAATGCGACGTCGATAAATCATTTGCAGGCATTAGGCCCAAAAAAGGGAGTATTCCATGACTCGCTTCCCACGCGTTCTCGCGGCAGCCTTGGCGGTCACCCTGATGCTGACGGCAACCTGTGCGAGCGCCGCACCCATTCCCGGCAACATCGCGGCAGCCGTGGCCGACGGCAGCCGGCCCGAAGCCGACAAGATACGCGACGTGAACCGCAAACCGGCGGAAACCCTGGCGTTCACGGGCGTGAAGCCCGGGATGCAAATAGCCGAGCTGTTGCCGGGCGGCGGCTATTTCACGCGCATATTCAGCAAGGCCGTGGGCAGCTCGGGGCATGTGTATGCGCTGGTGCCGGCGCCCTTGGCCGATGCGCCGGCGGACGTGCCGGATTTTGCTGCGCGCGTGAAGGCGATCGCCGCCGACCCGAACTACTCCAATGTGAGTGTGGTGGTGGAGCCCTTCAGTCAGCTCGCCGTGCCTGCGCCCGTCGATCTGGTCTGGACCTCTCAGAACTACCATGACCTGCACAATTTCCCCGGTTTGGATGTGGGGATATTCAATAAAATGGTGTTCGACGACCTGAAGCCCGGCGGCATCTATCTGGTCCTCGACCACGCGGCCGAAGCGGGATCGGGCGGACGCGATACCAAGACCTTGCACCGGATCGACCCGGAGACTGTGAAAAAGGAGGTTCTGGCGGCGGGTTTCGTGTTCCTGGGAAAGAGCGATCTATTGCACCAACCCGACGATAGTCACTCCGTGAAAGTGTTCGACCCGGCGGTGCGCGGCAAGACCGATCAGTTCATATTGAAGTTTCGTAAACCCTGAACGGGAACGCAGGCCGCGAACTCCCGGGGTGCTTTGCTGTCAACTAAAGCAGTTCTTTTGCGTTCATCAATAGGATCAGGCCTAAAGGATTGGTTACATGAAGTTGATGCATTTTTCGGCTGTCCCGGTTGCGGTGGCCGTTCTGCTGGCCGCCTGCGTGGCGCCGCCGCCCCGCGTCGTCAGGGTGCCGGGGCCCCCGCCGCCCCCGCCGCAACGAGTATTCGTCTATCCCGCAAACGGTCAGAGTCCGGAACAAACCGAGCGCGACCGCTACGAATGCCATGTCTGGGCGGTCCAGCAAACCGGGGTTGATCCGAGCCGGGCGGGCGCCAACGCCTATGAACGAGTGGTCGTTCAGCCTGCGAATCCTCCGGGGTCGGGCACCGTGGCCGGACTGATCGGCGGCGCCATCGTGGGTTCGATCATCGGGGGTCCGCGCAATGCGGGTGCCGGGGCGATCATTGGCGGAGCTACGGGCGCAGTCATCGGATCTGCCGCCGATGCCAACGCGCAGGCGCAGGCGCAACAGACCCAGCAACAGTTCAATCAGAGCGCAGCCGCGGGGCGGGCGCGAGCCGACTCCTATCGGCGTGCGATTGGCGCATGCCTGCAGGGCCGCGGCTATACCGTCACCTGACACGCATGTCGGTCACCTGACACGCATGCCGCGGGAGCATTTGCGGTCCGAGAATTGAGAGCCTGGGAAATGACTCACACACTGAAGATCGCATTGCTGTCGGCGTCCATGCTCTTGTGGGGGATTCAGGCGAGCACGCTCGCGGCCGCCGATGAGCGCGACCGAGGCCGTGCCGAGCCGCGGCCGGAGGCACGAGTTCCCGGAGGTCGGCCCGGAGCTCGGCCGGAGGGACGGCCGGCATTCGACGGCCGCGGACAGAGACTGGACAGCCGTTACGATCACGGCCGCTACTACCCGCCCCGGGGTACCGTTTATCGCTCATTGCCGGACGGCTATCGCCCCTACTATCGCGGCGGGAGCCGCTACTATTTCAACGGCGGCATTTGGTATGCGCCGCGCGGACCCGAATTCATCGTAGTGAGCCCGCCGCCGGGCCTGGTGATCTCGACATTACCCCCTTACTACTCCACGGTATGGATCGGCGGTGTTCCCTACTACTATGCAGACGACGTGTACTACTCGTGGCAGCCGGATCAAAACGCTTATGCCGTGGTCGACCCGCCCGACAATGCCGATGCTCCCTCACCGCCGCCGCCCCCTCCCGACAGCGCGCAGGCCGATCTGATCATCTACCCCAAGAATGGTCAGACCAAGGAGCAGCAGGCTGCCGATCAATTCGAGTGTTACAACTGGGCGAAGGGCCAAACCGGTTTCGATCCGACTCAGCCGGGAGGCGGAGTCTCGGGCAACGCCGACGCAGCGCGCAGCAATTATAACCGCGCGATGTCTGCGTGTTTGCAGGGCCGAGGCTACCAGGTCAACTAGCGAGCGCGGCGCGCCGCGCCGACACAACGCGCCGATGAGGGCGCGTGTCACTGATCGGCGATGTGAGCGGAGTCCTACGCAGCGCGCCGTTTGCCGCCGACTGTGAACGAACTCTCGATCAGGCACTCTTAGTCACAGTGCAGTTCAATCATGACGAGGAGATTCCGCGATGCTGACCACCCACCCAAACTCGGTCTTCCAGAAAAGAGATCTGCATGTGGGCGGTCTCGGTTTGAGCGCATCGGGTGCCCTGGCCGCGGTCACCGAACCTGCGCGTGATGCAGCGGATTTGTGGCTCGTGAGGGCCCGTGATGTGGCCCAAGAAGCGGATGACTTCGTGCGCGGCAACCCATGGGCAGCGCTTGCCGTGGCGGCCCTGGTGGGTTTGGCCGCCGGCTATTTACTCTCGCAACGCACCTGAGCCGTGCGCTCGACTGGAAGAAACTTATGGCAAATTTCGACGATGTGAGGCGCAAGTTTTCCAATCATCGGCAGTGGCGCGATTTTATCGCAGCAGTCCACGAGTCGGTGACATACCCGTGCACGGTGACCTATCCGATGGTTCTCGGCGCGCTGCGGTCGGGCCGAGCCTGGTTCAACGACGGCGCGGTACGAGCATCGACTTGGCTGGACGGCGCGGCCCGGGCATCGAATTGGCTGTCACCGCGCGGCGGAATCCAGCGTCAATCGCTCGGGGTATGAATACACATTGCAGTGAGCTTCGCGTAAGAACCCCACCAGCGTCAGTCCGGACGTCACGGCCAGGTTGACGGCGAGGCTGGACGGCGCACCGATGGCGGCGAGCACGCTGACCCCGGCACGGATGGCCTTTTGCACGAGTTCAAAGCTGGCGCGGCCGCTCAACACCACGATGCGATTGGTCAACGGAATCGCGTTCGACATGAGACTCATTCCCACGAGCTTGTCGAAGGCGTTGTGACGTCCCACGTCCTCCGCCAGATTCAACAGGTTCCCCGAGAAATCGAAGAGTGCGGAGGCGTGAACGCCGCCGGTGTCGCCGAATTTCGACTGCGCCGCGCGCATTCGAGCCGGCAGCCGCAGGAGCAGCGACAGAGCGACGTGTCCGGTATCGGGGATGTGCGTGGCGGCGGCGCGGGCGATGGCGGCGTCGAGCCCGGTGGTACCGCACACACCGCAGCTGGAACCGGCTGAAAAGAGGCGCGCCGGCGTGTTCGGCACGATCTCAACCCTGGGGTGCAGGCGTACGTTGACCACGTTCGGCCGCCGCGTGCTCGACTCGATGGCCTCGATGTCTGCGGCTTGATTCACGATGCCCTCGCCGTAGAGCAGCCCGGCGGCCAGGGACTCATCGTCGCCCGGGGTGCGCATGGTGGTGCCGAATGACATGGGTTCCATCCCGAGCGCCGGATGATGCAGCAGGAATTCCAGCGGCGCTTCGACCGCCACGCGATCGTCCCTTGCGGCTTGGGCTTCGGCGCTGGAACGCAGTATGCGCACATTGAGCGTTCCGCTCGCCGCCCGAGGCTCGGAGTCCGGTAATGCAGTATCGGCCATGCTCATGGGACCGCCCACCTTTTGCTCAAATGACCCCCCAATGATACCGTTCCCCAGAGTCTGGCAATGCCATCAAAGGGGTACATATGTCCAAATCAGCCGATTTGAAGGCTCGCAAGGCGGCGGCCGTGCCCGCCGGGGTCGGTAGCCGGGGTCTTTACGTGGCCAAGGCGGAGAACGCCGAGCTATGGGACGTCGACGGCCGGCGCTACATCGATTTCGCGGCGGGCATTGCCGTGCTCAACACCGGCCACCGCCATCCCCGGGTCATGGAGGCCGTGGCGCAGCAAGCACTGGCGTTTACGCACACCTGTTTCCATGTCGCGCCCTACGAGTCCTACGTGCGGCTGGCGGAACGGCTGAATGCACTGGCACCCGGCGACTTCGCGAAAAAGACCATGTTCCTGAGTTCCGGCGCGGAGGCGGTCGAGAACGCCGTCAAGATTGCCCGCTATTCCACCAAGCGCTCCGCAGTGATCGCGTTCTCCGGCGGCTTTCACGGCCGCAC
>DASWEO010000034.1:0-6231 GCA_036394715.1 Steroidobacteraceae bacterium
CGATCGCCGAGCGCCTCGGCCTTTACGCGGTGAAGCTCGAGCTCGAGGACCTGGGCTTCCGGGCGCTGTATCCCTACCGCTACAAAGTTCTCGAACGGGAATTGAAGCGGGCGCGCGGCAATCAAAAAGAATTCATCGGCAGGATCGCCGAGACTTTCAAGACCACGCTGAAAAAAGCGCAGATCGCGGGAGAAGTGGAGGGCCGCGAGAAGCATCTCTACAGCATCTACAAGAAGATGCAGAACAAGAAGATCTCCCTCAACGAAATGGTCGACGTGTACGGCTTTCGCATCATCGTCGACAGCGCCGATACGTGCTACCGGACATTGGGTCTGGTGCACAGCGTCTACAAGCCCATGCCGGGACGCTTCAAGGATTACATCGCCATACCCCGCGTCAACGGTTACCAGTCGCTGCACACGACACTGTTCGGACCCAACGGCATACCCATCGAAGTGCAGATTCGCTCCGAGCAGATGCATCGCGTTGCGGAGTCCGGAATCGCCGCGCATTGGAAGTACAAATCAGGCGGCGATACCTTCGGCGGCATCGAACACGATCGCGCGCGCGAGTGGCTGGCGAGCCTGGTGCAGATCCAAGAAGGCGGCAGCTCCGAGGAATTCCTCGAGAGCGTCAAGGTCGATTTGTTCCCGGACAAGGTCTACGTGTTCACGCCCAAGGGGAAGATACTGCGGCTGCCGAGCGGCGCCACCGCCGTGGATTTTGCCTACGCCATTCACACCGATGTGGGCAATCGCTGCGTGGCCGCCAAGGTCGACCGGCGCCTGGTCCCGTTGCGCACGCCTCTGCGCAACGGTCAGACCGTGGAAATCATCACCGCGAAGGGCGCGACGCCGAATCCATCCTGGTCGAGCTTCTTGGTGACGGCGAAGGCGCGTGCCGCGATCAGAGCGTACTTGAAGAATCTCAAGCGCGGCGAGGCTCTGGAGCTCGGCCGGCGGCTGCTGGGGCTCGCGCTCGAAGAATTTTCGCTCAATCTGAAGAAGATTCCGCCGGCGGATATCGATGCGGTGGTCAAAGAGCTCAATTTGAAGGACGCCAACGAGTTGTACGAGAAAATCGGCTTGGGCGAGCGCCTGGCCCCCTTGGTGGCGCGCCGTCTGCAACCTACGAAGGACAGCGGGGAGCACGTCGGCGCTCACAGCGGTCCGCTGATGATCGCGGGCACCGAGGGTCTTCTCGTCACCTACGCGCGCTGCTGCTTCCCCATCCCGAACGATCCCATCATGGCGTACTTGAGCGCCGGCCGCGGTGTAATGATTCATCGTCAGAATTGCGGTAACCTCGCCGAATATCGCAAACAGCCCGACAAGTGGCTGTCGGTTGCCTGGGAAGCGACGCAGGGCCGGCTGTTCAGTTGCGAGATCCAGCTGGAAATCAACAACCGGGTGGGGGTGCTGGCGGCGGTCGCCTCCAGCATCGCGGGGACTGAAACCAATATCGATCAGGTGTCATTGGAAGAACGCGACATGGGCAGCTCTTCTCTCAAATTTCAGCTCCAGGTGCGCGATCGAAAGCACCTGGCGCGAGTCATCAAAACCATTCGGCGCATGCCGGACGTGCAGCGGGTATTTCGCACCTTGGCGTAAGGATAGTATTCTCGTGCACGGAGAGTGTCGGCCACGCACGTCAAGAAGGTCCCAACGATACCTATGAGCAGACAAATCATTTCGACACCCGATGCCCCCGCCGCCATCGGCACTTATTCGCAGGCCGTACGGGTAGGCAATACCATTTGGGTGTCAGGTCAGATACCTCTGGATCCCGCGACCAAGGAGCTGGTCAAAGGCGACATGGAGGCGCAGGTGCGCCAGGTATTCGAGAATCTGAAGGCCATTGTCGTCGCTGCCGGCGCCACCTTCGACGACGTCGTCAAGGCGACGATCTTCTTGATCGACCTCTCTCACTTCGCACTCGTCAACAAGGTCATGGCCGAATACTTCCGCGAGCCGTATCCCGCGCGGGCTGCGGTCGGTGTGTCCGCGCTGCCGCGCGGAGCCCAGGTCGAAGTGGAGTGCATCGTCGCTCTGTGACCGAACCTCTGTGACCCTACCTAAGCCGGTCACGGTGTTGCGCGGCGTCGGCTCCGCCCTCGCCGAGCGCTTAAGCGCCCTGGGTGTGCACACCACTCAGGATTTGCTGTTTCTGTTGCCGCTGCGTTACGAAGACCGCACGCAGGTGGTTCCTTTGGGAGAGCTGCGCGCCGGGCAGCGCGCGGCGGTGGAAGGCGAGGTGCTGCTGACGGAAGTCGTATTTCGCGGACGGCGTCAGATGCTGTGCAAGATTGCCGACGGTTCCGGCTTTCTCACTTTGCGGTTTTTCTATTTCACGGCGCAGCAGCAGAAGGGTCTCGCGCGCGGTGCGCGCATCCGCTGCTTCGGCGAGGCGCGCCGCGGCCTCAAGGGCCTGGAAATCGTGCATCCGGAATATCGGCTCATCGATTCGAAAGCCCGGCTCGTGCCCGAGGAGCATCTCACCCCGATTTATCCCCTGACCGAGGGCGTAACCCAGGGACGCCTGCGTCTGCTGATCCGCACCGCGCTCGACCAGACGGCGGCCGGCGACATCGAGGACTGGCTGCCCCCGGCCGTGTTGGCCGATTCGCACCTGCCTTCCTTGCGCGACGCCTTGCTGTATGTGCATCGCCCGCCCGCGGACGCTCCCGTGGATCTATTGTTGAGCGGGCGCCATCCGGCGCAGCGCCGCCTCTCCTTCGAGGAATTGCTCGCCCATCAGTTGTCGCTCAAGTTATTGCGACAGCGCATCCAGAGCGATCCCGGCTGGCCCCTCGAGTCGAACGGCGCTCTCAAGGCGGGCCTGCTGGCCGCGCTGCCCTTCAAATTGACTCGAGCGCAGCAGCGGGCGCTGGCCGAGATCGAGCGCGACCTCGAGCAGGGCAAACCCATGCTGCGCCTGGTGCAGGGGGATGTGGGGTGCGGCAAGACCCTGGTTGCGGCGCTGGCCGCGACGCAGGCCGTAGAGATCGGGCGGCAAGTGGCGCTGATGGCGCCGACCGAACTTCTGGCGGACCAACATGCGCAGAATTTTCGGCGCTGGTTCGAACCCCTGGGAGTGGCCGTGGCGCTCCTGACCGGGCGGCAAACCGGCAAAGCCCGCAGCGCCGTGCTCAACGGTATTCGCGAAGGACACGCGGCCATCGTCGTCGGCACGCACGCCTTGTTTCAGGAGCGCGTCGAATTCTCCGCGCTCGCCTTGGTCATCGTCGACGAACAGCATCGCTTCGGCGTGCATCAACGCTTGAGTCTGCGCGAAAAAGGCGCCTCCGACGGTCATCAGCCGCATCAATTGATCATGACCGCGACACCCATTCCGCGCACCCTGGCCATGACCGCCTATGCCGACCTCGACGTCTCCGTCATCGATGAGCTGCCGCCCGGACGCACGCCCGTGAAAACCGTGGTCCTCGCCGAAGCGCGCCGCGATGAGGTGGTCCAGCGAATCAGAGCCGCCTGTCTCGAAGGACGGCAGACGTACTGGGTCTGCCCGCTCATCGATGAATCCGAGGAAATGCCCTATCAAGCGGCGGAGGAAACGGCCACCGCGCTCGCCGCCGCGTTGCCTGACCTCCGTGTCGGGCTGGTCCACGGCCGCATGCCTACGCCCGCGAAGGAGGACACGATGCGGCGCTTCAAGGACGGTAAAATCCAGCTTTTGGTGGCGACCACGGTGATCGAAGTCGGCGTCGACGTGCCGAACGCCACGCTCATGGTCATCGAGAATGCCGAGCGCATGGGGCTCGCGCAACTGCACCAGCTGCGCGGCCGAGTCGGCCGCGGTCAGCATGCGAGTTCCTGCCTCTTGCTGTATCGCTCGCCGCTGTCGTCGCTGGCACGCGAGCGGCTGGCGGTGATGCGCGACACCAACGACGGATTCGAAGTCGCGCGGCGCGATCTCGAATTGCGAGGACCCGGTGAATTGCTCGGCACGCGTCAGACGGGCCTTGCGCAGATGCGTGTTGCAGATTTGCTGCGCGATGCCGATCTACTGCCCCGAGTGCAGACTGCGGCCGAAACGTTGCTGCATGATTGGCCGCTGCAGGTGGCTCCGCTCGTCAGCCGTTGGGTGGGTCATGCGGAGCAATACGGCCGCGTCGGGTAGAATGAAACCATGACTGCCGGCAAAATCCGCACCGTCGATCCCGTTCAATGGCTCCCCGCCGAGCGCCTGGGACAGGCGACCGTCGATGCACACGTGCGCCCTTGGTTGATCGGCAAGGGCTTGCTCACGCTGCGCATGAAAGCGGTGTGCGGCGAGCGCTTCGACTTGCAGCTGGTGGATCAATGGACCGGACTGCTCAGCGCCGCGCACAAGTCGGCGCTGCGTTCGCCGGACAACGCCGGCTTGTTCAGGGACGTTGAAATGTTCTGCGGCGAGCGAGTGTGGGTGTTCGCGCAAACCATCATGCCGGACTCGACGCTGTGCGCCCACCCCTGGCTTGCCGAGTTGGGCGATTCCGCATTGGGCGAAACCTTGAGCGACTTGTCGGGCGTCGAGCGCAGTGCTTACGAGTACGCGTGGCTGCCGGTCGGGGAAGCGGTGACGGCGCGTGCGCTGCGCGATGCCGAGTTGAAGCCCGCCGGCCTCTGGGCGCGCCGCTCACGAGTGTCTTTGCGCGGCGCGCCGCTGCTGATGCAAGAGCTTTTCCTGCCCGCCATAGGCCGCGCCTAAGGCCGTCCCCGCGTGACGCTGCCGCGCTCAGGAGTCGAGTTGATCGAGCGGACAGCCGAGCGCTGGCGATGGCTGGCCTATCGCGTACGCTTCCACCCGTTCACCACGCACGAGCTGCCGCGAATCCTCGGCGGCTTGATGGATTATGCGCGCCTCATGCGCTTGGACCGTCCGATCGGCATCTGGCTGCTGCTCTGGCCGACGCTGTGGGCCCTCTGGATCAGCGGCCGCGGCAAACCGAATCCCCGTATTTTCCTCATCTTCGTGGCCGGCACGGTGCTCATGCGCTCGGCCGGCTGCGCCATCAACGACTATGCCGACCGCAGCTTCGACCCGCATGTGGCGCGCACCAAGAATCGGCCCCTGGCGGCCGGGCGCATCTCGACGCTCGAGGCCCTGATGCTGTTCGCCGTGCTGTCCATGACGGCCTTGATGCTGGCGCTGCAGCTCAACCACTCGACGCTGCTGCTGGCGGCGGTCGGCGGGTTTCTGGCGGTCAGCTACCCCTTCGTCAAGCGCTTTTTGTCGGTGCCGCAGATGTACCTGGGCCTGACGTTCGGTTGGGGAATACCCATGGCGTTCGAGGCGCAACTCGAGCAAGTGCCACAGGTGGCGTGGCTGCTGTTGCTGGCGAATGTGCTCTGGGTCACCGTGTACGACACCCTCTATGCGATGGTGGATCGCGACGACGATCTCAAGATCGGCGTGCGGTCGACGGCGATTCTGTTCGGCGATTCGGATCGCCACATCATCGCGGTGCTTCAGGTCATGACCCTGCTGACCCTGTATCTGGTCGGGCGCAGGATTCACCTGGGCTATTGGTACGGCGCCGGTCTATGGGTGGGGGCGGTTTTCTTCGCGTATCAACTGTGGCTGATACGCGGGCGTGATCGCGACGGCTGCTTCCGCGCCTTCCTCAACAACAACTATTTCGGAATGGCCGTATTCATCGGCATGGCGCTGGAATATCTGTTTGCGCTCAAGTGATGCCTAAAGCGCTGTGCATTCTATTGATCGTGTTCAGCGCCGCTTCGTCCGGTTGCGGCCGCGATTCCGGGCAGACCGCCTTACCGGGACAGGCTTCAGCGCCGGGGCAGGCCGCCGTGCCGGGACAGGCCGCCGCGCCTCGGCTCATCCACAGTCCTCCCATCGCGAAGATGAGCGCCGAGCAGATGAGATCTCTGTCGATGGAGTGTGAGAAATATGTGCCTGATAAATCCGCCCGCGGACCCTACGACGCCGCGTATTGCGAAGAGGCAATCGCAGCCTGGTCTGATTCCCCGCTGCAGATGTTGCCGATCATAAAAGAGGAGTCAGTCCGGGATTCGCCCGCCTCCCCTAAATAGACCCCTCGTCCCAAAGAGACCTGTCGTCCTAAAGGGACCTCTCGTCAACCACATCGGGCGTTCCTGGTTGACTAAGGTGACGACGCACAGAATACTGGGCCGGTCTGCTGCACGAGACGATGCCGAACGAGGTGTTTGTGACGGTACGCAATGATTGGACGCTCGCGGAAGTGAA
>DASWEO010000035.1:0-7910 GCA_036394715.1 Steroidobacteraceae bacterium
ATGTCGCGCTTGGTGGAACTCAAGCTGCGCGATTTCGACGTGGAAGCCGAGGTCGTCGCCGTGCAGCCGGGCCCGGTGATCACGCGCTTCGAATTGCGGCCGGCGCCCGGGGTCAAGGTCAATCAAATCAGCAATCTATCGAAGGACCTCGCGCGCGCGCTGTCCGCGATCAGCGTCCGTGTGGTGGAAATCATTCCCGGCAAGTCGGTCGTCGGCCTGGAAATACCCAACGAAAAGCGCGAGATCGTGACGCTGGGCGAGATCATCAAATCCAAGCCGTATGACGACGTGAGCTCGCCGCTCGCGCTGGCGCTGGGCAAGGACATCGGCGGAGTGCCCATCGTGGCGGATCTCGCGCGCATGCCGCACTTGTTGATTGCGGGCACGACGGGGTCGGGCAAGTCGGTCGGAATCAACGCCATGGTCTTGAGCCTCTTGTACAAGTCGACTCCTGAACATGTGCGAATGATCATGATCGACCCGAAGATGCTCGAACTCTCGGTGTACGAGGGAATTCCTCATCTGCTGTCGCCGGTGGTCACGGATATGAAGCAGGCCGCCAACGCACTACGCTGGTGCGTCGCGGAGATGGAGCGGCGTTACCAACTCATGTCGATGCTCGGCGTGCGCAACATCGGCGGCTTCAACCGCAAGGTCAAGGATGCTGCGGAAGCGGGCAAGCCCATCAAAGACCCCATCCGCATGCAAAAAATAGCGCAGGGGGTTCCCGGCGTCGTCGAGGAAGACGTGCCGGATCTGACGACGCTGCCGTTCATCGTCGTCATCATCGACGAATTAGCCGATCTCATGATGATCGTCGGCAAGAAAGTCGAGGAGCTGATCGCCCGGCTTGCGCAAAAGGCGCGCGCCGCCGGTATCCATCTCATCCTGGCCACCCAGCGGCCGTCCGTGGATGTCATTACCGGATTGATCAAGGCCAATATCCCGACCCGCATCGCATTCCAAGTCTCGGCAAAGGTGGACTCGCGCACCATCCTCGATCAGAGCGGCGCGGAATCCTTGCTCGGTCACGGCGACATGTTGTACCTGCCTCCCGGAACCTCCATTCCGACGCGCGTGCACGGCGCCTTCGTATCCGACCAAGAAGTGCATCGCGTCGTGGGAGGTCTCAAATCCACCTCGCCGCCGATCTACATCGACGAAATTCTGGATGGTCCGCGCAACGCAATCCCGGGATTTCCGTCCGATGACGAGGAGGGCGGCGAAGGCGGCACGGCGGATGCCGAGGCCGACCCCTTGTACGACGAAGCGGTGCGCATCGTCACCGAGACGCGCAAGGCATCCATCTCCGGCGTGCAGCGCCGCCTCAAGATCGGCTACAACCGCGCGGCCCGCCTGGTCGAGGCCATGGAGGCGGCCGGCTTGGTGGGCCCATTGCAGTCCAATGGCGGCCGCGAGATCTACGGCGCCCCGCCGCCCGAGGAATGACAGGAAATGATGTTCAAGGCTGCAAGTCTGATATTGCTGGCGGCGTTCTTGGAGGTAGCGCCCGTGTCCGCCGCACCCGCCGCGGCCGCGTCGCCTGCGGCCGAAGTCGAGAAATATTTGAGCGGGCTCGCCAGCTGGACCGCCGATTTCGAGCAGACCATCGATGACGGCCATGGCAATGTGCTGCGCAGCGCCGCCGGGCGGCTCTATCTGCAGCGGCCGGGAAAGTTTCGCTGGGATTATTCGCAACCCTCCGAACAGCTGGTGCTGGCGGACGGCAAGCAAATCTGGTTCTACGACAAGGATCTTGCACAGGCCAACGTACGCGAGATGGATACCAGTCTCGCCAGCACGCCCGCGAGCCTGCTGTCGGGCAATGGCTCGGTCAGCACTCAGTTCAACGTCACCGCCCTGCCGCATAGTGCGGGGCTGCAGTGGTTCCAACTCGTTCCCAAACATGCCGATACCGATTTCCAGCTCGTGCGGATCGGTTTCGACAAGGGTGAATTGCGGTCGATGTTCCTCGCCGACAAGCTCAATCAGATCACGCAGCTGACCTTTTCCAACTCGAAGCGCAATCTCCCATTGGCCCCGGATTTGTTCTCATTCGTGCCGCCAGCGGGGGTCGACGTGATCGGACGCGGCAAGTGACGGTCCGCGACGGCACGTACCGCCCGCTGGCTGACCGGCTGCGCCCCCAGTCGCTCGACGAGTACGTGGGACAATCCCATCTGCTTGGGCTCGGCGCGCCGCTGCGCCGCGCGCTGGAGTCGGGCCGGCCGCACTCGATGATTCTGTGGGGTCCGCCCGGAACCGGCAAAACGACTCTGGCAAGACTGGTCGCCAATTCGAGCCAGGCGGAATTCATCGCGCTGTCCGCGGTGCTGGCCGGCATCAAGGACATCCGCGCGGTCGTGGAGCAGGCACGGGCCTTGCGCGGCACGCGCGATACCGTCCTGTTCCTCGATGAGGTGCATCGCTTCAACAAGTCGCAGCAGGATACGTTTCTGCCCTACGTCGAGGATGGCACGCTGATTTTCGTCGGCGCGACCACCGAGAACCCGTCCTTCGAAGTCAACAATGCGCTGCTGTCGCGAGCGCGGGTCTACGTGCTGAAGTCCCTCGATGCCGCCGATCTCTCGGCATTGCTCGATCGAGCGTTGACGGATCGCGAACGGGGTCTGGGGCAGATGGATCTGCAAATCGACGTCGGCGCGCGTGAGCTATTGCTGGCCGCCGCCGACGGCGATGCACGGCGCATGCTCAATCTATTGGAAACCGCCGCGGATTTGAGCTCGCCGGGAGACTCGGGCCGCCGGCTGGATGTCGACACCATGCGCGCGATGATCGGCAGCACCTATGTTCGCTTCGACAAGGGCGGCGAGAACTTCTACGACCAGATTTCGGCTTTGCACAAATCGGTTCGCGGCAGCGATCCGGACGCCGCCCTGTACTGGCTGTGCCGGATGTTGGCCGGCGGATGCGATCCCTTGTACATCGCGCGCCGCGCGCTGCGCATGGCGAGCGAAGATATCGGCAACGCCGATCCGCGCGCGCTCACCATGGCGCTGGAGGCCTGCGCAGTGTACGAACGGTTGGGCAGTCCCGAAGGCGAACTCGCCATTGCCCAGGCCATCGTGTTCATGGCCTGCGCGGCCAAGAGCAACGCCGTCTATACGGCGTACAAGGCGGCAGCCGAGGACGCCTCCGGCTTAGGCTCGCTCGAGGTACCCCTGCATTTGCGCAATGCGCCGACCCGCCTGATGAAGGAAATCGGCTACGGCAAGGGCTATCGGTATGCGCACGACGAGCCGGGCGGCTACGCCGCGGGCGAGCGCTACTTTCCCGATGAGATGCCGGACCGGCGTTACTATACGCCGGCGCCGCGCGGGCTAGAGATCAAGATCGGCGAGGCGCTCAAGCAAAGGCGAGAGCGCGACCGGCAGGTGCGAGATGCCGGTGGATCGTGATCCTGCGGGCGTCTGCTTCGGCATCTTGCCTACGCGATCGCCTACAATGCAACGGTGCGCGTTTCCGCGGAAACGCTGACGCATCCGGCCTTCGGACGACCGCGACGTTTCCGCGGAAACGTCGTCCGACCTGCGGATATGGTTAAGGTCTTATATAAAGTGAGGAATTCATCTTGCTCGATCCGAGGCTGCTGCGCAGCGATTTGACCGGGGTAGCCGCGGCGCTGGCGCGGCGCGGCTTTGTGCTCGACGTCGAGACCTTCGCCGCGCTGGAGGAGCAGCGCAAAGCCGTACAAATAGAAGCCGATCGGCTGCGCGCCGAGCGCAATGCCAATGCCAAAGCGGTGGGACAGGCCAAGTCCAAGGGCCAGGACGCGGCCTTCTTGATGGCTGCGGGCGAATCCTTGGGCGAGCAACTGCAGGGGGTCGAGAAACAGCTCGAGGCAATTCAGGCGCAGGTATCGAGCCTGCAGTTGGGACTGCCCAATATCCTGCACTCGAGCGTTCCCGATGGACAAGACGAGTCAGCCAACGTCGAAGTGCGGCGCTGGGGTCATCCGCGGCAATTCGACTTCACGCCCAAGGACCATGTCGCGCTCGGTGAACGGATCGGCATGGATTTTGAGGCCGCGGGGCGCATTTCCGGAGCGCGGTTCGTAGTGATGATGGGAGGACTGGCGAAGCTCCACCGCGCTCTGGCGCAATTCATGCTCGACCTGCACGTCGCCGATCACGGGTACCGCGAAACCTATGTACCCTATCTGGTGCACGGCACGGCGCTGATGGGCACCGGACAACTACCCAAGTTCGAGCAAGATCTGTTCGCCGTGCGCGGCGATCCTGGTTTCTACCTGATCCCCACGGCCGAAGTGCCCCTGACCAACCTGGTCCGCGATCAAATACTTCCGCCCGAGCGCCTGCCGCTCAAGTTCGTGGCGCATTCGCCGTGCTTTCGCTCGGAGGCGGGCGCAGCCGGGAAGGACACGCGCGGCATGATTCGGCAACACCAATTCGACAAGGTGGAGTTGGTGCACATCGTGCGTCCTGAAGATTCCTACGCGGCGCTCGAGGAGCTTACCGGACATGCCGAGGCGGTACTCCAGGCATTGGAATTGCCGTACCGCGTGCTGGCGCTCTGCGCCGGCGATACCAGCCCCAGCAGTGCCAAAACCTACGATCTCGAGGTATGGCTGCCTTCGCAGCAGCGCTACCGCGAGATTTCATCCTGCAGCAATTGCGAATCGTTCCAGGCGCGCCGCTTACAGGCGCGCTGGCGCAATCCTGCCACCAGCAAACCGGAGTTGGTACACACATTGAACGGGTCCGGCGTCGCCGTCGGTCGCGCGCTCGTCGCCGTGTTGGAAAATTATCAGCAGGAGGACGGCAGCATCGGGGTTCCGACCGTGCTCGCGCCGTACATGGGGGGAGCGACTCTGCTCCAGTGAGTATCGCGCTGCGGTGAGTTTCGCGCGACGTAAGGAACGACGCGTGGCGCGGGCGGCTCAGATCGCCCGCGCCACGGTACTGCGGGGACTCACTAGTTGCGGTTGCCCATCATCAGGCGCAATACATACCAGAACATGAGTGCGATCGAGGCGAACAGCTGCATGGCGGCCGCTACGTAGCGATCCTCGGGGTAATTGTGGATGATGTTGGAGGTGTCATAGAGCACCGCCACACCGGCGAAGCCGATCATCGCCACCGAGAACCAGGTGCCCAGCTGGAAGCCGAAAATGGCGCCGCCGATCATGGCGACCAAGGCCAGGACGCCGCCCCACATGAGTAACGCGCGCAGGAAGGAGAAATCCTTGCGAGTGCGATGCGCGACGAACATGAGTCCACCCGCGCCCATCGCCGTCACCAGCGTGGCGCTATCGATCGCGCCGGGAGCCTTTGCGTCGGCGATGTAGAGGAGAGGCACGAAGATCAGTGCTTCCGCAACCACGTACGCCCCGTAGGCGAAGTACTGCATTCCGATCGACGAGCTGGTCTGGGCGGTGCGCGAGGCCAGCCACCCGGTCAGCATGAAGGCGCCGAGAATCAGAAACCAATTGAAGCCGAGCATGAACTGCGCGATCTGACCCGCGAGGCCGGATTCGAACAGAGCCAGCTCGACCAGGATGAATCCGAGGATGCCCCCCACCAGATGAGTGTAGGTGCGCGTGATGAACGCGCTGCGGCCGTCCGCTCGAATGCCCGGGAAGGCGGCGTTGTTGCTTGGGAAATTGGCCATGTTACGTAATCCTCCAGTAATACTCGCCGGCGCATTTTAGCACCCCTGCGGCAGGGGCGCTGAATTAGCCTGGCATGCTGCAATATGGGGGCGCCGGCCGCGCCTTCAACGTGCTTCGGCGTCGAATTCCGCGGCCATCCAGCGCTGCAATGCCCCCATAGACTGTGGACGGCCGAGGAAGTTCTTGACCAAATCGTTCGCCGATGCCGAGCCGCCCGGTTCCAGCACCGTTCGCCGATAGCGCAGCGGCGTATCGCCGGCGAGCAGATTCTTGGAGTCGAATTGCTCGAAGAAGTCTTCGGCGATGACTTTGTCCCACATGTAGGTGTAGTAGGCGGAGGAGTACCCCGCGAGGTGTCCGAACGAGGCGTACATGTGAGTCCCCGCCAGCGCCGCGAAAAGGGTGTACTTGGCGGTGTCAGCGGCGGCGATCGCATCGGGATCTACATCCTGCGGATTGGCGTCGTGGATCGCGTAGGACAGCGCCGTGAAGCCGTTTTGCTGACCGACGTAGCTGGCGCGCCCGAACGCCGATGCCCGCTTCATCCGCAGCACGAGATCGGCCGGGATCGGCTTCCCTGATTGGTAGTCCCGGGCAAACGACGCCAAAACCTGCGGGCTCGCTATCCATTCCTCCAGCATTTGCGAAGGTGCCTCGACGAAATCCGCTTCCATCGAGACGCCGCTGATCCCGGCCCAGCGCTGTTGGCCCCCCAGAATCGCGTGCATCAGGTGTCCGAACTCGTGGAAGAAGGTTTGCACGTCTCCATATTCCATGAGCCCGGGGTCTTCAGGGGTCGGCCGCGGGAAATTGCAAATGAGAGTTGCTTCCGGAAGTTGCTTGCCGCGGATGCCGTCGAGCAGCGGCGCCATCTCCGCATGGGAGAATTTGCCCGGGCGCGGGTGCATGTCCAGATAGAAGCGCCCGATGACTTTGCCGGCGTCCAGCACTTGCCAGGTCTCCACCGACGAATCCCAGGCCGGGACCCCTTGTTCCTGCCGGAAGGTGACGTGAAACAGGGTCGCCGCGGTGTCCAGAATTCCCTGCTTGACCCGTGCGTACGGAAAATACGGACGCACCGATTGCGAATCGAAATTGAAGCTCGAACGGCGAACCTGTTCCTGATAGTAGCTCTTCTCCTGAAGGCCGACGGTGACGGCTTGGCTGTCGGATTTTCTCTTTTCCGCGAGCAGCATTTGAAATTCCCTCTCCGCGACCGGGCGCACCGCTTTATCGAGGTCCCGAACGAATTCTGCAATGCGCGCGCCGTTACCGATCATTTTGTCGGCAGCATTGTAATCCGCCCAGGATTTGTACCCTAGCGACGAGGCGATTTCGTAGCGCGTGCGCAGCATCGTCATCAACACATCGCGATTCTGCGGGTAGGAACGCGTATTGAAGGCCAGGTAGAGACGGCGGCGAAGGGCGTCGCTCGCCGCAAAATTCATCACCGGAAGGTAATCCGGGAAACTCGTGGTGATGTGGATGACGCCGTCCTTGTCTGGTTTGTGGCCGTCGATATAGTCCCGCGGCAAACCGTTGAGCTCGGCTGCGTCGCGAACCTCGACGGTCTTCTGTCCGTCGCTGATGTTGCGTTCGAAGGCCGATTGCTCTTCGGTGAGTTCATCGTTGAGCACCTTCAAACGAGCGCGGGTTGCATCGTCCTTGTCGACGCCGGCGAGCCTGAATTCGAGCAATTGACGCCGCACGTAGTATTGAGTAACGGAATCGGCCTGGGAAATGGGAACTGCCGCCAGGGCCTGATAGACGCCGCGATTCAGGGAGAGAGCCGTCTGGACAGCGCTCACCTTTCGGGTCATTGCCATGGCCCGGTCGCGAAACGCTGCGTCAGGATGCACCGCCTCCATGAGCGTTGAGAAATAGAGAGCGGCATTGAGTTGTCTGAGAGCCTCGTCGTAGTTCGCTAGGGTGTTGCCGATGGTCTTCGGCCCCTTGACCGCGACAATCTTGCCGATCCACCGATGTGCCGCGTCGAGCCTGTCGTTCTCGATCTTCTCGAATGCGTTGACGTCGGGTTTCGTACTCCATATCGGCGGCTGGTCCGGCGGCAAGTCCCGCGCACCCGCGAAAGCGGACACTGAAGCCGCGATGAACCCGAAGACGCAGCGGTTGACGATCCGCATTCCACACCCCTACTGATTTTCGACCCGGCAGTATAAGAGGCTCGCACTGGGCGTCGCGGATTACTCGCGGCGATGTCGCGCACTCCCGGCGCATGTCAGGTAAAATTTTACCC
>DASWEO010000036.1:0-3552 GCA_036394715.1 Steroidobacteraceae bacterium
AGCTCGGCCAGCACTTCCGCAGATTCCACCCGCTCCGCGATGGTTTGAATCCCCATGGTTTTGCCGACCTGGCTGATCGCCTCCACCATGCTGCGATCGACTCGATCGCGTGTCACGTTTTCCACGAACTGCCCATCGATCTTGAGATAGTCGACCGGCAGGGTTTTCAAGTACATGAACGAGGACAGACCGCTGCCGAAATCATCCAGTGCGAAGTGGCAGCCGCGTGCCTTGAGTTCACGCATGAAATACACCACATTGCCCAAGTTGGCGATTGCGGCGGTCTCCGTGATCTCAAAGCACATCGCGCCCGCGGCCAGCTCGTTGCTGCTGAGTTCTGCGATCAGATACTCGAGAAAGCGTTCATCGTTGAGTGAAGTCCCCGAGAGGTTCACGGCAATCGTGAACGGCTTCACCCCCGCCCCGATGCGATGCACCAGCCGATCGAGTGCCTGGCGAACCACCCACCGGTCGATCGATGGCATGACGTTGTAGCGCTCCGCCGCCGGAATGAATTCCGCCGGCGTCACCAGGGCACCCGATTCGTCCCGCAAGCGCAGCATCAGCTCGAAGTGCTCGCGCTCGTGGTCGTGCGTGGTGGCACCGGGCACCATGGGCGGACCGATGGGCACGATGGGCTGGTAGAAGAGCTCGAACCGGCTTTCATCGCAGGCCCGCGCCAACTTCGAGACCCAATGCATTTCGCGATGCCGCTCGGGCACGTCGTCGGGCTTGTAGAGCTGAACGCGATTGCGGCCGAGATCCTTCGCCGAATAGCAGGCGACATCGGCGGCGCTCATGACATTGGCGACTGTCGGCGTATCGTTGGTGATTTCAACGATGCCGACGCTGACGCCCACTTCGAGCACGCCGTCCTGCCAGATGAATCGAAAATCGCGAATCGCCTGACGGAGGGTTTCCGCGATGCGCATCGCCTGGTCCAGCGAACAGCTCTGCAGCAGAATGCCGAACTCGTCCCCGCCCAAGCGCGCCAGGGTGTCGCCGCTGCGCACCCGCGATTGCAGCACGCCGGTGATCTGCTTCAGCAACTGATCGCCCGCCGGGTGCCCGCAGGTGTCGTTCACCAGTTTGAATTGGTCCAAATCGAGATACAGCAATGCATGACGGCTGCCGGTGTCTTGTCTTGCGTTCTCAACGGCGGCGGTCAGGCGATTTTCGAATTCACGGCGGTTGATCAATCCCGTCAGGGCATCGTGGCTGGCCTGATAGTGCAGCGCGCGGTGCAGACGGCGCTCCTTGCTCACATCGTGGAACACCATGACCGCGCCGATGAGATTGCCGGCGCGATCGCGGATCGGGGCTGCAGAATCCTGGATGGCCAGCTCCTGGCCGCGGCGGTTCACGAGCACGGTGTGTTCCGAAAGGCCGAGCACACGTCCTTCGCGTAGACAGCGCATGATCGGGCTTTCGCTGGCGACCCTCGTTGCTTCATCGACGACGGTGAGCACGTCGCCGATGAGCTGCCCCTGCGCTTCGCGGTTTTCCCACCCGGTCAGGCTTTCGGCGACCGGGTTCATGTAGTCGATGCGCCCTTCGGAGTCGGTGGTGATGACCGCGTCGCCGATCGATTGCAAGGTGACCTGGGCACGCTCCTTGGCTTGAAAGATCGCGGTTTCCGCCTTCTTGCGTTCGGTGATATCGGTGAGCGTCCCCTCGTAGCCCGTGACGCGGCCGTGCGCTTCGCGCACCACCCGGCTCGACTCCATGACCACGAGCATGGTGCCGTCCTTGCGGCGGAAGATGTATTCCTCGTTGCGCAGCTCGCCTTCGCTCTCCACTCGCCGTACGAAGGTTTCGCGGTCGCTCGGGTACCAATACAGCGCGGCTGCGGGGACTTGATAGAGCTCCTCGGCCGAGGCGTAGCCCATCAGGTTCACGAATGCCGGATTGGCGACGAGAATGCGGCCGTCGCATGACGTCTGGTACACGCCTTCCATCATGGTTTCGAACAGTCCGCGAAATTTCGCTTCGCTGTTGCGCAACGCATCTTCGGCGCCGCGGCGCTCGATGGCGATCCCGGCGATCTGCGCCATGCGCGACATCAGGTCATGATCCCTCGCCGATGGAATGCCCGGATGGCACCGGTAGACCGCAAAGGTACCCACCACCCCCCCGTCCGAGGCGACGATCGGCGTGGACCAGGCGGCTCTCAAGCCCGCATGCAGCGCCGCTTCGCGCCGAAATTCCCACAGCGCATCCGTCTCGATGTCGGCGACGGTGATTTGACGCGCCAAGTACACGGCGGCGGCGCAGGAACCGTAGCGGATGCCGACGGGCGCGCTGTCCATCGCCGCCACGAACTCGCGCGGCAAATTCGGCGCGACGCCGAAATTCAACGCCTGCCGCTCGGGATCCAGCAGGTTGATCGCGCAATAGCACCCCGCCATGACGCGCTCGATCAGTTCGCAGATGGACCTGAGGGCCGAGCTCAACGGCGCATTGGCGGCGATCTTCTCGAATACCCGGCGCTCGCCCGCCGCGATTGCATCCGCGCGCTTGCGCTCGGTGATGTCGGTGATGCTGGCGCGAATCAGCCGGCGATTGGAGCTCGGTAAGCGCACGAACCGCACCTCGCAAGGCATGACCTGCCCCGAGGCATCGCAGTGCACCCATTCGAACACCGGCGCTTCTCCCGCCAGCGCGCCTTCTATGAAGCCGCGCGGCGGCCCGAAGGACGGCCTGCCGTCGGGTTGGTACACGGGACTGATCTTGTCCGGGCCGCTGGCAAGCAGGTCCTCACGCGGCATCTTGAAAAAGCGGCAGGCGTTGTCGTTGACATCGACGAACTTGCCCTGGTCGACATCGAATACCACGATCACTTCGGGGGCGTGCTCCACCAGCGTTCGGTAGCGCGCTTCGCTTTCGCGCATCGATTGCTCGGCGAGATGTCTTTCGGTGATGTCGCGGATGCTGACGATGTAGCCGTCGCGCCAATTGAGCTTGGCCTTGCTGACGGCGATCTCCACCGCGACGCGATTGCCGCCCTTCGTGCGACCCCAGGCCTGGTGTGCCGCGAGATCGACGTGGGTGTCGTCGATCTTGGTGGCGAGGCGCTCGAGAAAGTCGCTGGCGCCGCGCGCGATGTCCGGGAGCAGGAACTCGAGCGAGCGGCCGAGGATTTCCGCCTGGGCGTAGCCGAAAATGCGCTCGCCGGTGGGATTGAAGGTTTCGATGTGGCCGGCATCGTCGACCGTGACGATGGCGTCTTTGACGTTGTCCAGAATGGCCTGCAGGTGCGAGGCGGTCTGCTCGCGAATCTCGCGCGTGAGCGCCTGGGCCTCATCGGACATGAGCTGCATGGAGCGCACGATGCCGCGCCGTTCGCCGTCGATCCGATCGTAGTGGGCGCTGACCGTTTTGAGCAGCGTCTCGACATCCAGCTCGCCGTCCCGGCCTCGTGCCTCCGCGATCTGGCGCTCGAGCAGTTGGTTCAGGTTGGGGGCAGGCTCAGGCGCCTCGCTACGAACTGCGGCCGCGATATCGCGTGACACTCCTGAGATCTCCCGCACATGAATCTACGGCGCGCGACTG
>DASWEO010000037.1:0-6411 GCA_036394715.1 Steroidobacteraceae bacterium
GGCTATCAGATCGACCTCGAAAGACTTGACAAGGTCGTCGGGAAGATCGGGATATTTTCCGTGAAGAGACTGGCTGCCGATGATGATGAACTGCTTCTCACCGGTTATACGTCCGGCGGCGCGCAATACATGATCAACCTCCCGCTTCTTCATTCAGTTTCCTTACTTCCTCCCGCGATAGAAGTCCGACAAATGGCATCGATTGCCGTAACCTCACCGCGTTCTCGTCGCGTCCAAGCATTACAGCAAAAAGAGCACCGTCGTCTTCGGATTGCGCAATGTCTCGCCATTCATCGTAAGCCGGGCCCCACGTACCCTGGCTCTTCCATCGATGCAAATTCGCCAGCATCTGAGCTCGTATTTGTCTTGGCGTGCAATTGCGTACAACGGCAACAGCGAAGGACCGCTTAAGTTCATCCAATGCCTGATGCGACAAGCCGCCACGGGAGGAAGGTCGGATGTGACGTTCTGTGAGTTCCAAATGATCGCCCTCGGCTACATCCCATGCCTCCAGGGTAGCTTTCGGCAGAATGACGCCCAGGGAGTTGCCGACACGCCGCACCTGCAGTTTCATTTATTCGTTATAACACGTTATAACATTCCGTGCCAAGACGGATTCCCGGCCGGGCTCCTTGCGCAGGCTAGGCATCTCATCACCCCGCGATATACCGCTCCAGCTGCTCGATGTGCTCGGTCTGCTCCTGGATGACGGCCTTGACCAGGTCGCCGATCGATAGTATTCCCAGCACGCGGCCGTTCTTCACGACCGGCAAATGCCGAAATCGCCCCTCGGTCATGACTTCCATGCAGTGGTGCACCGTATCCTCCGGCGCCACGCTGACGGCAGGCGAACTCATGATGTCGCTCACGGGTGTGTCGTGCGATGAGCGGTTTTTCAGGATCACCTTACGGGCGTAATCGCGCTCGGAGATGATTCCCAGCAGTGACCCCTGGCTCATGACCAAGAGCGCACCCACATGCCGGGTCGCCATGACCTCGATGGCGTGCAGCACGGAATCCTGCGGTGCAACCGAGAAAATCTCAGTGCCCTTCAACCTCAGCAATTGACTGACGATTTGCATAGTTCCCCCCAAAAGCTTCGTTCAGGGCGCTGCAGCGGCTACGCATCTGACTATACTCCCGCCCAATCGGAGGACAAGTAGCCCCCAAATGCCATGACTGAACCCGAATTCCAGCCCCCTGTCGCCGCGGTGCGGCCTCACATTGTTGCTTCGCCGCACGGCGACAGAACGGACCCCTATTACTGGCTGCGGGACGACGAGCGGACGAATCCGGAGGTGCTGGCCTACCTCGCGGCCGAGAATGCGTATTGGGAACGGTGCACGGCCGCCGGCAAACCGTTCGAGAACGCGCTCTACGAGGAAATCATCTCTCGGGTCAAACAAGACGATTCCAGTGTGCCGTACCGCATGCACGGGTACTGGTACCACACACGCTTCGCCCCCGGGCAGGAACACCCCATCTTTGGGCGGCGCAAGGGTTCGCTCGAAGCGCCCGAGGACGTCATGCTCGACGCCAATCTGCTTGCCGTGGGGCACGACTACTATCGGATCGGCGCCATGGAAATCTCGCCGGATTCAGAATGGCTCGCGTTCTGCGAAGACACGGTCGGCAGACGCCAATACACCTTGCGCTTCAAGAATCTGCGTACCGGCGAGATTCTTGACACGGCAATTTCCGATGTCGAGTCCGACCTCGCCTGGGCCAACGACAACCGGACCATCCTGTACGTCGCAAAGGATCCCGAGACCTTGCTCGGCCTATACGTCAAAAAGCACGTGCTGGGCCAAGACCCGCGCCACGACACCCTGGCATTCGAGCAAACGGACAAGAGTTTCTACACGGGCGTGTCCAAATCGAAATCCGAGCGCTTCATCTTCATCCACATGGAAAGCACGGTGTCCTCGGAGTGGCAGTACGCGCACGCCGACGATCCCGCGCTCGAGTTCAGGACCTTCCTGCCGCACGAACGCGATCACGAATATCAATTGGAACATCTCGGCGGCGTCTTCATCGTCAGAACCAATTGGCAGGCCAAGAATTTTCGGCTGATGCAGGTGCCGATCGGCCAGAACGGCGACCGCGCCGGCTGGCGGGACGTCGTCCCCCATCGCGACGATACCTTCATCGAAGACTTCGACGTATTCAACGGATTCCTCGCCGTGTCGGTCCGCAGCGGCGGCCTCGCCAAAATCTCCATCGCACCCTGGACGCCCGGCGGCGCGGTGCAGGGCGGCGCAGTGCAGGGCGGCGCGGAATTCTTCATCGCGAGCGACGAGGCTGCCTATGCCACGTCGCTATCGGTCAATGCCGAGCTCGACACGGAAATCGTGCGCTACGCGTATTCCTCGCTCACCACGCCGACCACCATCTACGATTACAACGTGCGTACCGGAGAGAAGATTCTGCTGAAACGCGATCCGGTCGTCGGCAGCTTCGACCCAGCGAATTATCGAACCGAATTCCTGTTCGCTATGGCGCGCGACGGCACGCGAATTCCCGTATCGCTGGTGTACCGCAACGGCCTGGCCCGGGACGGTTCCGCGCCGCTGCTGCAATACGCTTACGGAGCGTACGGTCTGTCCACCGACCCGAGCTTTTCATCGGCGCGCCTCAGCCTGATCGACCGCGGTTTCATCTATGCCATCGCCCATGTGCGCGGTGGCCAGGAAATGGGCCGCGCCTGGTACGACAATGGCCGCAAGCTCCACAAGATGAATTCGTTCGCCGATTTCATCGACGTCACGCGCCATCTGGTCGCAGAGCGCTACGCCGCCAAGGACAAGGTATTCGCCATGGGCGGCAGCGCCGGCGGCTTGTTGATGGGGGCGATTGCCAACCTGAGTCCCGACGATTACCACGGCATCGTGGCGCAGGTGCCCTTCGTCGATGTGGTCACCACCATGCTGGACGATAGTATCCCGCTCACCACCAATGAGTACGACGAGTGGGGTAATCCCAACGAGCGCGAAGACTATGGCTACATGCTGTCGTATTCCCCCTACGACAACGTCCGGGCTCAGGGCTACCCTGCGATGTTCGTCACTACGGGCCTATGGGACAGCCAGGTGCAGTATTACGAACCGGCGAAATGGATCGCCAAGCTGCGCGCCTTGAAGACCGACCCAACCCCGGTTTTTCTGCACGTCGACATGGAAGCCGGTCACGGCGGCAAATCCGGCCGCTTCCAACGGTATCGCGAGATCGCGATGGAATATGCCTTCGTGCTGGGCCAAGCAGGAATTCACGGGTAAAAAAAAGCGCCGCGAGCGGGGGAAGCTAGATCGCGGCGCCAAGATCGACTTCGGCGGGGAGAGAAAACTCGTCTCTATGCCGGCGGTAGCTCCGTCACTTCGTAGCCGACCACCGCAGAGGTAGCCGGGTCAACGATCGGAGACCCTTGGCGAAACCAGGTCGCGGCCACCCGCGTAGCGGATGCGACGCGCGCGTCGATTCCTTCGAGCGCGAACTGGCCGTCGCCGCGGCGCACCAGCAAGGTCGCCTTGCGGCACCCTTGCGGGACTAGCAATGCAATGATTTGCGAACCCACCCTTGAGGTGAAGCAAGCCGCGTGCCAGAGGACAAATGCAATCAATTCAGATGGTTAGACGAGCAGTGGGGTGACGGCGGCTGACAAGAATTGTCACTGGTGACGCGCACCGCCCGATACCGCCTCACGGGGCCGGCCCCTCGACCCGGCTACTACTGAGTGGGAAGAATCAGCACACAAGCCTGCGATTTCGCCTGCAAGGATTTGCAGATCGCGCGCGCATGTTTCTCCGTGAGCCCCGCGACCTGCAGGCGGTACAGGGTGCCGGCCGCGCTCTTCTTCGGCGCCACGGTCGGCGAGAGTCCGGCCAGAAGCTGAGGGTAGGCCTCGTCCAAGTGCTCCCATCGTTTGTTGGCGGCATCGGCGCTCGACTTGAATGCCCCGAGCTGTATGCCATAGCGCCCCTCCGGTGCGGAAGGTTTCGCGGCCTTGGCCGGTGACGCGGTTTGCGCCGGTGCCGGCGGCGGCGCTGCGGCCGGCGGCTTCGCCGGGGCGGCAGCGGCACCGCCCGCCGCCGGATTGCCGGGAGCATTCGCTGTTTCCGCTCCGGCGGGTGTGGCGTTCGACGGTGCCTGCGCCAACGTGAAGTTCTCCACGCGGATGCGGGCTTCCTCAGTCCATTTGCCCTCCGGGTACTGCTTCAGAAAAGCTTGGTAGGCCTCTTGCGTATCGGTGTCGCGCGCCTTTTGCCAATCGCGTTCCTCGTAGAGTTCCTTGACGCGCGCCTGTGCCTGCGCGGTGAATTCGCCGCTCGGATATTTCCTGATGAATTGCTCATAGGAATCGGTGGTGTTCGCCGCCCGGGTTTTCTCCCAGTCGCTTTGCTGGCGGCTGCAGCCGCAGATGCCGAGCAGCAGCGCAAAACCGAGGCCGATGACCGCTTTGTTCATGACTATTTTTGTACTCAATAGGGGTTTTCGATGAAGGTGCATTCTACTTCGATTCGCGATGTCGCGGCGACGCCAAGCTCGTCACATCACGGCCGGCCCCGGATAGGATAATAAGCCCCATGAGCGAGCAAAAACGGCGATTTTTCGAAGGCAACTCGGCGACTCCGACTTTTATCGGCGCCGAATCGGTGTTCGTCGGCAATATCCGCGGCGCGGGGCATTTCGTGGTGTCCGGCGAAGTGCACGGCGACGGCGATCTGCAGGGCGGACTCAATCTGTCCGCCACGGGAAGCTGGTACGGCTTCATCCAGGCGCAGCAGGCCATCGTCGCCGGCAAGATCACCGGGGGTCTCAACGTCAAGGACAAACTGGAAATAGGCTATACCGCGGTAATACGCGGCAAGGTCAGCGCTCGCACGATTGCCATCGCCAGGGGCGCCATCGTCGACGGCGAGATCGAAGTCACCTCGGGCGCACCCGTGCTGCAATTCGAAGAAAAGCGCGAAGCCTAGCCCAAGGGAAGGGATCCTCTCACGAATCTAAAGGATGTCTGTCGCCATTTGCGGACACAGATTATTCAAGGCTCGCATTGACTATAAGGGACGGGGTCGCATCGACCCCGTTGGTAGTTGCGCGAAGCGCATGGAAATACGGGGTCGCATCGACCCCGTTGGCAGTTGCGCGAAGCGCCTGAAAAGCACACGAAGCGCCTGAAACAGTGGTGTGTTGCGGTGGATTCACGCATCCTAGCGCGATTTCGCGCAAATCAAGGGCAATGAAACAATACGATGTAGTCGTCGTCGGCGGCGGCATTCACGGTGCCGGAGTGTTGCAGGCCGCCGCGGCCGCGGGCCACAGCACACTGCTCATCGAACGGCTCGGCCTCGCAAGCGGGACGTCCAGTCGATCGAGCAAGCTGATTCACGGAGGATTGCGCTATCTCGAATCCGGCCAGTTCGCGCTGGTGCGCGAGAGTCTGCGCGAACGCGCCATTCACTTGCGTATCGCCGCGGAGCTCGTCGAGCTCAAGCCGTTCTTCATTCCCGTTTACCGCGACACACGGAGGCGGCCCTGGCAGCTGAAACTGGGGCTATGGATGTATGCGCTGCTCGGGGGGTTCGATGCGAGTACTCGCTTCGGCGCCGTGCCGAAACGCGAATGGCCGTCGCTCGACGGCCTTGAGACCCAGGGACTCGAGGCCGTCATTCGCTATCACGATGCGCAGACGGATGACGCCCTGTTGACCCGCGCGGTGGTGCAATCGGCGCTGTCCTTGGGGGCGGAGCTCGCGATGCCCGCGAGTTTCACGCGCGCCACGCTCACCGAAGACGCGGTCGCCGTCGTCTACGACCAAAACGGATCCTCGGTGGAGTGCACGGCCCGGGTGCTGGTCAACGCGGCGGGCCCCTGGGCTCCACACGTCGGCGGCGCCATTCAACCCGCCATCCCGATTCCGGACGTGGATCTGGTGCAGGGCGCGCACATCGTTCTGCCCTTCCCGGTGACTGCCGGGATCTACTATGTTGAAAGCCCCACGGACGGCCGCGCCGTTTTCGTGATGCCGTGGCACGGCGCAACCCTGATCGGCACCACCGAAACTCCCTACCGCGGCGAACCGGACCAGGTGCACCCGCTGCCCGAAGAAGAGGAATACCTGCTCGCCGTCGCGCGCCACTATTTTCCGGGCTTCGGACACCTCACGCGCGAGCACATCACGCAGCGATTCGCCGGGCTGCGGGTTCTCCCTGCCGCGACCCAGGCGGCCTTCGACCGGTCGCGGGAAACCATATTCACCGCCGACCGCGAGCCCAAGCCGCGTGTGCTCGGCATCTACGGCGGCAAGCTCACCGGCTGGCGCGCAGCCGCCGCGCACGTCTTGGAACGAATCAGCGTGTCCCTGCCGGCGCGCCCAAGGCGGGCCGCAACGGATCAATTGATTTTGAGGAGACC